>NZ_KQ033945.1:0-42564 GCF_000970615.1 Pseudomonas sp. 10B238
GTTTTAGAAAGTCTTTTTCAGACGTTCCCTAAAGCGATCCACATCAAATCTCTCGGCTCTCAACAACCGGACAAAGCACTATGCGCTGAAGCCGTCGGGTACAGCGTGGCCGCGTCCCACTCCCCCGCTGCCCTCGTCCTCCTCCTCGAATGCCTACAGCACAGACCAGCGGGCAGCCAAAAGCTTGCTCACGCTGGTTGTTCAGTCATTTATTTTTTGTTCAATCTCTGTCCCGTTGCCACGCAATCAGAGACTGCTTCGATGACGTTCGTGCGGACATCACCCTCGGTTTGAACTGTCTGGAGTTTCCGGAGAGTTGCCTCTCGCATTAGAGCTTGCTTCAGTCACTCACAATCAGGCACAACATTCAAACCCGCACAAAAGTCACGCTGAACTCCTTGCACTGCCGGTGCTGCTGCAGTCGGTTGGCAAAGCTAAACGCATCATTCAACTCAAAGCGCTGAAAAACATCCAGACCACGACCAAGTACGACTTTCCAACCAGTATCGGTTGTGATGTCTCGATCATGCTTGGTACCGCTGGTGTCGTAAGCCCACGTAAATTGGATACCAACGGCCACACAAGCATCAGCAATTTTTTGTAGGCTTTCGGTCTGACGGTCACCGTTGAATTCATCTTCAACAGTCACAACATGCACAGCCACCTCGTCTTCAGCACCCTGAAGCTTGCTGATGGTTTCCATCAGCTCCATCAGGTTGCGCAACTGGTGGAACATGCGCAGATAGGGGTCGGTGATGATGACGCGTTTAGCCCCGGCCAAATACGGGCCAAACAGCTTATCGAAAGTCAGGCCACGCTGATTCTCATGGAAGACCAAATGCTGCTCTTTCAGTACCGGCTCCACAGACACAGAGCTACTCGGGATTGCAGCTGGCACTTGTGCGGCTGGAACTGCCTCGCTATCCGGTACATCGTCAGCTTGGGGTAAGTCTGCAGTGGAGACCTCGGTCGCTACCCGACGATGGTACTGATTGGGGTACTCATCCTCTTCCAGCGTGCGTACTAAACGCTCCTGGCCATCAGAAGCCTGGTAGGCAAAACGCACAGCAGGATACGTCGCGTCGATTCGTAACAACTGATCCTTCACCCGCTTACGCCCTTCAATTGCAGTGCGCAGCACGTCTTCCACTTCGGCGGCTGTCGCCTCGCCATGCGGGTATAGGATTTTCATCAAACCGGAAAAGGTCTTGTTGATGCCATCGCGGTCGCGGGTGGAAATCTCGTCGGACAGGGTGAATTGGCCCTTGTAGCGATCCGAGTAATCATGGCTACGCAGTGAGCGCAGGATCTCAGCCAGATAGTCCACTACGAAGCCATAGCCACTGGAAAACATCTCACCCCGGATCACATCCACTTCCCAGCCTGGGATGTAACTATGGATACGGTCCAAGAAGGCCGAGTCGTGGAACTTTTCCGGTAGAGGATCGAACAGATCGGAGTGCTTGAGCATGTAAGGCACGGTGTGATCAGTGTTGCCGACAAACACCATGCTGGCCTCTGCTCCCAGGGTTTCCACCCCCCGTGAGAACGACTTGTTGGCCATGTAGTTCTTCATGATGTCCACCAGCGCCTTGTCTACGCGCTTTTGCTTGCCGGCGAACTCATCGAAAGCGACTACATCCCAGTAACCCACCAGGCCCAACTTTCCTGTGCCGTTGTGGACGAACAACTTTGGCACCGTCACTTCACCACCGGAGATCAGAATGCCGTGGGGCGAGAACTCTGAATAAACGTGCGACTTGCCGGTACCCTTCGGCCCCAGTTCGATCAGGTTGTAATTGCGTTCACAGAAAGGAATCAGGCGGATAAGCTGCGCGAGCTTGTTGCGCCTGCCGAACATCTGCGGATTGAATCCGACGCTCTGGATCAGCAGGTCGATCCACTCATCTGTAGTGAACTGCTTGCGCGCGTCCAGATAGCCATCGAAATCAAAGCGGGAGATTTGAATCGGCTTAAGCGAAGCCAAGATCCACGGCGAGGCTGACTTATCCTCGGTGTATTCATACTCCACGTCCGCGATACACCAAACACCGCCTACCAGCAGTTTCTGGTGGGCCTTGACGGTGCTGGAGTCAATCAACACCTTCTTGATGCCCAGGTTGGCGAACTCAGCCTCGTAGACGTCGTCCTTGTCGTTCAATGAGACGCTAATGCGGTCGATGACCTTGTGCCTGCCCTTTTCCTTGATGGTCGAGCGCACCAGCCCCGCTTCGTTTCGGTGGACATAGTGCTTACGCAGGATCTCCTTGACCGTCTCGATACCGGTCTGGATTGTCGCCTCGTCATTGGTCGCGCAGTACTGGCCGAGCAAGTACTCCAGCACATAAGACGGCACAATAGCGTTGCCCTTCACGGCTTTGACCAGGTCTTTGCGCACCACCAGGCCGGCAAAGTACTGATTGATCTTGTCGTCGAGCTGACTCATTGAAGCTCCTGCTTAAAAGTCGAATTCACTGCTGAACGAGCGGCGGATGGTGTATCGCGCAGCCTTATACCGAGTGAAGTGTGAGGTGCCTCCCACGGCCTCCTCAAGGAGCAGCTCCACCTGCTGATTGTTTGCCTCATCAGCCTTGCGGCTGAGGATAAAGCGCACCGGCAACTCCCTTTCACGCGGATTACTGGAGCTGAAATCGAACAACAACTCATGCTGATCGGACACTAACTCGCCGTCCAGCGTGAACAGGCCTGCACGTAGCCGGCGCGACTGCAGTTTCTCGGTCACCGCCTCGGTTTGATAGAGCACCACGGCCAACTGCCCAGTGGTGATTGTCTTGCCGCCGCCACCAATGAACTCGACCTCCACCCGGCCTACATCACTCTGGCGCTTCTTGTTAATGCGAATGACCGGGATCACCACCTCTTGTAGGGTGGCCCCGCCGTGCACGAAGCGGCTACCTGAGCCCTTAAGTCGCAGACGGTTAATGGACTTGGGAATCTGCACCATCAACGTACCCGCAAGCCCAAGCTGCGCAGGGCTAAAGGTTTTAAAGCTGGCCCCCTCGCGCAAACCACGGCCCAGCACAAAACGCCGGTCGCGATAGAGAACCTCGTCGCCCTCTGGCTCACTGCTGAGAAAGTCGCTCTCTTGCAGAGGATGGTTTTGGTAGATAAAACCATGATCGGCAGTGATCAGCAGGTTACTGGCATTGGCGTTGGTTAGCTTCTTCACCAGACGGATCAGCTCACTGAGCGTTTCCTCGGCCGCCGCAAATACACGCTCCTCGGTGTCACGGGTGTCACCGGTTTTATCGATCAGGTTGTGATAGACATAAACCACCTCATTGTCGCGCAGCAACGCACGAGAATCGGCCTGATTCATCGCCAGAAGATCCTTGGCCAATACCACCTGGGATGCCGGCACCGTGGCAGCCAGAATTTTGCCCCGATTGATAGAGCCTTGAGCACTCTGGCCATCCACCAGGGCATCACCACTATCGTTGTCAGCCAATTGCAAATTGCTATTCGGCAGTAACGCCGCCATACCCAACTGGGTGTAGCTCGGCAGCATCGAGAGCATCGCCTCCAACTCAGCCTCGAAGCGATCCTCCTGGCGAATTAGGCTTTGCAGCTCCTCGCCTACCTCATAACGGAAGGCATCGGAAATCAGCACGCATACCTTGGTTTTACGTTCTAGAAAAGGCTTCACATAACGGCTGAAGAAATTGCGCTGCAGCACTACTGGCACGGCGTCCCACTGCTGCGCTGCATCCACGTGCTGCTGCCAGCGGTCGTTAAGCCGGTTCAGGTAGTTGTTGCCATACAGATTCTCTACCTGCATGGCCAAATCACTTAGTAGCGAAGCTTGACCGGATTCGCGCAGGTGAAAGACGAACTTGCGGTAGCGCTGATCCAGCCGGAACCACTGACTAGCGTACTTTTGTACGCCATCCGTTAGGGATTCCATCTGCAGCTGCGTGATATCCAGCATCTGAATGAACTGCGCCGCATACTCCAGCGCCAGGTACACATCCTTGAAGCGCTCAAACCAGTGGCTCTGACGGCGCTGACGGACCCACTGCTCCACTACCTGCGCGGTCACTGTACGGGCAACCACGGCACGTACCAGCTCACTGAGGATCTTGCGGTCAATCAGTTCGAAATAATCCAGTTCCAGCAGGCTCCGCCAGTCCAGGTTTTGCAGCTTGTCGTCGACCTGCAGCACCGCCGCGCACTGCTCTGAAAGTATCTCGAAGCTCTGCTCATGGGAGCGGCTGTCCTTCCAGCGTTTCAGAAACACCAATGCCTCGGCGGACAACTTCGCCTTGTACGCCGGATCGATGCCCAGCATGAAGCACGCCTTAAACAGCTCGATAACAAAATCGTGTAGCCCTGGCTGTTCGGAGCTATAACCATAGGCGCGCTTCACCTGCTCCCACAGATAGGTATTCAAGCCGCTGCTTTCGATCAGTTTGAGCCGCACATCTTTACCTGCAGCCAGATCACTCAGCAGGTTTTCCAGAATCACATCCAGGCGTGGCTCGTTACCGGCACACACGGCGAGCATCTTGCGTTGCAGCAGGTTCTGCGAATCTCCCGGCTCCAGCAATTTACTGAGCGCCTCGCGGCGTTTGGCAGATTCGAAAAACGCCACATGCGCTTCCAGCAGCGGATAGCAATCTGGCCCCAATTCCAGTTCTGCCAGCCACAAGGCAACCTGATCGGTACGGAAGCAATTGCCACTGGCCAGTCGCACATCCAGCAGCCAGTTATCCAGATGCGCGGGTTCCGCTCCTTCGCGGTAGAGCAGAAACTTCTGCTCTGGCTGCTCGCGCAGCACACGGTACTTCACACCGAACTCATTGTTAGCCAGCTCGATCTTCTCGACGCCCGGCAGCTCCAGCGTCTCGAACTCGGTGCGAAACTCCAAGCGCGTGTCATACCAGAAGACGATGCGCTGCTTGTCGAATAGATTGCTAAGAGCTTGGGTAATCTTGGGATTGCTCATGCCATGCTCTCGATTTCTTCTTCTTCGTCTAACACTTCTACATCCACCGAAAGCGTTCCGCTCATCACTACATTGCAGCGCAGCCGTTGCAGCAACGCTTGCCGGCGCTTTTCACAAAACAACTGGAAGTCAGCAAAATGTAGGCTGTCGTTATCACCCAACAGAAGATCAGCCGGCTTAAAGCCTGTGTGTTTCTCAGCCATCCATTCTATCAGCGACATATCTTTCTTTGAGCGATTCTGCGAGGCGTTCAGCAGGTGCAGGTTGGCGATGGAGTTCCAGTTGACGGGGCTCTGATAAAACACCTTCAGTTTGTCGTTTTCTTTGAGGAAGGCTTGCTGCTCGAGGGCTGCCCTGACAAAGGCGCTTTTGGGATGCAGGTGATCGATGTCTAACTGCAGGTTCTCATTGATCTCAGGAAAAAGCAGGCTCAGCACAGAACGGCACCTTGCGTCGTCATGCTGAATATCAAGCAACCCCCTCAGATAAGCCTCATCAAAACGAAGATCCTTGTTGGTTGCGGTGAAGGCCACAATGATCTCATCCAAGGGGAACAGGCCCTTGTCCAAATGCTTGCTCAGCAGCCGCTGCATCTTGGTCAGCACACCATCTGCTTGCCCGCCAAATACCCCTCGCAACAGCACCATGTGCAGCCAGCGGGACAGCTCTAGCCGCTCCTCACGCAGATAATTGATGTTGTTGATGGTTTGATAGAGCGGTTTGTCCCGGAAAGTCTGCTTGTACACATAGAACGCCAGCGGAATGACAGCATTCTTGGCTCTCAAGGACTGGTCGTTAAGGCCGAACTTGCGCAGCAATTTGAAGGTTGCAACCACGCAAGCTCTGATTTCCGGCCACTGTTGCTGGATGACGCTGACCTGATCGGAGTCGAAGTTCCTGACTCGGAACCGCACATCAACGCCAATCAACATCAGACAAGTCTTGAGGACCCAGTCTCGACCAATTGAGAACTGCATCTCTGGGCTTTGCCTAATCTCGGTCACTAGTTCGTCGATGTCTTTCCGGGCATCCCCCTCCCAGTTCGCAATAGCAATCGACATCAACAAATCCGAGAACGCCAGCGGTGTACCGCCACTGTTGGTGCGGATGAATACATCCAGAACGTGATCAATGTCCTGGCTTTCCTCGTTATAAAAGTGAATCACCTCTTCATGCCTGACAAGGTAATAAAGACGGGTCAACGCCTTGCGCGCAAAGCTGTTGGAGGCAAGGCCATTCTTCTCAAGGTAAGGCAGAACCACCTCAAAAGGAATCTCATCTACAGAGCGCACGTCAGGCAGGTTCAATACCTTGCCCACCTCAAACCAGCGCGAAGCCGGGTCATCGCTATACGTCGCCACCTGCTTCTCGGTAAGGAAACGGAAGTGATACTGGGCCATCGACTCGTTGTCATCACCGTCCAGCCCCTTTGCAAGATCCAAATAGAGTCGACGCGGCGGCAGCACTTGGTCGTTACGCGTATTCGGCCACCAGACACGGGGCTGCTTGTAGGCATAGGTTCCTTTTAGACCGATGTAAATCAAGGTCAGCCGCTGTTGCCCATCTATAACCGCCTTGAAGTCTTTGAAGTCCCCCTGGGTCGGGACATAGTCGTTAGACTCCTTGAAGCGCTGGCAGTAGTCGGTCAAAAAGCTGTAAAAGCGGTATTTATTCTTGATCTCGGGGCTCGTCACATCCCACATCATGAATGTGTTGATGGGGTACTCCCGCATCAGTGAGTCGAACAGCACGCAAATCTGCTGGGTCGACCAAACGAAGTTACGCTGAATCGCTGGCAGCAGAAAAGTCCGGTCATCAATGTTGCGTAACGCCTGGCGAATTGTGATCGCCTTTTCAAAACGGCCTGCCATCTCAGTCTTCCTTGGCTTCAAGTCCAACAATTTTCTTTAAAGCCGAGCCGAGTTTGAGGTAGTTGACCTTCACGCCATCGTCCAGATCCAGCGCCACCTGCTCGGTGGCCAGCGGGTACAAGGTTTCACGCTCGTAGTCGTCCAGTTCCAGCAGCTGCTTCTTGACGGTTTCTCCTTCCTTGATGGCCTTGGTCTTTTCGCTCTGGCTTGCAGAGGGATTAATGGCTACTTGCTGCAGATAATCCAGGCGCGAAGCGAGCTTTTTTCGGAAATCGCGCAGGTAGCTGAGCACTACGCTGACGGTGTCCGGACGGTAACGGTGTAGGTAGACCAATGCGCTGAAGGTGCCCTTGGGGCTGCTGAACAGCCAGTAGATGGGACGCTTCTTGTAGCGCTTCACATGGTCGGCATAGAACTCGCCCAGGAAGTAGTCGCGTAGGCTGTAGTTGCGCTTGCCCTTGACGTTGAGCGCCTGCTCGATGAAGGCCAGGTTGTCTTCGTAATGCGCATCGCCAAAGGCCACACGCAGGAACTGGCGGAAACGCAAGGTGATGTCGTCCGGGAACCAGTCGCCATCCAACAGCGGGATCACATTGTCGTCATCGGCCGGGAAGTTGGGCTGTGGTACCTGGGCCAGATAGTCCGCCAGCGTTTCACCCTGGTTCGCAAGGATCAGCCCCGGCTTGCCCAGGCTATAGCGGCCGAACATGCAGCCCACGGCATAGCTAACCAGCTCGCGCATGGTGTCGGCCAGAAGCAGTGCCTCCAGTTCGTCCTCGCTCTTCTCAGTGCCGTAGCGGTAGTGCGGATTGCAGGTAAGCGTGACCTCGTTCAGCGGCACCTCGGGCATTAGCTCGCCCTGAAGACGGTAGGCGTCGATAAAGATGCGATTGTTCTCCTCCTCCAGACGCTGCATTTCCAGCGTTATCTCGCGCCAATAGGCGCGTAGCTTCTGGTAGCTGGACTTGAGTGTGGGCTGGCAGTAGTCGTGGTGCAGCAACGGGAGGTTGGTGAAGCCCCAAGATGTTTCGTACGAGTTCCAATCATTCCGGCCAAGAGCAATAAGCTTATTGGCATTAGCCTCAACTTCTTGCCCACCTACTTCCGGAGAGACAAAAGGAACTCGGGACATATCCCCAACTTGAAACGTAGCTGTCGGATTGAGAATTCTCATAAATCCAAGCATCAGCTTGCTATTCATCAGACCAATTGCGAGATTTAAGACATTTTCGGCCGGGAACCCGGATGAGCCCTTGACATCAAAAATAAAGCCTTTGGGAGAAAATCTTGCAGCAAATGAACTTGTTGTTATATCAGCCCAGGTTATTCCTTCCTTGAAGTAAAAATCTGTATTTTGCGGTCGAGAGCGAACTTTACCATTATCGTCTTTGAAGTTTCGAATACGGCTTCCATCATCTTCCCAATCAACAACATACTCGCAGTTTCCGTACCATTTTCGCCAATCACCGCCTTTGTTATACGGAAACCACTTGAACTCTTCTTTAACTGCCTCTTCACGCGAACCGAGACTAAAGCCTATCTTTTTAATAGACAATTCATGCCAAGCTCTCATGAATTTTTCATTTGAGCCGGTTTGTAATCCAACTTTTGGCCTGATTACCTCGCCAAATGACGGTGCCTTATCAAACGCATCACGAATGGTCTCGCTAGCCCAATACGCAATGGGACTTCCCGGAATTTTCTTAAAATCCGCAGCAGACGCCCGGGAAAAATATCTTCCCACACTTTGTTCGACCTTACTTGTTTGGCTGTTACTCATCGCTGCTCTCCAAATCTTGTTCTTCAACCGGCGCATAGATCTGCTGCCAGTCATCAGTAATCGCTTTCCAATCGACAGTGCGCTCGACCGTATGGCCATCGCTGTCTCGCCCTGACCACACCCCCCAGAAATCCGGGTCGTCCGATTTCGGTCTGTGGTGCTCGGGCAGCGCATTCATCTGTACTAACACCGGCAGTTCGGAAGCCCAACCGAGCAAAATGGCGTGGCGGGAAGGCAGCGACGGCAAGTCACGCAGCAGGCCGCGCAGATTGTCGGGCACCAGCTTGTGCACAAGCTCCTGGTCTCGGTCGTTGCTGATTCGATGTAGCAGGTAGCTGTTGCACTGGGACAGCACGGTCGGCGACAGCTCACTCGGGCGCTGCGAGGACAGCACCAGTCCCAGCCCAAACTTGCGCCCTTCGCGAGCAATCTTTTCGAACACCTGGCAGCAGATGGCGGCCGAGCCCTGGTTTTCTGCGTCGTCCTTGTAGCGTTTGATGAAGGTATGCGCCTCTTCCATCACCAGCACGGTGGGCAGAGTCTTGCCGTGGTTCAGCTTGCGATAGCGCTGCAGGGCCTCTAGTGTCATACGGGCAATCACAGCCGTGATGATGTGCACCACTTCAGCTGGCACCAGCGAGAGGTCGATGACGGTGACGGTGCCATTGGAGGCTTGGTTATCGCCTATGTAGTTGCACAACCAGTCATCCAGTGTGAGATCCGTTGCATCGCCCGAAACAACCTTCATGCGACTGTCCGACAGTATGGTGCGGATGCGCATCTGCATGGTCTCGACGTACTCGGATACCCCAAGCAGCTCAGCTGTGGCTTCGAGGCTTCTCAGCAGTTGGTCACCCGTGAATTGGCGCGGCACATCGGCATCGATGGGCAGGGTATCGGTGTCGCTACCACCGAAGGTGGCGTGCGCTGCACAGATCACCGAAAGCAGCTCATCAGTCTCGCCGCGTGTGAAGTCATAGGTTGGGTATTGACCGCCGCGAGCATTGATCAAGGTCGTGAGTTTGTCCCTGACAGAACCGAGCACCGTCTTTTCATCTTCTGTGAAGGTGTCCTGATCATCCAGTCCTTCCTGCCACTTCTTGAGTTTTTCCAGGAAGTTCTTGGGATGGGGAAATTTCGCCCACGGGCTGCCGGCATTGCGTTCCAACTGCAAGATGCTGACTAAGGTGCGCAGATAACGACGCATCTCATGGCTTGGTGTTGCTGCGCCGGCAAGCACTCCTTCACGAACGGATCTCAACGCCTGCACCAAGGTCGGTCGTTGGGCCTTGGCGCTCGCTTGAGTAAACGCACTCCACTCAGCACTGTTCCAGAACCACAGGGGGATCTGCAATTGCTCCACCCCCTCGCTAGGCTCGACGCCGTACACACGCACCTTGCTCATGTCACGGAAGGTGTTCGCATACTCGCCGTTGGGATCGAGCACAATGAAACGGGCATTCGGGTCTGCTCCACCGCGTGCTTTGCGGGCCTCGTCCATGGACCAGCGAATCAGCCCAGCGACCGAACAGGATTTACCGCTACCCGTATTACCCAACACCGCCAGATGTCGCCCGAACAGGCGGTCGGGGTCGATCTTTACCTCAGCATTGGCGGCAAGCGGGCTGACTCCAATCTTCACGCGACGGTTGTCGCCGGACTCGACAATCGCGCGCAATTGGTTTTGCGTCGGCAGCAGCACAGCATCGCCGACGGTGGGGTAGCTTTCGACACCACGCCGGAAACGGTAGATCTCTTTGCCGTCGGCCCCACAGCCTTCATACATCAAGCAGCCCAATGGATTAAGGCTCATCTTGCGCAGAGGATAGGGTAAGTCCACCAGGCCAAAGTCCTGCATGCCCTTGCGCTTTGGGTATTGCGAGCGCTCGATGGTAATCCATTCGACCTGGGCGACCAGATGCCCCTCATCGCTGGGAATCAGCACATAACCGTTGATGCGCGGGAATGGGCGCGGAGTGCCGGTATTCAGCGCCACGCCGTCGGGGGCCTCGATGTCGATCAGCACCTTGATTTCATCGGGAGAGACGAAGTCGATGATGCCGATGCGCAGGGAGTCGGCATAAGCCAGCGGGGACACGCTCATATCAGATCACTCACATCCACGATGCCGACTTCAGCAGCAGGACTCTCCGCAGAGGTTTGACCTGCTCCCCAACGCTGCTTGAGTAATTCGCTCATGCGGAAGGTGGTCTTGTCGATAGCGGCCTTGGGCAGGTAGTTCTCAGTCAACGTGGTTAGATCAGCCAATGCGGGGCCGATCAGCAAGCTAATCTGCGATGGCCGGCCCATCTCCTCGTAGGTCTGCATGATGCGGCCGAGCGGATCGTCATACGAGATCACAACCAGATGCGTCGAGGGGATAGTGAGCATGTCGCGGATCACGCGATTAATGTGCTCATCGCCAAAGCTGTAGCCGTAGGTCACCAGCGTGCTGTTCGGGCGACACACAGCGGCCGCGAGATCACGAAAAAGCTCCACGTAGGGATAGTCGGCGGTCTCCCTATCCTTGGCTGCGTTGGGATAGATCATCAGCTGATGGGCGGTGGCTCCACCTAAGCCCGGCGCCTGCAGATAGGGCTCTACGCTATCCGCTCCAAACGGCAAGCCAATTCGGCGAATGTCCTTGCCCGTTTGCACCCAATCCACCGAGCCATGCAGTTTGGTGTAGCGCGCCACTCCCTCCAGGTAGCGCGGCTCACCGCGAATGCCAGGCGGGTTGTAGTGCATGTCCAGATCCAGCCGCGAGGAGCGGAAGATCGGCATGAGGTTACCCAAGAACCGATCCAGCAGATGCAGCCCGGCCAGCTCCGCCCCTGCCTCGATCAGCCGGTCGTAGTTGGTGGTGAAGATGTTCACCCGGTCACGCACGCCGGTGCGGCTGGCAAAGCTCATCAGGAAGGTGACCAGGGTATTGAAGGCCTGCTCGCGCTTGCCCTCTTCGGCGGTGGCAATGCCTGCTTCGCTGCCCAGAATCGACTTCGCGAAGTCCTGCATGCCGGCTTGAAGCTCGTTACGCAGGGCTTCGGCCTCGCTGTCCTTCTGCAGAATCTCCAGGCCACGCAGCAATTCGTTGGCAACGCGCAGCTGATCTTCCAGATTGCCCTTCTTGCGTCCGGCCGCTCCCGCTGCTTTCTCTGCAGCATGATTGATTTCGGCCTGGTGGTTACTCAGCGTCAAGTTGCCCATACCAGCAGCGCCTTTTCCGGCGGCCAGATAATGCACAGCATGGGTTAGCCCCGAGCCGGCCAGCAGCGAAAGGTGCTCCGATTGGAACAATGACGTCAGCCAAGGCTCGATGCGGCTGCGCAGCTCCTTATGACCGAAGGCTTCGCCGCTCAACCAGGAGGCCTCTGAACCTGCCTGAAGCTTGAACGTGTCGTCGTCTGCTCTGAACTGCAGCGGCACATGGTCATCCCGAGTTTTAAGCGTGTTGGTCGTCATAGCTACTCACCTTTCCCTTTGCGCGAGACCTTTACCTATGGAGCGATACGAGTCGCGGGCCATTTCGGGAAGCTGTCATTCCACAGGTCAATGTTGAAAACCTGGCAGTTCTCCACCAACTGCCGTTTCCAACGAGGCATGGCCTTCCCCATTGGGGGTAGCTTTCTTGCGATCTCGTCAGAGAAGTTGGGTAACAGCTCACTGTCTTCGAATGTGACCAGACTGATGTAATGCACGGGCTTTTGCAGAAGCTCCTCAGCCCATCGGTACAGGAAGGTATCAATGAACTTCGCCGCAAAGGTGTCGCCTAAAGTGCCGTCGTTAAGCTCACCATAAAATTTTTCCAACCCTTCAGCTTGCGCCCTAGGGTTACCTGGATCTTTAACCTCAACGAAGAGAATCGCCTCCTCCAGTTCCACCACAAAATCGACGCGGTGCATTTCTCCGATGCCGTGGTAGCCCGGTTTTTTCTTATTCATCTGATCAAAGACGATGGCGTCAATCGCATCGGTGAAGTCGATCTCTAAATCGCGCTCGCGCAACTTCATTTGCCCAAGCCTCCCATCTTGCGGGCAGCTTGCTCCCTGGTCAGTTCATTGAAGGTGTCGGCTATCGCATTCGGCTCAATGGCACGGTAGTCGTCCATGCTGTCTCGAAGTACTTGTCCCGTTTCCGCCTCGCGAGACAGCACGTGGAAACGCACCTGGTCGCCCTTGCCCTTGTCGATTAGCAGATCGAACCACTTGAGCAACACGTAGTCGTGAGTGGCAAGGATGACCTGCTGGCCGTTGCGCGCGAGTTCCAGCAGTGCCAGCACGAGATCCTTCATCAGCTTCGGGTTGAGGTTGGATTCGGGCTCGTCCCACAGCAACGGACCGGCTGTGCCAGGGTTGAGGCTACCGTTGCTGAGCAAGCGCTGTAGTACGCCGACCTTACGGAAGCCCTCGGCAGTCATGGTACTGGAGACAAGCCGCGATTTAGCCGACACAAACTGCAGCGTGGAGTCCTGAAAGCTCTGCGCGGCTTTCTCTGCCGAGCTGCTTTTGCCAAGCTTTTCCACGTACTTGCCAGCCTGAAAGCAGAATCGCCCCTCGTGTAGCTCGTAGCGTCCACCTATCAGGTTGGCGAGCTGAGGCACGATGCTGGCAAAGCGCGGGTCGAGCTGAATCTTAGCATCCAGATCATCAGCTCCTTCCTTGATAAGCTGACGGGCCAGATCCAGATAGCCATCGTCAAAGATGCGCTCGATAGTGGGCTGGTCAGGATCCTCGGCGGTAAGGCCGCGTACCAACGACAGAACCTCCTTCGTTGGAATGAAAATGGCTGCAGCAACGTCACCACCCTTGCTGGTATCGACTTTAGCTTCTGTGGCGGTGCCATTGAATCGGACGGTAACCTCTTGCCCGAGTGCAAAGTTGGCACTCAATAAGGCATCCCCGCGTGCGCCGGCACGACGTAGCTCCCCAACTTGATTGCTGAGTGGGTGGTAGAGACGGCAGAGCTTGCGAGCTAGCTGCTCGCCGGACTGTTCCGTGCGAGCCTCCGGCCCGCACAAGGCGAGAATGGCCTTAAGCAGCTGAGTTTTCCCCGTGCCATTTTCACCGATGATGATGTTGATACCCGGCGAGAAGTCGATAGCCAGATCGGTGAAGGCGACAAAGTTCTTGAGCTGGAGGCTGCTTATCATGCTGCCCTGCCTTGGGCGATAGCCTTGGCCAGCATCTCCATCTTCTCAGCCTCAGAGTTCCCGTCCACCAGCCGCATGTAAGCACCCCGGTAATCCGGCCTGTGAGCATTTCCCAGCACAAAGGCCGTGGTCGAAACGACCTCACCACCGATGCTATCGAAAGCTCTCGCCCCGAGATGCGCCATGGAGAGAATGGTGTGTTGATTGAGAATACGGCTGCGTAAAGCCTCGAATGAGGAAAGGAACATCCAACTCTGCATGGTGATCATGGCGACAGCCCCGCCCTTCACCGCTAGATCCAGATTGCGCTCGATGAACATCGCAAACAGGTCGGATTTGCTGCTGGGGAAATGCTCTTTGGCCCAAGTGCTCAAGCGCGAATTCATACCTTTGCCGCCCATATAAGGCGGGTTGGCCACGACCACTGCGTAACGCGGACTTAAGGCGTCAGCCATGCGTAGAACACTCAGCACCTTTTTATGAGTCTCGGCCAGGAACAGGTTGCTGCTCATGTCCTTGCTCTCAAGCGTGGCCAGAACATCGGCCACGTTGGCGACCTTGGGCACGATCAGTGAGCCGAAGTTGTCGACCTCGCTAAACTGCTGCAGCGTTTCACGAAGCCCGTGGGTAAACAGGTCACGACCCACTGCGGTCATGTATTCGTCCAGTTCTTCGCCGCTGAAGCTCACCTTTTCCAAAACGCAGATGTTGGGCCTAACTCGTTTATTGAAGAAGCGACGCTGACGAGAGCGGGCTTTCATGGTGAGCGCAAAGGCAGCCAGTTCTCCTGCACGCTCATCCAGCTCGATGCCGAAGAGGTTGTGAGTGAGGATCTTTTCCGGGATCTCCGCCGGGTCATGGCCCTCCTCTTCGTACATCGCATAAAGCAGGTCGAAGGCATAGGTAAGCATGTGGCCGGAGCCGCACGCCGGGTCACACACTTTGATCTCCTCCGGGCCGTTGATCTTGAGGAAAACGGTTTCTGGACTTGCAGGTGGTATGTAGTACTCCATCTGTTCTGCCAGTCGAGAACCTGGCCGATTGAGTAGCCAGAGGCGGCCCAGAGAGTTTTCCACCAGGTAACGCACGATCCAATGTGGGGTGAATAGCTGAGTGGCGGCGGGGATGTTTTCTGGCGTGATCTTCTGATTTTTCTTCAGCCCCTCAAATACCGCGTCTTTCTTCTCCGAGATGTAGAACTGGTATAGCCAGCCAATCACCTCGACATCCTTGCAGGCGTCTGGAGTCATGGCCTCACGCGTGTAGGCAAGGATGGAATTACCCGAGAGCAAATCGTCCGGCATCAGCAGCTCGGTGTAATCGTCGATACGACCAAACAGGAAAGGCATCGACTGGTGCCAGGCGTTGCATACGGCAACCAGCAGCAGGCGGTAGGCTTCGCCTTGCGGATCATTGCTCGGTGCGCGACCTGCGAGTAGATCAAGGACCTTCTGACGAACCTGGGGTGACACCATCTCTTCGTCGATGTGCCCCATCTTCGCTTCGGCCAGGATCTCGGGCTGGAACTGGCCCTCAGCCGGTGACACCACGCCGATGCGGGTGTAGCGGTTGACGTCCATAAAGCGCAGTGCGCAGAAACGGTTAAACCAGATGTAGGCAACACGCTCCTGCACATACTCACGACCGGAGCTATTGATCAGCTTCTCCAGCTCAGCCACAACCTGGGCCCGCTCGCGGCGTGCGGCACTGTGCGGCGCTAGTACCACATTTAATTTGCCTTTCACCTGCTCCAGCAAAGTGCGACGGGCGTATTGGGCAAATTTCTTGAGCTTGCTGGTATCCATCATTTTTCTCTTTCTATGGGCCCGCTCGATCATTTGCGTAACACCAGGCAAATGATCGAGGCGCTTGTCCGTTTTAGATCTGCACGCGGTTGCCGGCCTGAATTTCTTTCAGCCAGGCTTCGCGCTGCTGCTGCAGGTAATCATCCAGCTCGGCCTCAGTGGCCAGCCAAGGCTTGCTGTAACCCACCTTGATGGTGCGTGCTGGCACCAGACGCGGTTCGGTAATTTTTGGTGGATGCTCGACTGGAGCGGGTGGACTGTCGATACTCGATTTACCCGCTGCTGGGGGTGTCTGCACTGGCGGCACGGGAGCCGGCATTGGTTGAGGACGCGCCATTCGTTCCAACTTGAGTAGCAGCTGTGCGTATTGATTCTCCTCAAAAGCACGCAATTGATCACGGATCATGGCAATGCGTTTCTGCCCATGTATTGATTGCTGAGCTTCAACAAATGGTGCTGCGAGCTGAACCTGCTGCTCGGGCTTAAGGCCGCTGTACTCATCACTACCCTGCAGGCGCAGCTCCAGCTCGGCAAGCCGACTGACTGCAGTGGCTTTTTCGCTAGCTAGCTGATTAGCGATAGCTTGTTGCAGGCCCTCCAGCTGCGGCTTGGCCTGTTGTAGGCGGTTGCCCTGCCAGGGCTTATTTTCAGTGAGTAAGGTCTTGATGGCTTCAACTTCACCTATGTCGACATAGGCGAAATTGTCTTCCTGCTCCTGTACCAACTGGCGAGCCTGGTCGTAAATAGCTTTTTGCGGGCTGCCCATAAAGCGGCGCAGTGGGTCGATGATTTGCTCTTTGGCATCAAGCAGGGCATCGGAGGCGCGGGACAAGTCAGTGAGGAACCAGCTGGCGTTTTTTCCCGCGATTTCCTTGAGGGTGGCCATCACGCCATCCAGCACACTAAGAAACCCATAAAGGGCTTTTTGTCCGTGCAGGTCAGCCAGTTCGATCTCCAGCTCTTTGATTGCATCGATAGTTTCACGTGCCAGAGCACGGGCTTCGTTGCTGCTTGCTGGCCGGTCAAAAAAGTCGGCAAAGAACTCTTTGAGATGGCGTACCTGGGAGGCGCTGAACTCGATTTGCGGCTCCAATACCAGGCTGGGGTGGGCATTGGTGTTACGCAGGCTACGCTCCAGGCTGTCGCCCTCTAGCGGATTGCTGTCTTGCCGCACTTCTACCTTGCCACGGGCGCAAAGCAAGGCAAGGTTGCAGAGGATGGCGGCGTAGTACCAGCCGTAGTTCTTGCGCTCGAAGCGCTCCAGCAGCGTTTTGACAGTTGTGCGCACACCGCTGCGGGCGTTGCTCTGGATAAAGGCAAGCAGCTCCTGTTCCGGCTCGGTCAAGCTGGTGACATCGTTACCCAGCAAGCCGTCCTGGGCCTGGCGAAGGTACTTGCCGATATCGTTTTCACTGTACGGGACATCGCGCAGCATGCGCAGGTTTGGGTAGGTCGTTTCGATCAGCAGATAGAAACCCTTAAGAATGCGAGCCTGGCCGTCTGAGCTGGCAGCCTCCACGTCGGCGGCGTTAATAATCAAGTGTGCTTTGCCAAGCAGCTCCTTGGCACGATCCTGCAGATCGGCCAGACGCTCCGTGTTCTGGAAGCCCTTGGCATCGATGATGCGTTTGACTGCTTCCTGCTGGGTACCGCTGTTCTGGCGGATGTATTTCTCGGTGCGCTTGTGCAGGGTGAGATCCTGCATAAAGCGGGCATCGGCCGGTAGCACTACACGCAATTCATCACGGCCCATGCTCTGCATGCGCTGCACGGTGAGGTTGTCGAAGTTGTCGCTTAATGGAGTGACGATGTGGATGGCCAGTTCAGACTCACGACTCAGTGAGCGGTCATCCATCTTGCGGGTGTAGGCGTAATCCTGCCCGTTTTCATAGCGGATCTTGCGCTGCTTGATCACGCCGTCGAACAGCAGGGTTTCCAGCTCCTTGATGACATCCGCCGATTCGATCTCGGTATTCTTGATCTCCTCCTCGATGTCCTTTTCTTCGTCGGTCAGGTACTCGTAGAGTTCGCCATTGCGCTGGATATAGGTTTGCTGCTCCAGCAGATTGAGCGCCGCTTCCAGCTTTTTGCGCTGCGCGGGCATGTCTTCGCCAAAACGCTCCAGCATCAGCACATTGAGGTTGCGCAGAGTGGCCTTAAACTCCTTGACGTACTTGACCAAGAACAGGGCCTTAAGCACGCGCACCGCGTATGGGTCGCCAAGGTGGCGCTCGGCATTGTTGATGGCGCTTTGAATAGCGCTTTTCAGTGCGCCACGGATGCCTTCAAACATGCGGTCGAAAGTCGCCAGCTGTCCGACAAGCTCGTTGTCGATGGCCATGGCCACCTCGCGAAATACACCGAGCATGGAGCGCTCGCCCACCGAGTTGGCCTTGCCCTCAAAGCCGTTGTGCATGGATATGCCACGAATGGCTGACTGGAACAACGGGAACTGATACGGCACGAAGGGGTAGCAATAGGTGAAGTGCTCCAGATCGCGGAAGTTCTGGTAGTGCTGGCCACCCTCGGTAAAGTCGAACAGGGTTTTGAAGTTGTTGAATTGCTGGTCGTAGACGGTTTTCAGCAGCTCGACACCGGTATCGTTTTTGGTCAGCAGACGCTTCTGGATCACCTCGGCCACGTCGGCACTGGTGAGTTTGAGGCGGTTGGCAAAGCGCGCCTGGATCTTGGTGAAGTCGTTGCTTTGCTGCTTGCTCATGTCACCCATCACGGAATCCATATCCTCCTGTGCGGTGACGATGATCCAGGCCCTGCCCTGGCATTTGGTGGCCAAGCTTTCGGCCACGGTCTGCAGGTTGGTCATGAGTTTGGTGTTGTCGGCAATGTACTGACCAACCTCATCGACAAAGAAGTTCAAGCGAAAATTGGACGGCTGCTTATCCAGCCACTCCTTGACCTGGTTGCCGAAGTCCTCAATGGAGACGCTGTGCTGGGCGCGGTATTTGTCGAGGATACCTTTGGCCAGTGCCAGGTCTTCACCCGTGATCTGGGCGTAGGTCTTGGCGATGTTGCCGGACTCCAGCAACGCCTGTTCGCGACCGCGCTCCCAGGGCTTGTTGGCGATGCTCTGGTAGGCTTTCTTGAACGGCTGAAGCAGTTCGCGGCTGTCCAGATCGCGCTCAAACTGGGCGATATAGCCCTGTTTGCCGTAGTAACCGCACATCTCGTTAAAGACTTTGACGAACACCGAGAGCAAGGCGTCGATCTGGGTCTTGCTGATGATGTCGGCCTTCTGGTCGATGTTAAACAGGATGCTTTTCGAGGGGATGGCTACGGCTTTCTTGAGCTGGGCACGTAGCAGCTCATCATCTTCCTTGATCTTGGGCAGGAAAATATCCAGTGCAGTACTGCCGTCGACCTGGCGATTTTCCAGCAGCAGGGCGAGCATTTTCAGCAGGTGCGACTTACCCGAGCCGAAGAATCCGGAGACCCAGACGCCATTGGCATGGTGGTAGTCGGTATAGGCATCAAGGAAGTGCTCCAGACGTTTGGCGACTTCGTCAGTCAGGACGTATTCACTGAGCTCGCTGAACAAGCTCGCTTCGTCGTCGGCCTTGATGACGCCCTCAATCGGGCGACTGACTGGGCTCTTGAAAATTCCGTTGAGTTTCATCGACTGCTTCCTTACACCTGAGACTCGAAAATATTGAATGCACGGTAGTACTTGTCATCGTGCAGCAAGCCAAACAGCTCCAGAGATGCGCCTTGCTCCAGCGAATGTCGATACTCACCGGGGAAGAACATAACTGTGGGCTTGTCCTTGGCCGTGCTTTGCAGATTGTTGAGTACGTGGTGCGAGCGAATATAGGGGAACACTTCACCAATGCCGGAAAGAAACAACACGTCGTAATCAGCTTGAGCAATACGCTCGCCAATGGCCGGGATCAGGTGCTCCTTGATGTCGAGTACTCCCTGCAAAAGCTCCAGCAGAGCTTCTTTTTCCACATCAGGCTCAACCGCTCGGATCTGCTCCCACAAGTTGATGCCTTCGTCACTACCTTCACGTGCCTTTAGCAAGTCGATTGTCAGGTCATATAGGCTGACCTCTAGCACCTTTACACCACGGCCCTGCAGGCAATCGATACGCAAACCAGCCAACGTGTTAACCAGTTGCCGCTGCATGCGTTGTATCTCAAAGGCTTCAGCCGCCTTGAATTCGCAAATGTAGAACGGCAGATCATTATTCAGCCCCTTCATTTCCAGAAAGCGCTGACCGCTCATGACGCTCACTAGGTGCTCAAAGCGAGCTGCCAGCGGCTGCTGACTGATTTTTTGGCTCATTGCAGCCACCTTTTAATTTCATGGTCAGTTGCCGGGAATATCAGCAATTGCTCGTTGCCTTTGCGGGCCAGCAAACTCGCCAATGCTGGGGTAACCATGGCCGGCTGGATCTGGTGTTGGACGCTGACGAGATCTGCATCGCGTAACATGCGAAACAGGTTTTGCCGGAGCTTGCTATGCGTGGAGGCGGCCAGTTCATCCAACTCGGCATGCCACAAAGCTTTGGCATAGCAGAAGGCATCGTAATCGTTTGTCGTGAGCTGGCGGCGCATCAGTAGGAAATGCTCTCGCAGCACCTCACGAGCAAAGTCACTGATGAAGGCATAACGTCGGCATGTTGCAGCCCACAATAGGTAACCCTGCTCGCGCAGATTGCCGTCCGCGAGGAACTCCAACTCTTCGCTATCCAACAGCTCTAGACGTGCAATCAACTCTTTGCTGATGCGAGTGGATGCCGAGGCCGTGCGTACCTGCAGCAGGTTCTCGCTACGCACCTGCTGGCGGGTTTGCTCCCAGTCACGCAGCGTTAGATAGCGCTCCACAACCAGCGGTGCTTCCTGCAAAAACAGGCCGCCCGTGGTGAAAGAAAGACGATAACGCTCAGCCATCGCTTTGCACCGACGGCGAATCCTCACTGGCCCCGCCAGCTTTGACCCAGGTATCCACCTCAAGCTTCTGGAACTTCCACAGTCGACCAACCTTGTGGGCTGGCATGCTGCGTTTGGCAATCCATGCATAGACGGTGTCCTTGCTGATGCCGAGATGTTCGGCAATTTCATCAACGCTGAGCCAACGGTCGGTCATGACAAAGATTCGCAGGAAATATGAGCTGCTGATCTTATCCGGTTATGTCGGTTTTAATAAGGTTGATGCTGATGTTCACTATCCGCGTCAAGATCGCCGCTGGGTACTGCTGCCTTGGCCGCCGTCACCTCCCTGGCTGAGCTGCCTGCCTATAAACAAGCAGCTGATCTCGGTGATTAGTTAACCGGTACACACTCGTCTGACATGGGTATCTTCGCGACGTCGCCTCGCCCCTTGCAGGTCAGGGTAATCCGCATGCCCTGGGACAGACGGGCGGCATAGTCGCTGTACGTCTTTTCCAGCTCGAATTGCGGCTGCATAAACTGGTTAACCCCTCCACGCAGGGTGACGTAGGGGTCGCCGAACAGGTCGGTGTTGATGGAGTCCACCACGCCGGTGACCTTGAAGCGCTTGCCCTTGAACTGCTGATCGGCCGCAACGGTGTTGCGATCGTAGGCCTGAGCTAATTGCTGAGCGCTCACTTCAATCAACGGCTCGACCGGTGCAGCCACTTTGGCCGGCTGGCTCTGACTGCTGGAAGAGGAAGCAGGCTTACTCGAAGAGCCGTCCCCAGATGCCATCGCAACCAGCATCAGTGCTAGCCAGCCAAAGCCGATCACCCGGCTGGTCGTGCTGTGTCCTTGACGCAGCAAGAACCAGACAAAGACAACCGGGACAAGAAAAATACCCAAGCCGAGCCAGAAGCCCACGCTCCGATTGACTACCAACACCCGCTGCGCTTGAGCCGTGGCCGCCAGCCTGGCGATCGGCGCGCCGCAGTGTGGGCAGGCAGCTGCCTGGTCGCTTGCCATGCGGTCGCACTCGTTACAGGTGATTAATGCCATTTCACTACTCCTTGATGTGTACCTTCCGAGCTGGCCTGGGTCAGCCAGCTTGTTTGTCAGAATCAGGATATGTAGTGTTAGGCGACGTATCTAGAGTGTTTGCCTGTACAGGTAAAGTTTTCAAGCAGATGGAGGAGCAGTGAAACGCAAACAATCAATCGAGTCTGTGCGCTGGGATCTGGCACTGCGCTACCGCCTGATCGAGACCGTGGCCTGGTGGGAAGGCCGCCTGACCACGAATCACCTGATACAGAGCTTTGGCATTAGTCGTCAGCAGGCGTCGAAGGACATCAACTCCTATATCAGCGAGTACGCGCCAACGAACCTGGAATATGACAAGCATTTAAAGGGGTACGTGCCGAGCAAGCAGTTTGCCCCGCTGTTTATTGACGACAGCGCCAGCGCGTATTTGCACATGCTGAACCAGAACCACGACCGCGCGCCGCATATCGAGGGTCTGGCATTGGCCTATGCGCACACAGAAGTGCTGCAGGTGCCGGACCGCACGGTGCGCCCGGAACTGCTGCGCCCTCTTCTGCGCGCCTGCCGCGAAGGCCTCAGGCTGGAGTGCAACTATGTGTCGTTCAGCACCCCGAACGGCGAAACCCGGCTGATCGCCCCGCACACGCTGACCTACACCGGCATGCGTTGGCACGTGCGGGCGTATTGCGAGAAGAACAAGGATTACCGTGACTTCGTGCTCAGCCGCTTTCGTGGTGTGCCGGAGCTGATGGATGATGAGACCGAAAACACCCGAGAGCAAGATCCGGGCTGGACTACCCGGGTGCAGGTGATCATCGAACCGGACTCCCGCCTGAAAACCGATCAGCAAGCCATCATCGAAAGCGATTACGGCATGCAGGATGGCCGTCTGGTGATCGACACCCGTGGCGCGCTGGTGCAGTACGTACTGCAGCGCTATCAGATCGACCTGACCAAGGTGCATGCCAAAGCGACAGCGCAGCAGATTGTGGTTGTGAATTTGGATGAGCTGAAACAGTGGCTTTATCAGTAAGGAATTAAGATGACCATCAGGCCATGCTACTCACCAGCACATCCAGCGAAACCCATGGGCGAATCAGGGATAGCAGACTCCGGCAAGCTTGCGCATGCAAGTGATGGAGCGTGTTAACAGAGTCCATGCATACAGGTCAAGTTTCCAGGCAGACTTCACGCATATACGCTCTGTAATAGCCGTTCAAAACCCAAAAAAGATCCAAGGCATGCGCGTTTTGTTGACAGTTTACGACACGAAATCATAGTGCCATCATTGCCTCAAGGCATTGAGCTAAATTTAGGGCTCCAGCCCAACGCGATCTCATCCGGGAGCGCTAGTCAGTCCGGTCCCGCATCGATGCGGCACCGTAACAAACAAGGACATGCGCATGCCTTTGCCTCCCCCTCCCATGACCTTCAAGTGCAATCAATGTTCTTGGAGCAAGACCACGACACCGACCAGTGACGCACTGGGCCCCGGCGACTGGTACCAAAAATGCCCTAAATGCGGCAACCCGGATCTGCACCGTTCACGGGCCAGAATCCTTGCTGCGCTGCTGGCAAAGGCTGGCAAATACTTGAACATCTAAGTGCGTTCGGAACTCGATACCTCTCCCGATCCCTCCCGCGCTAACCATCAACACTTAAAGGATTATCACCATGCTTGAAAGCCAGAAAGAGTTCGCCACGTACTTGAAGAAAATGCAGGGGCTGCTCAATGGCCAGGAGTTTTCATTCGATCAGACATTGCTTCAAAAAGTGATGGAGACCGAGCTTGTAGTTCCCGTAATCGGTGCCTTCAGCGCCGGTAAGAGCTCTCTGCTGAATGCCCTGATGGGTAACGAAATATTGCCGGTGGGGATCGCCCCGGAAACTGAACTGGCGACCGAACTGCGTTACTCCTCCGAATCCTATCTGCTGGCTATCAAGCCCGATGGCGTGCAGGAACGTCTACCTATCGAAGCGTTGAGTTCAATCAATCATCGCTCCAGCGAGTTTTCACACTTGCGTCTGTACCTCGACAGCGAGGCGTTGAAAGCCATTGCGCCTCTGGTGCTGGTAGATATGCCTGGGTTTGGCTCCTCACTAGAAAACCATAATAAGGCGATCGCTTACTACCTGCCGCGCGGTGTGCACTTTGTAGTTCTGACAAGTATCGAGGACGGCAACATTACGCAGTCGATGCTGCGCAAACTCGACGAACTGAAAACCTACAACACCGATTTCACCTTCCTGCTGAGCAAGTGCAACCTGCGCGCCGCGGACCAGGTTAATGAGGTGCGAGCCTACATCGATGATCAACTCTCGGTGTATTTCGGCGAACACTGCACCTCAGTTGCCGTTGGCAATCGCGGTGGAGAGGAACTGACCCGGGCGCTGACCGCGTTGCAACCTGACGCGCTGTTTTCGCGCCTTTTTATCGACATCCTCAAAGATCAGAACTTCGACGTGCTGGCGCAAATCAACCTAGCGCTGAGCATGCTCAAAAAGGACAAGGCCGAAAGCGAACAAGCCGCTCGCTCGCTGGATCAGGCGCTGGCCAGCCTGCTGGAGCAACGCAAGGAGGTGGAGTCCGACCTCAAGGAGCGCTACTCGGGCAAAATGCTCGATCGTTGCCTGCGCGGCGTGGACAACGCACTCAACGATTCCTTAGAGGAACTGGTCAGCCTGGGCATGGGCCGGAACCAACAAACACTGTCCACCACCATTTCCGACATCATTCGCAGCAGCCTGGCCAGCAACATTAAGTCCGAAGTCCAGGAAATTTCCAGCAACATGGTTGACCGCATTGCCAGCAACTTGAGTGCCACGAGCAACCAAATGTCGACACTGGACATCAGCAGCAACTGGAGCGAAGAGCTCTCAAACAAGGTCAAGTTCTCGCTGGAACGAACCACTGAAATGTTGAGCGACTGGTCAGCGCGCCTGAGTAATCGCCCCGAGGCCGACAAGGACAGTGGAGCGATGCTGTATCGCGGTCTCTCAACCGTACTGGCTGTCACCACCGCCGTGGTCAATCCACTGCTGGAACTGGTGATCATCTTCCTGCCCGAGATCATCAAGATGTTCAACGGTGGCAACGAACGCGAGAAATTCCGGCAGAAACTGACCGGTGAAGTGTTCCCCAACATCAAGGCGGAGCTGCGCGGGAAGATTCCGGCGATCATCGACGAGCAACTCAATGCCATGCTGAAAAAAATCAGCGAAGGCTTCGAAGAGCAGATAAACAAACAAAAGCATGTGGTCGACACCATTGCCCAGGAAAACCTACTTCGTGAAGCAGAGATCAGCGAAAAAACCGCCGTCCTGGAAGGCCTCTCCCTTTCAGTGAAAAACACTGCGAACGAATACCTGTACAAGTAAGGTTGACGAACTCATGAATTACCGAGAACTCGTTGCTTTCAGCGAAAACCTGCATCAACTGGCAGAAAGCAATCAGGACCTATTCGGCCCCGAACTAGATCAGTTCAAGCGAACGAATGGAATCGACCAGCCGCAACAACTCGACCAAGCCTGCCAGACGCTGCAAGACCAGAACAGGCTGATGAATATCGGCATAGTCGGGCGCGTCAAAGCGGGTAAATCATCCTTGCTTAATGCATTAATATTCGACGGTGAGCCGATCTTGCCCAAAGCGGCAACCCCCATGACTGCGGCACTGACCACCATAACCTGGGGCGAAGTGTTCCAGGCCAAGGTCGAGTTCTACAGCGAGGCGGATATTGCCATTATCAAGAACAAGGCAAGTCAGTACGACCAACGCCTCGCTGTACGCAAGGTTCAGTGCCTGGACGAACTGGTGCAGCGCCGCCGGGCCCAAGCCAACGGTGCGCCCATCAACATCGAAGAGCTTACCGTTCTGGCCGATAAAAAAGCGCTGAGCGAACTGCAGCGCGACGAAGGACTGTTTGCCGCTCACGACCAGTATCAACGCATGCAGCGCTCGGGCCTGGAACTGTCCACCCTGCACTCCCAGAGTGAAATCCAGGCAAGCACACCCAAGGAACTAGCAGAGCGCTTGCACAACTACGTCGGCGCTTCTGGCAAGTTCATGCCATTCACCAAGACCGTGCATGTGTTCATGCCGCTCGAAGCACTGCGCGACATCTGTATCATCGACACGCCGGGGATGAACGATCCGGTGCAATCCCGTGAAGAGCGGACCGTCGAATTACTGAAAACCTGCGACGTGGTGTTCATCGTCAGTCCGGCCGGACAGTTCCTAAACGAGCAAGACCTTGAAGTTATGGGGCGCATTACTCAGAAGGAAGGCATTCAGGAATTGGTACTGGTCGCCAGCCAAGTAGACACCCAACTTTATGGCAGCGAAAAACGCGCGCGACTGAGTGATGCACTGGACGCAATCCGCTGCCAACTCTCGGCACGAGCGCAAAGCACTCTAGCTGACCTCAAGCAAAGCAGCCCGGAAGTCGGTGCCGTGTTCGACGGTCTTATCAGCTCCGTACACCGCAACCTGCTCCACAGCTCTGGTCTGTGCCACAGCCTCAACCGCCGTTTCGATACGCCTGAGAGCTGGGACTCCAACGAGCAGGTAACCTGGGAAAACCTGACCGGCGATTACCCTGATTACTTCACCCGCGATAACACTGACCTGTCACTGAGCAGCCTCGACAGCCTGGCGAACATAGAAGCAATCAAAGCCGTGCTCGCTCAGGTGCGTGAAAAGAAAGCCGAAATCACCCAACAAAAACTGGGCAACCTGACGGCCACCAAACAAAAGAATCTGGAAGCGTTCAAGGCCCAGATCATCAACCTGGCACGCAACCAGATCGCTCAAGTCAAAAACGCAAACATTGAGCAACTCGACGTGCAACTTGGCCTGCTGGAATCCAAGCGACTGGAGCTTTCTCTGGCCCTAGACTTCAGCTTCAAAGGCAGCATGCTCGATTACCGCCAGAAACTGCGTGACGATATGCGCAAGGTGGCAAGCACCCTGCTACGCGAGTCCGAGGCTGCAATCGACAAGGCGGAGGGTTCCTATACCACGACCGAGATCACCAATAATGCGGGTTGGGCCAGCAAGATTGCCAGAGCTATGTGGGGAGGTGGCACCACTGAGCGGACCGTGACACGTCCCAAGATCGTAAGCAGCCAGGTCGTATCGACGCTCAAAGGCTTCATGAATGACATTCAGGATGAGTTAGGTGCCAAGGTCGAAGGCTCCCATCGATGGTTAAACGAAGAATTGAGCAGAAGCCTGACGCCAAAAATTCGCGAAATTCTGGAAAAAGACACTAATGGGCAGATGATAAAACAGGCAATTCTTTCGGTTATTCAGTCGATTCCATACGATGACTTTAACCTGGGTATCGAACTGCCCGAGGAGCTGAAAAGTCGTGGAACGCTCAAGGACTCTGAGGCTGAAATCTTCAAAGATGCCGCAGACGACTTCGTGGGCTCGTTGGGTAGCAAGGTGAAAAGCAAAATCAGCGCCTTCATCGGTAATGTCGAGCGCAATGCCCCCACCACGATCTCGGACGCGTTCGTCGATGAGATACAGCGTAAGATCAGCGTGCTCAAGGATCAGGTCAACAACGCGGCACAAACCATCGACCGACTGGAACGTTTGGCACGCAAGACCGAAGAGGTTGCACTTTGATCAACCCTCCTCGTATCAATGAGCAAGCGTTGCCGACACTTGAATTGATCTCACGGTTCTGGCAATTCAAGCGCAAGAAACTGGCCGCAGAGCTTCAGGCTCACCTTCTCGACGCTCAAGACCAGCTCGATGGGTTGAACAACGTCAACCAAGAGCTGGCTGCACAGTGTGCCGCGCAAAATGACGATATCCGCTCACTACAATCGAACAGCGAGTCGCTCGCTGAGCAGTTGAAGGCTGAAATGGCCAGCTTGGTTTCGACATCCGGGGCGCTTGCCCAGGAAAAAATAAAACTGCAGAAAGCCATGGCCGCGCTGACCCAAGCCAAGGCCGACTCCAAAGAGTTAGAAGAGCGTCAGGCACAAGCCCTGGCGCAGATCACGGAACTGGAAGCCTTTCTTGAGGAACACAAAAACCAGCTGCTGTCCAAGGAGCAGAGCGTCACCTTACTGGAGAACCTGGCTGACCAGCTCAGGACCTCACACCAGCATCTGGAGACCAACTACGATGACATCAACCAGCGGCATCTGTCGCTGACCGAAAAATTCGCTCTGGTGAGTAAAGTGCTGGCCCAACAGCCGCCGCGCAATGACGCGCTGGCTGCGTTTGCCGAGCTGATCAACAACGACTACATGGACTTCGCCAATCGCGAATCGTCGCTAGCCGGTGAAGCTCAAGCCATGCTGGCGATGCAGGCGATCCTCGCCGAGATGCAGATGGTCATTAACTTTCCTAGCATCGCCGGCAAGACGATCCTAAGCATCGCTGGTGGCTTCAGTAGCGGTAAGTCGGCGTTCGTCAACAGTTTCATCAAGGATCAAAGCGTGCAACTGGCAACCGGCATCAACCCGGTAACCGTAGTACCCAGCTATGTGGTCTGCTCCGACGAAACCCGGATCAAAGGTTACTCATACAACGGCGGCTCAATCGACCTGGAGCCAAACCTTTATGCCTCCATGTCTCACGAATACGTCAAAGCCTTCGGCTTCGACCTGAGACGCATCCTGCCATTCATCAGCGTCAAAGTGCCGATGGAACCCGATCTGTTCGACAACCTGTGCATCATCGATACGCCAGGCTACAACCCAGGTACATTCGGTGGAGCGGCGGCCGCAGATCGTGGAACCGCGGCATCATTGGTCAACCAAGCATCAGCACTGGTCTGGGTGATTGGGCTCGACCCGGCCGGCACCATCGACCAGACCGACATCCAATTCATTGAAGCCACATCGTTTCGCAGTAATTCGCTGTACATCGTACTGAATAAAGCCGACGTGAAATCCACGCAAGACATTGATCTGATCATGCAGCAAGTCGCCGATGACCTAAGTTTTGCCGGTATCGACTTCGCGGGCATGTGCGCCTACTCGTCCACACGCAAGAAAGAATACGCGGCTAGCGGCAAAACATTTGCCGAGTTCCTGCGCTCCATTAACAGCAAGGTCGATGTTGTAGGCAAGATCGGCAGCAAGCTCGATGCAGTGTTCGACAAATACAAGCAAGCACTTGAGGCGGATATCGCAAAATTGGAAAGCCACAAAGGGGAACTCAACGCACTCAAGCTTGATGCGATGGAAATAGGTGGAACTGCATTATTCGACCGAATCGATCAGGCGTTACCGCTAACTGAGCAAATGTTTGAATCTTCAGGACTGGAAAAACTGGTGGGTGAATGCGAAAGCCTTCGCCGCTCGTTAAAACTAGCAGCTCAGCGAGCCTTGGCTTAACTTGCACTAAAGGCTGCTCATGAGCGAGTCACTGCTCCCTCGAACAGCCTAAAATCCATGTTATTGGCTATTTCCACCTGCAGGCTGCTTTATTAGTTTCAGCAGTCAGATTCGACTGCAGTCAAACCCATAACTGCCATCGCCAAAGACCTTGGTAGCCGCCTTGCAGAGGTAGCTGGCTCTATAGAAGAATGCGGCCTGCCCTTGTGGGTCGTCTCTGTGTAAGCGGTAAAGTGAATTGTCAGGCAGCAGTTTCAGCAGCAAGAGATTTTTTCCCCGCATCAGCCGCGTTCTGCGACTCCCTGGCCTTCAGGCTCGCTAGTTTTGCTAAGACCTCACGAACGCTGGAAACTTGACGACGATACATATCAACACTCATAGGCGCCCCCTACAGTTTTCAAAAGCAGCACAGCAGTTAAACGAGCCGAGTAGATTACATAAAAGCATGCCGGCTTAAGAGCCAGAGCCTGGACATAAACCAAGCGAAGGCAGGCACATGTTTACGTCGTTTTAGAGAGGGCCCAGCGTATTGGCATGGCGGAATATCAGCCCGACTGGCCAACATAGGCAACACGAACCAAACCCAGCATCAGGATCAAGGTCGCTATCAGCACAATATGTTCAGTCAGCGAACTCAGCATGATCATGGCGGATCTCCTCGGGTTGCAATGACCCAACCATAGGCGTCATTAGCCTCGAATACGATACGTAAACTTTTGTAGTGGTCAACTAATCCCGGACACTGCGTTAAGTTTTTCCTCAGCGACGGCGGGCGGTAGCCCGCCATTGAATTGATGTGGCCGTTGCCAGTTGTAGCGTTGCATCAGATACCGACCGATATCTTGCTGTGCCAGCGCAGGGCTCATGTAGCCTACGCTCGGCACCCACTCCGTTTTCAAGCTCCGGAACAACCGCTCCATTGGCGCGTTGTCATGGCAGTTTCCGCGCCGACTCATGCTCTGTTTGAACCGGTAACGCCACAGGCGCTGGCGGAAACTGCGGCTTCCATATTGGCTGCCCTGATCGCTATGAAACAGCACGTTTTGTGGGCGGCCACGCTGCTCGTAGGCCACATCCAACGCCTTGATGACCAGGTCGGCATCGGGCTTCGGTGAAAACGCCCAGCCCACTACGCGGCGGGAAAAGAGATCGAGCACAGCCGCCACATAGTGCCAACGGCCTTGAGCCCACACATACGTGATGTCACCGCACCAGACTTCATTCGGTGCGGATACGGTGAACTCCCGATCAAGTATGTTCGGGATATCCGGCCGCTCGACCGTCGCCTTTTTATAAGCGTGCGAACCGGGCTGCTTGCTGATTAGTTTCATCTCGCTCATCAGTTTACGTACCTTGAACCGTCCAATCTCGATCCCGTCTTCGCGCATCATGAACATGATGCTTCGGCTTCCCGCCGCACTGCGGCTTTGGGTAAAAAGCTCGTTCACGCGGCTTCGCAAAAGCAGCCGCTCAACGTCAGGAGATCGGCGCTTGCGGCAGTGCGCGTAATAGCAGGAACGGGGGACTTCAAACACCGAGCACAACAGATCAATCGCCTCTTCAGACCGGAACTGATCTATCAACGCGAACGCTCGTGCTCCTCGGCCATCAAGAGCGCGGTGGCCTTTTTTAGGATCGATTTCTCCCGTTCCAGGCGATTGATCCGGGCTTCCAGTTCCTGAATCTTTTGCTGCTCGGGCGTCAGCGCTTTGCTGGTCGGGGTAATGCCGTTTCGCTCTTCTTGGAGCTGACTAACCCATCGGCGTAGGGCCGATTCAACCAAACCGAGCGAGCGGGCTGCATCGGTATGGCTGTAGCCTTGGTCGAGCACCAGGCTGGCTGCCTCTCGCTTGAACTCGGGCGTGAACGTACGACGTTGTTTGCTCATTTAGACACCTCTTTCTATGGCGAGCATTCTCGCCTTAAATCGGTGTCCGGGTTTAGTAGACCACTACACTTTTGGCATCTAAACATTTATAACATACGCCGACCTGCGCCGATGAACGCGCCTTGCTGGGTCTCCTTGGCATTGTGCCGGCACACTCGCGTTAGCCTACGCACCGGCGTGTTCAACCCCACTGACGCCACGTACGCCAACGGCACTCTTTGCCAACTGCCCTACCCGATTGATGACAGCCGGCTGATCTTCCAGGCAGCCAAAACAGACTGAATCAGCTGTACCGGGAAGGCTTTAGCTACGCTAAGCCTAAGTATTGCTGCTGGGTCTCTGTCGAAAAATGAATACACGACGGATCTGTTTCCCCCTGAGCGCCCCCGTGAAATCCGAACAGCTGATGAGTACGCTGGAGGGAATCAACAATCGTTGGGGTCGAGGGACACTGCAGCCTGGACGCATTGCTAAACCAGCAGAGTGGGTCATGCGAAGAGAACTGCTATCACCCGCCTGCAACACTCGGTGTCTGAGCTATTGGCCGCAAAGGCCAACTAGATCGATAGAGGTACTCTTCCAGCGTTAACGCTACTGGATTCAAAAATATTTCAGACCTGTATTACCCACGGGAAGACGGGCACGAAAGGCTCGTTGCTACCTCTGGGTATTCTCTTTGAACAGGAGTCTGAATGATGAGTATTTGCTGTCCTTCCTGCGGTTCTCTTCGCGTTGTTGCTCGCAATCATGGTCGCAAAGTCGGTGGCGCTATTGGCGCCGTTGGTGGCACGGCGAGCGGAGCAGCAGGCGCTATGGCTGGCGCAAAAAGCGGCGCACTTATAGGGGCTTTCGCTGGCCCCGTGGGTATTACGCTGGGTAGCCTGGCTGGCGCGATTCTGGGCGGCCTGGCAGGTGGAACTGCCGGGGGGCTGGCCGGCGCCAAGATGGGTGAAGAGTTCGATTCTCACGTACTCGACAACTATGAATGTCATCACTGCGGTACTGCTTTTACAACAAACTGATCACTGATTCGCTGTGCCAAATAATGAAACGTTATTACGTTTAGATCGTATAAGGAGTACTGCAATGGCTCATCTCGTTGAAACAATGGCCTACGCTGGCGCTACCCCCTGGCATGGCCTGGGCAACAACCTGCCGCAGAAACAACCTATCGAGGTCTGGCAGCGTGAAGCCGGTATGGATTGGCAGATTTTTGAAAGCCCCGTTCATTTCAAATCGGACAGCATCGGTCATCTGGGCGCAATTCATTCCTACCCGGAACAGAAGGTGCTCTATCGCTCGGATACCAAGGCACCGCTGTCTGTTGTCTCCAAACGTTATCACACCGTGCAGCCTCGGGAGGTTTTGGAGTTTTACCGGGATCTCACCGAGGTCTCGGGATATGAGCTGGAAACCGCTGGCGTGCTCAAGAGTGGTCGCAAGTTCTGGGCATTGGCGCGCACCGGACAAGGCACAGCAATCAAGGGCAACGACCAGGTCAACGGTTACCTGCTGTTGGCTACATCGTGCGACGGCACCCTGGCCACAACCGCAACGCCGACCACGGTGCGCGTGGTCTGTAATAACACCCTGACCATCGCCTTGGACGGTACAAGTCGAGCCATCAAGGTGCCGCACAACACCCGCTTCGATCCGACGGTGGTGAAGAAGCAGCTCGGCATCGCCGTCTCGCAATGGGACGACTTCATGTATCGCATGCGCCATCTGGCTGAACGCAAGGTGCAGTGGCATGAGGCAATGGGCTTCTTCCTGAACGTTATGTGCGAGGTCAACCCAACCGGCCAGCTACCCGAACAACTGCCCAATGAACGCGCCCTGCGCAAGGTACAGGAGCTGTACGAAGGCCGTGGCCGGGGCAGTCAGCTGGAATCGGCAAAGGGCACCGCCTGGGGCCTGCTGAATGCCGTGACCGAATACGTAGATCACGAACGGCGTGCACGCAGCACCGAGTACCGGCTTGATTCTGCTTGGTTCGGCCAAGGCGCACAGATCAAGCAACGCGCCCTGGATGCAGCGCTGCAGCTCGCCGCTTAAAAGGCTGCTGCATAAACACAACCCCTGATCGCCATAAGGCAGATCAGGGGTTGTTCAACGGCTCTGCATTAAATGATCGCCATTACTCAGGCGCTCACCCAATCCTCGACACGCAACCCTGGGACTCGATCGAATTCACGAAGATTATTCGTCACCAGAATCAGTCCCTGGGCGCGTGCGTGTCCAGCAATCATCTGATCATACGGGCCAATAGGCTTTCCTATACGAGCCAGCTCAGCTCGCAATTGCCCAGAGTGAGCCGCTGCCTGCGTGTCGTAGGGCAGGACTTCCAGGCGCGCAGCGAAACCTTCAACGTCAGCCAGATTACGCTCGGGATTAGCAGACTTCTCTGCGCCGTAAATAAGCTCCATCAGGGTGACGGTACTGATACTTAACTGCCCCGAATGGCGCTTGAAGGCTTCACGCACCTTCTCGGGGCGATTCTTGATCGTGAAAATGCAGATATTGATATCGAGCATGAACTTCAGCATCAGAGCGCCTCGCGCTCTTGATCTGCAGGCTGTTCCCGATCGGCCATAAAGTCAGCGGTCACACCTTCGCCATCGAACCAGTTATCCCAGGCCTCGCCTGCCGGCGTGATGATTCGAGCTCGACCAATTACCACTACATCCACCCGCTTCACGTCCTCAGGCAGTGCTACCGCTTTGGGCAAACGGACCGCCTGACTGCGATTGCTCTGAAAAACTGCACCTTGTTCCATGGAAACCTCCTTGGGATATGCCTTACGTATATACCAGTCTGCCAGCGACGCGGGATATGTCAATGGCATATCCCCGGCTATTTGTCCGATTTATTACCGTAACGCCCGGTCAGCCTTGTGCTGGCTGGGCATCTTTATGTCTGCAGGAGAAGCATGATGAAAGCCACTTCATTGAACCGCAGCACCAGCAAACCCCGTCCGGCTCTGCGTCTGATCAGCACCAAGGAGTTGCCCCGCGAAGACTGGCTGGCCGTACGCAAGCAAGGTATCGGTAGTTCCGATGCTGCAGCTGCCGTGGGCCTCAACCCCTACAAGTCGCAGCTGGAGCTGTGGCTGGAAAAGACCGGGCGCGATACCGGACTACCGAAAACGGACCCCGATGACGAGGACAGCCCGATGTACTGGGGCAATGTTCTGGAGCCCATCGTGGCCTGGCACTACAGCAAGCGCACCAAGAACAAGGTTCGTCGCATCAATGCGGTGCTACAGCACCCGGATCCTGAGTTGCCCTGGATGCTGGCCAATATCGACCGGGAGGTGATCGGTGCCGACGACGTGCAGATCCTTGAATGCAAGACAGCCGGTATTAACGGGGCGCGCCTCTGGAAAGAAGGCGTGCCCGAGTATGTGCAATTGCAGGTGATGCACCAGCTAGCCGTTACCGGCAAGCAGGCAGCAGATGTCGCGGTTGTGCTCGGCGGTCAGCATCTGGAGATCCATCGCATCGAGCGCGACGAGCAAATGATTGCTCGCCTGATTGAGCTTGAGCGGCGTTTCTGGCAGTACGTGGAAACGGATACTCCACCACCCGCCGACGGCACAGCTTCCGCCGAGACCGCCCTGCGCTGCTTGTTCCCTACCGACTCGGGCGAAACAGTGGATTTCAGCGGTCATGCTGGATTGTCAACGGCCTACATCGAGCTCAAGGCTCTGCGCCAATCAATTACCGACAAGGAGAGGCGCGAAGCCCAGCTCAAGCAGATGCTGCAGCAAGCCATGGGCGATGCCAGTCGGGCGGAGTTCACCAACGGGTACATCAGTTGGCGTAAAGCCAAGGATAGCGCCGGCTTCGACGTGGCTCGATTACTCCAGGAAAGACCACACCTGAAAGCCAAATACACGCTGATCAAATCAGGAGCACGGCGCTTTCTGGTCGGTTGAATCAAATCTCTTCATTCCTCCCCTCCCTCTTGGCCAGCCCATGCAGTTCGAACTGCGTGGCTGGCCTTTTTTAATCAGGAGAACCACCATGCTCAAAGGTCTGGCTATCACCCCGCCGGTGCTCGGGCGGATTTCCATTGGCAAGGTCATCGAGAAGAACGGCAAACGCCTGCCGGAAAAAGATGACCAATTCACCATTACTTCACAGGTACAGAGCCGCGACGGCTGGCTGGTACACCCGCTCAATGATGAGCTGCGCCAAGGCAAGGACGACAAGCTCCGCAGCATTCCGGTACGGCTGCTATTCAACGAGCCGGAACTGAATTTCAGAGCTGACTACACGCTGTTCGACCGGCAAACCGGGCGACCCGTATGTGTGGGCAATGGCGAGACCTGCAAACGGGTCACCCAAGACGGTATGCAATCGCTTCCCTGCCCTTCACCGGATGCTTGCTCGCTGGCCAAGGGCGGTGCCTGCAAGCCCTATGGCCGGCTTAACGTGGCGATTGGCGATGAGGATCTGCTGGGTAGCTTTGTCTTCCGCACTACCGGCTTCAACAGCATCCGCACCCTGGCCGCTCGGCTGCATTACTTCCAGGCCATCTCGGGCAATCGCCTGGCCTGCCTGCCGCTGGAATTACGGCTGCGTGGCAAGTCCACCCGGCAGAGTCACGGCACACCGATCTTCTATACCGACCTGACCGTCCGCAGCAGAATGGACATGACCGAGGCGCTGCGTACGGCAAATGAGCTCGATGAACAGCGGCAAGCAGCGGGCTTCGATCAGAACGCGCTGGACGAAGCGGCAAGGCGCGGCTTCGGCAACGGTGCCTTCGAGGACAACGAGGAAGACGTCGGCGCCATCGTCGAGGAGTTCTTTCCCGTCGAGAGCGCCCACGAACAGTCGCTATCCAAAGCCACATCGCACCCGTCGGGCAAACCCAGCCTGGCTGAAAAGCTGAAAGCCCAGCACCAAACCCTGAATGCCTAAAACTGGCCACCCGGCCCATGGAGCTGAATATGCGATTGCACAAAATCAAGGCCGGTGAGACCGCAGGCACCTACCTGATCGAGTCACCGGTCACTGAAGCCGACATCCTGCTGATGGCCAACCAGCTGGCCAGCCGGCGCCTGCGCCGGGGACGGCAACTTACAGCGCCACAGGACGTATTTAGCCACCTGCAGACGCTACTTGAGGCCTATGAGTACGAAGTCTTTGCCCTGCTGATGCTGGACTGTAAGCATCGGGTCATTGCGTTTCACGAGCTGTTCCGGGGCACCTTGGACGGCGCAAGCGTCTATCCCAGGGAGGTCGTCAAGATCGCTTTGGAACACAACGCCGCCGCGATGATTCTGGTCCACAACCACCCCTCAGGCGACCCCGAGCCAAGCCAGGCGGATCGCACCCTGACCAACAAGCTGAAGGAGGCACTCAACCTGGTAGGCGTGCGCACGCTTGACCACATCGTTGTGGGCCATGAAGGCTGCGTGTCATTGGCGGAACTGGGTTACTTATAAGAAGGGGTGAAACGGGTGCTACGGATCTTTGCCGCCACATCGTGGCGCTACTCTTAGTGATTCAGTAGCTGGGCTAACCCCCTCGCGCTCTCGCGCTCGTACTGGCATGCTGGCTCTCGAAAACCAGGCAAAGCTGCGCATTTACCCAGCCCAATGAGCAATACAGTCGGGCAGCCGAAAGGCTGTCCCGCCTACTGCTGTGCCGCTTTTCTTTTGCTCTGTGCCCAATTGCCGCCAGAAGCGGGCGGCTGAAAGCTTAGGGATGGTCTGAAGTAGCCATGCATTTCTGGCTGACTTCAGCCTCCGCCGATTTTGAAAGCGGCAAACCGATCAAAAACGATCAGATAACCAGCTCATTTCGGTGTTTCTAGCCGCCGAGAACACCTCGCGGCGGCCATTTCCTGCATTACAGGCGCACCTCTCCTGCATTGGTCAGCAAATGTCGGCGGGCCATCCACAGGTTCGACAGCGCGAACAGCGTCACCAGTTGCGCAGTATTCTTGGCCAAGCCACGGAAGCGCGTCTTCACATAACCGAACTGCCGCTTGATCACCCTAAACGGGTGCTCAACCTTGGCCCGTACCTGAGCCTTGGCTTTCTCGATCTTGCGTCTGGCTTTGTACAGCGCGCTGCTCTTGCCCAGCTTTTTGTAAGTGCTACGCCGTGCTGCCACCTGCCAAATCACTTCGCGGCCATCATGCTCGGCACGCTTCTCGACGCCGGTATAACCCGCATCGGCGCAGACAACGTTTTCCTCGCCATGCAGCAACTTGTCGACCTGGGTGACGTCCGCCACGTTGGCCGCCGTACCTACAACGCTATGCACCAGGCCTGATTCGTCATCGACGCCGATGTGGGCCTTCATGCCAAAGTAATACTGGTTGCCCTTCTTGGTCTGGTGCATCTCTGGGTCGCGCTTGCCGTCTTTGTTCTTGGTCGAACTCGGCGCATTGATCAGCGTGGCATCGACGATGGTGCCTTGGCGCAGCGACAGGCCACGGTCACCCAGGTAGCCATTGATAACTGCCAGGATGCCAGCAGCCAGTTCGTGTTTCTCCAGCAGGCGACGGAAGTTGAGGATGGTGGTTTCGTCGGGGATACGCTCCAGGCTCAGCCCCGCGAACTGCCGCAGGATGGTGGTCTCGTACAGTGCCTCCTCCATCGCTGGATCGCTATAACCGAACCAGTTTTGCATTAGATGAACCCGCAGCATCGCCATCAACGGGTACGCCGGACGGCCACCTTCACCCTTGGGGTAATGCGGCTCGATCAAGGCAATCAACCCCTTCCACGGCACCCCCCGGTCCATCTCGATCAGGAACAGCTCTTTGCGGGTCTGCTTGCGCTTGCCGGCGTACTCGGCATCGGCGAAGGTCATCTGCTTCATCAGAAAACTCGGTGGGTGGCGTTCGGCTATTTTGCCAAAATCAGAAAGTCTTTTTCAGACTGTCCTTAGCGAATCCAACCCCGAGTATCCAATTCTGTCGGTCGCTAACGCTTCTTAGTCGACTGCTACGCCGCTCCTCGCTCGCGCTTGCCAACGGAAACTACGACCACAACCACGTGCTCCTCCACAACTCGATATACCAGCCGATAGCCGGAAAAGCGCAGTTCTAAATTTGAAGTGCCCCGCCATGTCGGGCAAAGCGTCAGCCTGCACCCGAGGCGCTTCCAGCCGCTCTCTAGGCTTCTTCTTGACCTCGCGCACCGTATGGCCAAGTTTCTCCCATTCCCTAGCATGGTGCCGCCGCCGTATCGTGCTTTAGCGCTTGAGCCCCATTGACAGCCCCAAAAAAACCTACTGTGCTTGACGAAGCCATGCTGTGCCCATAGGTACCGAGAATGTTAATTGACGAATGCGTTTCCACCCTTCCGATAAGCCGCCTAATCGATGATTTGAAGGTATCTAGAGATGCACTAAATGCACTACTAAGGGCTGCTGGGGTAACCCTCTTATTTCATCGTCCAAAAAATATCGATGTGTGGGTGTCAGCGCACGCTTTGGTGCTCGATAAAGCTGAACTCAAAGCATATCAAAGCCCATTCAGAGAAAAAGAGGGAACAACTTTCAGCGATGATCATAATCACTGTAAAAAAGTAAAAACAGAGATAAAACTCTTTCCAGTCGAGATTCCCGAATGGGAAGAGATTACAAAGACCGGACAGATTTTAAAGCGCAGCTTTAAAAAAGCCTTCGTTTTCAACCCCAGCGGATCGATCGTAGAAACTTTAGCCGCTGAGCAATTTAAAAACAGCATCAGCCCGTTGCGAGCTTTTGTTTCAACCGCAGACTTTTTTGTCGCAACAGCAACGACGGACCTTTCCCCAGAGGAAATAGCGGTATCTGAACGACAGATACTAATCCGACGAAATGACGCGCTAGATATCATCGAACAAATAGAAAAATCTGAAAAGATTAAAATAGAAAAACCTGAACAGATGCAAAAAGAAGAATGGATGTCACAAGACCTATACATTCTCAACAAGGCATCTAGTGAGCTAATCGCCGGGCAAACCATAACACCCGAGAACAAGGAGTTTGTAACCAAAAACATGGTGACTTGGCTGAAAAAAGAGTTTTCTAATACCGGAATTGATTTACTGCGTCAGGCAGCGCTTTCTGTGCTCCCACCCGAGCTTTACGACATGACCCCTGAACATGCTGTGCCGACGGATATCGTTGAGAAATACCCAGCGCATGCATCACCCTCATTAATCATGATCAACGAGGCCGCTATCCATTTTTGGAATCTTAGAAATGACAGCACTCAGAAACATTATGCTAAAAAAAATGAGGTCATTGAATATCTTACAAATAAATATCAAATGACAAAGCGGCTAGCGACTGCCGTTTTCACAATCATAAGGTTACCAGCTTTGAACATCACGCGCACGAACGATCTAGCCGTTTGATCTTTTGCGCCCTCTCCTAGTCGAGCTCAGCTTTGGGCTGTTGCCTTTAAAAAACGAGCGACCCACCGATGGAGACAAACGCACCCAATAATCGATCTTGGTAAGGTAAGCGGCAACCTTGTTTTTCAAAACCTCTATTCTGTCTTTCTGATCATATTTAATCATGCCAATCCCCACGTCCCTGTAACGCTGTTTATTCGAGTTGCAGTTATAGAACCGCCCCCGCTCTTCGGTTACGCTGTTTTGCCAATGCTCGCCAATCATCCGTGCCAAACCACCATCCTGACGATGCTCCGAACCGCTGTAAAAAAGCAGTAGATGGAAATGAAAGCCTTTCAGATGACCGTATTCGAGCTTACAAGCGAAACCTAGAAGACCACTGACAGGTTTTCCCTTATGAAGGTTTTTCTGCATTTTTGACCAATGTCGTTTAACTACTGATAGGTCGGAACCAAAATCAAGCCGACCACTTAGATAACCACTCTCATATGACAAGTCAATACGTAAAACCAACATCCTTGCATACTTTTGAAACAAATCATCAATGTAGCGCTCAAGCCCTTTAGTTCGTTTTAGGGAAGCTCTTTTGAAACGCCTCAATATTGACTTAAAGTCTGCACTTGAGAGCTCGCATCGAAGTTCTAATACGAGGTCGTTAGCAGCCAAAACAAAAGATTCCGCTACTTTCCCTCGCATGGCGTCAATTGGCCAAAATTCGCAGAACGATGAGAGCTTATCAACGTGCTTAAAATACACTTCTACATATGGATTCATCTCATGGTAGGGTAATGTATGCGTGATCGTAGCAACGCCCCTCCTCAGCACTGTGAATAGCCGCCGTCCATGATTCCGACAGACAACCGCTTCCTCTTTGCGCGGATTAAAAGAGAACAGCGGCTCTACGCTGCTTCCAATCATTTGCATTAGCCGCTCTATGTTCTTTACCTCTAATATCAAGCTCTCCTCTAGATGGAAGCATTCAGACCCCTTATGCTCTTCAAATACTAGTTTTTCAAGCTCTACACTAGCTAACCAGTCATTTCCATAGAGCATATTCATTATCCTTTATCCTTTATCCAACACGCAATATGGCTCTTAGAGGCCATATTGCTTGTGTAATAATAACATTGTACAAACACCACAAGCTTTGATTTACGCAATAACCCTTATACATCTACACGCATAAGGGTAACCATGCAAAGCATGTAACAGCAATCTTAACGTTAGTTACTGACTAGTATCTGCAATCAAATCAATTCAATTCAATTGGAGCTTAATCCTTAATTCCATTTACTCGATGCATGCTTAAATTGTACAGCCAGGCAGACGCTGACCGAAATTTAGTGCTGGGTGGCCGGCTGCTTGATTTCCATTGTCGTAATAGAAGTTAGTGACCTGTACTTGCGGCGGGTTTGGTGTAAGGAAAGGCATCCACGGGCAAGTATCTACGTATAGAGATTTGTCGCCAGCAAACGTGGCAGCTGCGATCTTCCCTTTATTCGCCAACCGGATAAGCACGGACTCCAAAGCGTCCTTATGCCTGAACCTGTTAGGGCCGAACTGCCTGATCACATTTCTTTTGATGAACCTTTGACCACTCGCTTGTGTTCTGGCCAGCCAGTTCAGCATGATTTCTTCATCGACGAGGTCCTTGTGGTCTTGACTGAAAAGCCGGATGAATTCCTCCGAGTAGAATCCGGCAATTTCCTCGGCTGTGTTCAACGTGGTAATCGATACATCTCCTTCGAATCCTTCAAAGCGATGTAAAAGCACCGCTAGGCGAGCAATGACGTCAGCCAGTTTAGATGCATGGTCCCCCAGGCAATGGAATTTCCCGCCAGCGCATATCTGCGCCTCAATTTGGTTAGATATCTGCACCCATCGCTGTACCGCTTCAGGAGTAAAGCCAACCAAACTGCGCTTTCTGGCGCATGCCTTGTACATGCGAAGGTTTTCCTCGAGCAATGAACCCAATCTCGAATTAAATGCCTCTTTCTTGATCCACGAATTTGTTACTGCACCAATATATCTAGTGCCTTGGGTAGAGTGAGGGTGGCATATCAAAAATCTCGCCCATAGCCCCGAACCTCTAGCCTGCTCGCCCCGCTGTTTCATATGTGCAAAAAAAGCGCTTTCCTGAACCATCAGAGACACGGTAAGCCTGGCGTCATTAAGCTGAAAACTGTCTACAGTTTTCCTATCTACGGTTATTGAATCACCGCTCCAGATCGCGTTTTGTTTTGAAAAATCATTGAAAGCGCGTCCTTCCAGTATCCCACCCCCTCGCTTGATATCAGTCCAGCAGTTGGGAGATCCTTGTGCATCCCATGAAACAACGCTTCAGGGGTAACATCCTCATAGAGAATTTTGAATTTTTTTGGCTTCGCCGGGCGCTCTCGTTCAATAGATAACAATGCTGCCTCTTCAGCTTTAGTCTGCAATCCTTTGGAACTCTTTTTTTTAATCTCCTTTACGATTGAGTACCGCCGTGCTGACCAAGCATCATTCTTGGCCTTCCAGTCACATATTTGCTCATTATGCTTTGGTTCCTGCTCGAACTGAAAATCTCTGAAAGGCTGCAAAAAAGCGTTCTCAGCTGTTGATTTCCTTTCGCCCGAGTTTGCAATTGCAAGCAGCATGAGAGAGCACGGCGTTACTTGCCCGTTTGGCTTCTGGACGTCAACTAATCCCTGAAGTGCAGTAGAAATCGCAGTCAGTACCGCGTTGAGAATGATCGCACGGGGGGCTTGTATATTAACTACCGCCTCGTTAACCGCGTCGCTTATCAAGGGGAGCGCCGCGAGAGATGGTTCGTTTCCCATCTTGAAATTTCGCATCCAAAACTGGTCATGGCTCTGGTCAAACATTTCTACCCCCTCTCCCAAGATGCACGTCGCCGTCCTTTTTCTGGACATTTTCCTGCATTAATTTGGCGGTACTGTCTAGAAATTTTTATGCACTCTTCAAGCCATAAACTAATTTCTGCCTCTATCCAGCGCACGGCGCCGCTTCCCAACTTAACTTGTTTAGGAAAGCTCGCATCGTAGCGAGGCGACCTTGAGTCAAGTTTGTTATATATAGTTGATCTACACAAACCAGTTCGCTTTGTAACCTCCTTTAATCGCAGCATTGTTAAGGGCATCGATTCTTGGCTGCTCATAGTTAACTTCCTCCGCGCTAGATGCGGAGAAAAAGATATAACCCCGACGTTAAAAATGGCAACGACGACATGGTAACGGAAAGGCCGTTACGGCCGTTACGGCTTGCCTCTTGACAGCGGCGTCGCGATAAGCTCGGCTCACCTGGGTCCGGCGTTCTGAGGCTTGGCGGCCATTGCTATTGCTGCTATCGATAGCGGAAATAGCAATGACCACCCTAAGGGCGCGGCGAGTTTGCTTTCTTCAATAGGGACGGCGGTTGCAGGAGCTGAGTGCAACACGGT
>NZ_KQ033946.1:0-42069 GCF_000970615.1 Pseudomonas sp. 10B238
GGCATGAACTGGTATTTGCCGCCGGCGAACATGAACTCGTCGCTGGTCTTGGCATTGCCCAAAACGATGTTGCGTGCTCCCGCGGTGAATACGGTCATCTCTTCGTAGTCCGAGGAGTCACGGTAGCTGGTGCGGTCGAGCATGCCGAGGTCGAGCGTAAGCCCGTCGACTTCCTTGCTCTGCAACCAGGCACCGCGATAGACGTTGGGCAGCAGACGACTGTCGTTACGCATCACCACCGGCATGATCGGCTGCAGGGTGCCAACGTGCAGGGTCGTGTTGGACATCTTCGCTTTCGCGGTCAGGCCGGCAGTGCCGTAGTCATCAGACGGCTGACCGGACGAATCGCGCCGCAGGATGCCAGTGCCGGAACGATCCGGGCTGGAGTCGAGCTTGACGCCCAACAGGCCGATCGCATCGACGCCGAAACCGACTGGTCCGTCGGTGTAACCCGACTCGATCTTCATGATGAAGCCTTGGGCCCACTCGTTCGCCTCAGACTGCGGTGCGCCACTCTGGCGGAAATCACGGTTCATGTAGAAGTTGCGCAGCTCGACGCTGGCTTTGCTGTCATCGAGGAACGCAGCGCTGGCCGGGCCGGTGATGCTCAGTGCAACGCTGGCACAGAGCAGGTTGCGGGAGAAATTGCGGAGGTCTTTCATGGTGCTTCCTTTTGTTGTTATTGGTTCGGTGTCGCCAGGTTTCCCTTCAGCGAATAGCGAATGCCGTGCCAGGCGCACCGGCGGTGCCGGCATTCCACCGGTATCGGGCGCGGAGCTCTAGCCAGAGCCCTGCAGCCACTACCTCAAGGACCGCACGGCCACAAAACCGGTAGGGCAGCACTGTCTGTCTGGCTGGACATGTTCGCCAGGGCAGGCCAAACGCTGTCCAATCGGCTGGAAGCCGGTCGCCGCGCACCACCAGGTGCTGCGTGGGGCGCGGCGTTGATGCGGCTCTAGTTGAGGCCTATGTGGCTCTTCACGCAGACAAAGCTGGAGGCATCGTTAACATCGCCGCGCCGCTTGTACTTCGGCCAGCCCGGGTATTCGCAAAGTGGGCGGGTGCGACCGGGTACGGCGACGGTGTCGGTGACGACCTGGCGCTTGGGTGTCACGCCGCGTTCGACCCAGTTCTCTAGCGCGGTCAGCGAATCCCAGGCGGCATTGAAGACGGTGCTGGCCGCGTGTGCGTAGCCGGGAATTTCGTAGTAGCGCATGAACCGGCGGGTCTGCCCGACGCCCATGTCCTGCTGCAGGCGCCGGTAATATTCAGCCGTGGCGCGGGTGCTGACCAGCTGATCCGAGGTGCCATGGGCCATCAGAATCTTGCCGCCGTTGGCAACGAACGCCGACAGATCGGTCTGGTTAACGTCCTGACGCAGCGACAGTGCATCGACTCGCGACTGCCACGGACCGAGGTCGGTCGGGTCCAGCGTCAGGGAGTTGAATGCCGGGTTGCGGGTCACGAAGTAGCGCACCCACTCGTCCCAGAACCCTGAATGGTAGGGCGCGCCTTCGGCGAAGCCGGTGCCATGCACGGGCATCGGATAATCGGGTTGCAGGGTATTCAACCCCAGCCGATTGACCACCAATTGCAGGCCTTCGCCGGGACGGCCCAGGTCGGTGCCCCAGGTATTGAAGCCGGGATAGCCGCGTTCACCACTGGCCAATGGTTGGCTGAAACGAATCGGCGTATCGAACACTTTGAGCGCGTTGATCTGTGCATCGGACAAGCAGCTGTTACCTGTGTCAGCCCCGTCACGGCAGCGCAAGGGACGGCCGTTGAGCTTGGCTGTTGCTGGATCGAATTGGGCATTGCATGCCGCCTGATGACTGATCACCCGATCGCGCACGCCATCGAGCCCGTCACAGGCCTGCATCGAGGCTTCCAGTAGCGCGGCGCGCTTTTCCAGGCTGGGATAGGCGCCTGGCGCAGCCAACGCGCGCGTAATGCGGCCAAACTGCAAATCCAGTGCGGCGGCGTTGTAGGCCGGGTAGAGCACGATTGCACCGTGAAAATCCTTCGGCCATTGCTGCACCACCGCCAGCGCCTCTCGGCCACCGGTGGAGCCACCGGCAAAATAGCTGCGAACCGGCGGCTGACCGTAACGTTGCTCGATCAGATACATCGCCGTATCTCGGGTTTTCTTCAGGGCGTCGTGGCCGTAGTTGGCCAAGGCTTCCTCGTTCCAGGCGAAGTCACCCGGATGAACCGGGTTGGCGACATGGCCCGAGTCGCTGGCAAATACCGCATAGCCGCGGCCCAGTGGCGTCGGCTGGTCGATCGGCCCGGCCGGGACGTTGCCGGCAACATTGGGAACGGTGCCGTTGTAGCCGCCACCGCCATACATCATCGCTTTGCTGTTCCATTGGTCAGGCAGGACGATGCGCATCTTGATGCTGGGTGCGCTTGGGTCGACCGGAGCGATGTCCACGCTCAGATCGCAATGTGGGCCAAACGTCTGTGGCGCGCTGCCACCGCCTGGGTTCAGGGTCGCGGCTGTGACCCTCGCGCCTGATGTGGGTAGAGCGATCGCCGAAGCAGGGATTTGCGCACCGGATAATTCGCTGCAGCTAGCGGCTAGGGTTGGCTCGGCAATTACCAACGCCAGCAGGGCGGGCGATGCCAACAGCAGCCGCGGAGAGGCTGCGCTGCGAAAACGCTTTGCACGGGATGCTTTCATGTGGGTTTCCTTGTTCTTGTTGTCATGCCTTCATGACTGACGCCACGAGGTGATGCCCGAGAACCACTGGCCGGGCGTAGTGGCTGAGCCAAAGCTGTGCCAGCTCAACAGAGCAAGGTTCAGCCGCCGATGACCGGTCACGAGATTGCAGCCGGACCGCTCTAGCATGAAGACGATCAGGCTGAACGCAGCGCTGCGACGAAGTTGTTTTCTGTCCAGTCCACGGGACATAGGTAGCCGCGTTGTCGTAGCGGCTGGACACTCTGTATGGCAGCTTGGACTTATTCGACGGGCGGTCCGGCCGTTGACTGAGAAATGCCGCCCCGAGGCGTGACGGGGTGCCGGCACGGTGACGTCTGTGCTTTAGCACCCGGGGAGTGGCGGTCGCAGCGTTTAGTTCGGACGGATCTGAACACCGAAGCGGATATTCCAAAACCTCCTGACTATACTTTCGTCGTATGTGCGCAACGGTCGCACGCCCCGCCTATTTTTCCTGTCGAGACCAGCCCGCCCCATGGAAACGCTTTACCTCATCTTCCTGCTGCTGCTTGCAGTCGGTGCAAGCCGCATTCTGGCCAATGTCGTTCCGCTGCCACTGCCAATTTTGCAGATCATCATGGGTAGCCTGCTGGCGCTTCCACCGTTCGGTATGGGCGTCGAGCTACGGCCTGAGATATTCATGCTGCTGTTCATCCCACCGTTGCTGTTTTATGACGGCTGGAAGATACCCAAGCGCGAGTTCACCGAGCACGGCGCGGAAATGACCGCCATGGCGCTGGTGCTCGTGCTGATCATTCTGGTGGTGGTGGGCTATTTCATTCACTGGCTGCTGCCAGCTATTCCACTCGGGGCGAGCTTCGCTCTGGCCGCCATCCTGTCGCCGACCGATGCGCTGGCGGTGATCGCCATTGCCCAGGGACGGCTGCCGCGGCATATGTCTCACCAGTTGGAAGGTGAGGCGATGATGAACGATGCCACCGGCCTGGTTTCCTTCAAGTTCGCGTTGGCTGCGGCTATCACCGGCTCTTTCTCGTTGGTCACCGTTACCGGCGAGTTCTTCGTCATCGCGCTGGGCGGTCTCGCGATTGGTGCGGGACTGAGCTGGTCGGTCGGCAAGGCCAAACAGTGGATGACCGCACGAGATCTGTTTGATCCTTCGACTTACGTGGTGATGATTCTCCTGCTGCCATTCGCCGCGTTCTTCCTGGCCGAACATGCCGGGATGTCCGGCATTCTCTCGGCGGTAGCGGCGGGGATGGTGCAGAGCCGTATCGACATGCTGCCGGTCAAGACCAGTACCCGGATCCTCAATCGCAGCATCTGGGAGATGCTCGACTTCAGCTTTAACGGCCTGGTATTCCTGCTGCTGGGTCTGCAGTTTCCGCGGATCGTCGAGCGCGTCTGGGAAGCGGCTGGGCACGAGTCCTACAGCATGCCGATGCTGGTTTTCAGCGCGCTGGCGATCATGGCGTTGCTGTTGGTGGTGCGCTTTGTCTTCGTCTTCGCCTATCACTGGAGCGAGGCACGTGTACGTCGCATGCTCGGCAAGACCGTCCAGCCCAAATCCCTTCGCTTGTTCTCTGCGCTGAGCGCCGTCGCCGGCGTGCGTGGTGCGATTACCCTGGCAGGTGTGCTGTCGATCCCGTTGATGATCGGCGATACACCGTTTCCAGGCCGTGATCTGATGATCTTCCTCGCCGCCGCAGTGATCATTTTGTCCTTGCTGATCGGTGCGCTGGGCATTCCCTATTTCCTCAAGCAGCTACCCAACAACGATTTTGAAGAACATCGGGAAGAGCTGAAAAAGGCACGACGGCTGGCCGCTCAGGCAGCGGTCAGCTGGCTGGAGGGCTGGAAGCAGGCCAACCCGGTGGAGGATGCGGATAGCGCACTGCTGCGCAGCGAGGTGACCGCGCGGGTCACCGAGTCATACCGTCACGACATCGAAGCGTTGATGGACCATCACGGTCGAGCAAACCAGGCCCGTGAAACCATGACGTTGGAGCGGGTCATTCGCGTTCAAGCCATCGCGGTGCAGCGCAAGGAAATGTACCGCATGAGGAAACGGCACGAGATCGACGAGCAGATGCTGCAAACCCTGCTGCGCGAACTCGATTATGAAGAGGCCGCGCTGGGGGCGGGTGAAACGGCTTAACGGCCGGCGAGGTCTTGCTGCGGTTCGGGTTCAAGCACGGCGATCGTATGGTCGCTGTGCTTGAACGTCACCAGCTGGGTCAGCCAGGCCTGCAGCACAGGCGATGGTGCTTTCTGGTTGCGCATCGCGATCGAAAGGATTTCCCGGGCGATAGTCACCACCGCGCTCTTGCTGCCGAGAAAGTGCCAGTTGAACCAGCCATCGCCGTAGGTCAGCGGCGTTTTCTGCCCTGACGGCAAGGGGATGTACACCTTGACCGAAAGGTCGAAAAGCACTTCGGGCTTGGAGATGATCAGCAGCTTCACGTCCGCTACCTTGCTCAACCAGTAGCGATGATCGAAGCGTCCTCCCGTCAGTTCCGCAGACTGGCTCAAGGCATCGTTGATCAACGCTCGGTTATCGATGAGTTGCACGGTAGGGGCTTCCGTCTGCAGGTGGGTGTTCCGCATTCGAACTGACGCGATCAATGCGCAACAGGTACGAAATCGGTGAAATAGACGCCGCGCGTGGCCGACAGCTTGGAGCCGTGCACGCCTCGCTTGGCATGTCGGGTTATCGGTTGATCGAGGTTTTTGTTTAGCCTTGCGTGAGTGAAAAGTTCGTTCGTCCAACAGCCCTGACCGATGGCGAACCCTGTCTAACAAGCGGCCTAGGCGCAAAAAGGCCGGTCGATGAACCAAGCTCATCGACCGGCCTTTTGCCGTAGCGGTTACTGGGCGCTGGCTTGCGCGGCTTCTGTGATCAGCGCAGCCACTTCATCTGGATGCGAGGTCATCACGACGTGGGAGGCGCCGGGGATGCTCAGGGTTTTCTTCAATCCCGCGCGGTCGGCCATGAACTTCAGCGCTGCCTCGGGGATGTTCTTGTCGCCGGTGCCGTAGACGAACCAGGAAGGCACGTACTCCCAGGCGGTGTTCTGGCTTTCTTCATTCAACGCGGCGGCTGTTATCGGGCGCTGCGTAGCCGCCATCAAGGCCGCCTCGGCCGCCGGCACATCGGAAGCAAACTGTTCGGCAAACTTATGCTGCTGGATGTAGAGATCCTGGTTGCCGTCGCTCAGCTGAACGGGTTCGGCCAGGGTCGGACCAAGCGTTCCGCCTGGAAACTTGCCGGCCAGCGTGGCAGCACTTTCGCCGGCTGCCGGTGCGAATGCAGCGACGTACACCAGCGCCTTGACCTTGTCGCTGCCATTCACTGCGTTGGTGATGACGCTACCGCCGTAGGAATGACCGACCAGCACGATAGGGCCTGAGGTGTGCTCGATGATGTCGGAGACGTATTTGGCATCGTTGGCCACGCCACGCAGCGGGTTGGCGGCGGCGATGACCGGATAACCTTGACCAATCAGCCGGGTGGCCACGCCGTTCCAGCTTGCTGCTTCGGCAAATGCACCGTGCACCAGAATCACGGTCGGTTTGTCGGCGGCGAAGCTGGCGACGCTGCCCAGCGTAGTGGCGGCGGCGAGAAGGGTGGCGGCTGCGGCGTTGCGGGTTTTCGATTCAGTGGTCATGACGTTGTTCTACCTTTTCGATTAGATACGGTTCGGGTTGTTGTGGCGGTGGCTGGCTCTGCTCAGCAGGCCGGAGCACCCACACAGGAAACGGCTTGGGACTTCGGAGCGACTTGCGTCAGGTGCAGGGTCATAATGCGCAGGCGGGTTGTCGTAAAGGACTCAAATTGTCTTAAATATGCAACTAATCGTCTAATCGAGGCAGGTAACCATGGATCGTCTATCGAGTCTGCTGTGCCACTTCGGCATGCACGCGGGCCTGTATCACAGCGGAGATCTCTGTGGCGTTGCGGCCTTCGAGACTGCGGACCAGGTGGGCTACATCCATGTGCTGCGCGAAGGCGCCATGACGTTGCGTCTGGCGGACAACAGTGAGGTGCGGTTGGCGGAGCCGACGGTGATGGTATTTCCCCGTCCGTATCGGCACCGGATGCTCGCCAACGAAGCGGATGGCGCGCGGCTGGTGTGCGCGACGCTGCAGTTCGACGGCGGGGCTAACAATCCGCTGGCCGCGGCGTTGCCTGATGTCTTGCTGCTGCCGGTGGCCGAAGCGCCGATCCTCGACGGTGCGCTGGCCTGGTTGTTTGAGGAAGCGGTCGCCGGCTACTGTGGCCGTGAGGCGGTCATGGGGCGCCTGTTCGAGTTGCTCATCGTGCAGATGCTGCGCCACTTGATGGCCAGTCAGACGATGAGTTCGGGAATGATGGCCGGGCTTGCCGACTTGCGCCTGGCGCGAGCGATCACGCTGATGCACGCCGAACCCGAGCGTGCATGGTCGGTGGCCGAACTGGCTGCCGAATCGAACATGTCACGGGCCAGCTTTGCCGCCAGTTTCCGCTCGGTGGTCGGGCAGACGCCCGCGGATTACCTCACCAGTTGGCGCATCAGCCTGGCACAGAAGCGCTTGCGCGAAGGTCGGCCGATCGCCCTGATTGCCGATGAGGTGGGTTACGAAAGCCCATCGGCGTTGGCTCGCGCCTTCCGCCGCAAGACCGGCGCCAGTCCGCGCGAATGGCAGGCCGCAGCGAGCGCGTGAAGGCGTGGCGGGATGCTCCCCGGCATCATCGTTCCGTCCGCGCTGCGTTGCTTGACCCATGATTGGCAGCGGCACAGCTCATTTGGCGAACAGCTGACTCATGTCCTTGAATGCCTTGAACTCCAACGCATTGCCGCAAGGGTCGAAGAGGAACATGGTCGCCTGCTCGCCGACCTGACCCTGGAAGCGTACATAGGGCTCGATAACGAACTTGGTATCCCGTGCGCGCAGACGCTCGGCCAGCGCTTCCCATTCCGGCCAGCTGAGCACGATGCCGAAGTGCGGCACTGGAACGTCGTGACCGTCTACGGCATTGGTGTGTGCAGCTTGCTGCGATGGCGTCTGCGGGTGCTCATGGATGACCAGTTGATGGCCGTAGAAATCGAAGTCGACCCAATGCTCGGACGAGCGGCCTTCGGCGAGACCGAAGACTTCGCCATAGAAGCGGCGCGCGGCGGGTAGGTCATGGACAGGGATCGCAAGGTGAAAAGGAGAGAGGCTCATCAAGGCTTCCTTCTGTTGTGGGGCCGTAACGATCATGTTGCCGATTTGTCGCCCTCATCAACAGCGGATATCGTTCGTGTCGAGCCTCGAATATTTCGATCAATCCAAGTCCCTATGATCCGCGAATTGAAAACCTTCCTTGCGATCGCCCGGTGCGGCAGCTTCGCCGCTGCAGGCCACAGAATCGGGCTGACCCAGTCTGCGGTCAGCGCCCAGATCAAGAATCTTGAGGAGGCGCTGGGCCTGCGCCTATTCGATCGAACAGGCCGCTCGGCGTATCTCAATGCCGCGGGCCTGCGGGCGCTGCCGCTGGCCGAGCAGATCCTCGAGACGTTCAGCTTGATGGGCCAACCGGAGTCGCTCGAAGACTACCGGGGCGAGCTGCGGATCGGTGCCATCGGTACGGTACAGACCGGCCTGCTGCCGCGGGTGCTGCTCCGTCTGCTGAAACAGGCGCCGGGCGTCGCGCCAAAGCTGGTTCCCGGTGTCTCGTTGAATCTGTTGTCGCAAGTCGATGCCGGCGAGATCGATCTGGCGATCATGATCCGACCGCCGTTTGCGCTGCCCAAGGAGCTCCATGCCGAGTTGGTTCAGCGCGAGCCGTTCGTGCTGATCACGCCGCTCGACGTGGCCGGTGATGACCCGTTGCAGCTCCTTATCGAGCAGCCGTTTGTGCGTTACGACCGCAGCTCCTTTGGCGGTCGGCAGGTGAGTCAGTTCTTGCGCAAACATCACCTGGACGTCCGCCCTGGCCTGGAACTCGACGAGTTGGATGCCATCGTCAAGATGGTCGCCTGCGGGCTGGGTGTAGCCCTGGTGCCAGAAGCCGGGTTATGGCTCGAAAGTACGCCGACCGTCCGCGTTCTCCGACTGGGCGGCGCAACCTTCTACCGGGAGCTGGTACTGATCGGCCGCCACAGCGCCCGGCAGCTGCCGGTGCAGCAGCTGTTTCACCGCTGTGTACGTGAAGTGTTGGCGGTGCAGGGCGGTCCGACTCTGGATTAGCGCGTCCGCTAAGGAAAAGCGCCCGCCAGCCACACCGAACGTCGGTTATAGACGGCGTCGCAGGGGGATATCGGGGCCGTGCACTACCCTTGATAGAGCGAGGATTCAACAATGGCTACGTATATCGGTCTAGCTCAGAACGGTGGCCAGCTCTATGGGTCCAAGTAGAAGCTCGTTTTACACACTTTTTGGATAACAGCATGGCCCAACCAGATCTGCAATCCCGGCTTGCTTTCACGCTGCAATCGGCTGGCTTGCTGGAGTGGTACGTCGAGCTGGACGATTCGCTGAACGATACCCAGGCGACGGTCGAGGCCGTCACCCATGCGCTCGATGCCTGTGCATTGGGCAGCACCTCGCTTACCGAATTTTTGGAACACATTCATCCCGATGATCGCGATCCGGTCGCCGAGCACGTGGCTGTCGCCCTCTCGACCGGTGACGAGGTGCGCTTCGATTGCCGTGTTCTGGTCGGCGACAGCAGTGTGCAAATGGTCAGCGTGACCGGTCGCTCCACCGCTCATCCCGAGCTGCGGGCGCTGCACTTCGTCAGTCAGGACGTGACCGACTGCCGCCGCTCCGAGGCCATAGCCGAAGGGCAGATGCGCTCACTGGAGCTGGCGGTGGCCGGTGCGCCCTTGACCGAAGTGTTGGTTGAACTTACCCGCTCGGCCCAAAGGCAGTCGGCTGGGACCATTCGCGCAGCCATCATGCGCCTGGATGAGGATGGCAGGCTGCGATTCGTTGAAGCGTCCAGCCTTCCTTCAGATTTCGTCGCTGCGCTCGATGCAATGGACGCAGGTTCCGATGAAACCACCTGCAGCGTGTCGGTACGCACCTGCAAGCCAAGTGTTGCCGTGGATATTGCCAGCGATCCGTACTGGGCCCGGCACCGAGACAAGGCGCTTGAGCACGGCCTGCGCGCTTGCTGGTCCACACCCGTTCTTTCTGACTGCGGCGAGGTGATGGGCACGATTGCCTGTTACAGCAGCGTATGCGCAGCGCCGTCGTCTGTGGAGCAAGAAGGAATCACTCTGCTCGCCAATACAGCGGCTCTGTTGGTGCAGCGCGAACGAGCCAATCGAGGGCGGGCCAAGGTCGAGCAAAAAATGGCAGCTAGTGAGCGCCGCTTCAAGGGACTGGTAAAGGCCACCAACAGCCTGGTCTGGTCGGCCAGTCTCCTGGTCGACATCGTCGAGTCACAACCCGACTGGAATGAATTCACCGGCCAGACGTTCGAGCAATCGCGCGGTAAGGGCTGGCTCGATGCCGTGCATCCGGAAGATCGTCCCGCGCTTGAAGCCATCATTGAGGAAATGTGTTCGGTTTATAGCAACAAGCGCGCTGAATACCGCATCCGCCGGGCGGACGGCCAGTATCGGCATATGACCGGTCACGCCGTGCCCATCTTCGATGACCACGGGAATATGAAGGAGTGGTCCGGTGGCTTGACTGACATCACCGACCGCAAGCAGGTCGAGCATCGCCTCCATCACATGGCGACTCACGATGCGCTGACCGGTCTGCCCAACCGAACCTATCTCAATGATCACCTGCGGGAACTGGTCAATTTCATCCCAGAAAATCAGCAACTGATGATCATGCTGATCGACCTTGATCGCTTCAAGGAAGTGAACGACTCGATGGGGCATGGCTACGGCGACGTGCTGTTGGTACAGATCGCCCATCGGCTGCGCGAGGCGCTGCCGTCCGGTGATCTGGTGGCGCGCCTGGGCGGTGACGAGTTTGTGGTGGTGGCTCATCTACCTGACGGCGTGCGCTCGGCCGAGCGGCTGGCAGCTGATCTGCTGCGGGCGATCCAAGTGCCCTGCGATGTGCTTGGCACACGTTACTACCCCTCGGCATCGATGGGCATGTGTCTGTATCCGGACCCGGACACCAGCATCGATGAGCTGCTGCAGCACGCCGATATCGCCATGTATCGCGCCAAGGATGCTGGCGGCACCGGGATGCAGTTCTTCTCGGCGGAGATGAGCATCGAGACCAAGAACCGCATGGCGCTTGAACTCGACCTGCGAGAAGCGCTGGAGCGCAATGAATTCGTGCTGCATTACCAGCCGCGTATTTGCCTGGACGATGACATTGCATGCGGTGTGGAGGCGCTGATCCGCTGGAACCACCCAAGCAAAGGGCTGGTGTCCCCGGCGGTGTTCATACCGATCGCCGAAACCACGGGACTGATCTGCAAAATCGGCAACTGGGTGCTGCAGCAGGCGTGCAAAGACATCCAGCAATTGACCGAACGCATCGGTACCGAGCTGATGTTGTCGGTGAACGTGTCACCGGTGCAGCTCAAATCGCCTACGCTGTGCAGCGAAGTCAGCGGCGCATTGCAGGCGGCCGGGATGGATACGCACCGTCTCGAACTGGAGCTGACCGAGTCCGGGTTGATCGAAGACACCGACGCTTCGCACCAGCTCCTGAGAAACCTGCGAACCGTCGGTGTCAGGCTTGCAATCGATGATTTCGGCACCGGGTACGCCGGCATCGCCTATTTGCGCCAATATCCCATCGATGTTGTGAAGCTTGATCGGACCTTCCTTTGCCCAACCGCCAAGGCTGATAACTGTCTCGATTTCATCAAGGCGGTGACCGAAATGTGCCATTCGCTTGGCATGCGCGTCGTGGCCGAAGGCGTAGAGGACGCCGATATGCTGCGACAGCTGATGCGGTCGGCATGCGACGAGGCACAGGGTTACCTGTTCGCAAAGCCTATGCCGCTGGCCCAGCTGGGTGACTACATCATCGATCGTCGGGCAAGTTGAGCACTTCAACATTTGGACTGCACTGAAGCCGCAACTCAATAATTGCCTGTATCGGATGCACGGTGTCTTCTGCCCGCACGGCCGGCTCTGTACCATTTGTCGACGCTATTACTCCCATGCTGGCCAAGCTGTTGTGGAGGCCGACTGTCGGGCTCGTGGCCAATCCAGCACAGCATCGCCTTCAGCCTTTGTGGCCGGCTTATCTATCGATTCTTCAAAGCAGACGTTTGAGTGCTAAACGGACGCGAAGGGAAACCTCACCTGCTCCTAACTACCGGAAGAGCACCGACGTGACTGCTGACATTTCATCCGAGGCCAGGCGGCTATTGATTGGCACCGGCTGTGGCGTCGATTTCTCTCGCCTGGTCCAACTGCTGGACGAAGAGGGGTATGAACTCGCTTTCTGCTCCGATAGCGAGAGCCTGTTTCAACAATTGGATCACCGAGTGGGTGCGGTGATCGCTACCGATCGATTCCTCGCGTCGGCGATGGCGAACGGGCCCGCCGTCGCCGAGCAAGGTGACGGGGCAGACATCCCCTTTATTGTGGTCACAGATACGCAGAGCGAATCACGCACTGATTTCCTGGCAATCAAGAAGCGGTTACCCGAATGGGTAGCGGACCTGGTCATTCTAGAACAACCCATCAGACCGGCAGCCCTGCTGAGCACCGTGGCGATGGCCTGGCGTTCCCGCCTGCGTCAGTTCGAGATTGCAGACCGTCTCGTGGAGCTGGCTGAGCAGCAGGCAACGCTTGAGAGGCTGGTCGAACACCTTCCGGTTGGCATCTGCCTGATCGATACAAACGGCACCACCGTGCTCAGCAATCCCACCTATGAGCGGTATGTCCCCAACCGAAGAATCCCGTCCACTGATGGTCGGCATGCTCAGCGATGGGTGGGCCTCGATAGCCAGGGTCAACGGATCCCGCCGGATCAATTTGCGGGCGCCCGCGCTTTGCGGGGAGAGATAGTGGAAGGTGCTGACTTCCGTTACTACCCCGACGACGGGCGTGAGCTATGGACACGCGTCAATGCGGTGCCGCTGTACGACAGCCAAGGGGAGATCCGAGGCGCCGCCTTGGTCGTCATTGATATAAATGCTGAAAAGCAGAACGAAGAAATGTTGCGCCGGTTCAACGATGATCTTGAGTTTCAGGTCAAGGCTCGTACCCGTGCGCTGGAAGAGGCGTTGGAGAAGCTGACGCTGGAAAGCCAAGAACGAGCCCGAACCGAAGAACAGCTGCGCCAATCCATGAAGATGGACGCGGTGGGCCAGCTCACCGGTGGCATCGCTCACGATTTCAACAACATGCTTACGGGCGTCATCGGCGCATTGGACCTCATGCGCCTCCGTATAGGCCGGCAGCAATACGGTGATCTGGATCGTTACATGACGGCCGCTCATACGTCCGCCAGCCGAGCGGCAGCCTTGACCCAGCGCTTGTTGGCGTTCTCCCGCCGGCAGTCGCTCGAAGCCCGCACCGTTTCAGTGAATCCGCTGATCCTATCGCTAAGCGACCTTCTCAAACGGACGCTGACAGAGCGAATCAAGCTTGAGCTGCAGCTTGATGACAGCGCCGGCTTGGCATTAGTCGACCCCAACCAGCTTGAAAACGCCTTGTTGAACCTAAGCATCAATGCGCGTGATGCCATGCCAGATGGCGGCATTCTGGCGATTGCCACCAGCCGAGCCGATTTCGACGAGACAGAGGCTGCTCGTCTGGGTGGTCACAGGGGGCGCTACGTCAGCATCAGGGTATCGGACACCGGGGTCGGTATTCCCGAGCCCGTGCTGGGGAAGATATTCGAACCCTTCTTCACCACCAAACCCTTGGGGCAAGGCACCGGGTTGGGTCTGTCCATGGTCTACGGATTCGTTCAACAGAGCAGCGGCTTCGTCTCGGTGACCAGCGAGGAGGGGGCCGGTACCTCGATCACCTTGTACATACCCCTGGCGCAGTCGTCGGCAGTCGAGAATGGGTCGATCGTCGCGCCCGTGGATCTGACCTCCGGACGAGGGCAGACGATCCTTGTGGTGGAGGATGATGATTCGGTACGCCTGTTGCTCGCCGCCGCGCTGGAGGACTTCGGCTACCAGGTGCACCTCGCTGAAGATGGTCAGCAGGCGCTGGGTTTGCTCGACGGCTTGCGTACGCTGGACCTGTTGATAACCGACGTCGGACTGCCCGGTCTGAACGGTCGCCAACTGGCCGAAATCATCCAGCAGAAACGGCCGGATCTGCCCGTTCTGTTCATCAGCGGTTACGCCGAAAACGCCGCGATTCGCTCGGAGTTTCTCGGGACGGGCATGAGCATGATGACCAAGCCGTTCACGCTTGAGCATCTGGCTGAAACAGTATCAGCCGCCTTGGACGCGCAGGCTGAAACGGGCGCTATTTGAGCGCGTAAGGCCAGGTCCTCCGGGTCGCCCTGTACGTACGGGTTCTACGAGCGCTTAGCACCCGCCCGCCGCGATGACACTTGCCACCTGGGCATCGGCCAGAACCTGCTGGAACAGCAGCGGTGACATGGGCCGGCCGAGGTAGAAGCCCTGAGCCTGATCGCAAGCAAGTTCGGTCAGCTTGCCAAGTTGAGCGACGGTCTCGATGCCTTCGGCTGTCACGGTCAGCGAGAGGGCGTGACCCATGCTGACAATGGCGTGGACAATCGCTTCGCTGCTTTGTGATTGGTCGAGCTCAGAGATAAAACTCCGATCAATCTTGATTCCATCGAATGGGTAGCTTCGCAGATAGCTCAACGAGGAATATCCGGTGCCGAAGTCATCCATGGACAGGCGAACGCCCAGCGCCTTGAGCTGGTTCATGGTCGTTAGCGCCGAGGCGGCATCTTCGAGCATGACGCTTTCGGTAATCTCCAGCTCCAGACGGTGCGGGGCGATGCCGGTGCCCTCAAGGACTTTCGCAACCCGATCCACCAAATCACTGCGCTGAAACTCCACCGGGGAAAGGTTCACCGAGACCATCAGCTCATCGCCCCAGCTCAGCGCGTTCAGGCAGGCTTCACGTAGCACCCAGTCGCTGAGCTCTACAATCAGGCCGGTTTCCTCGGCCAATGGGATGAAACAGGCGGGGCTGAGCAATTCGCGGATCGGATGCTGCCAGCGCACCAGCGCCTCTGCACCGACGATGGTTTGCGAAGGCGCATCGTAGCGCGGCTGGAAATCGAGACGGAACTCATGGCGGCGCAAGGCCTGACGCATGTCCATTTCGAGTTGCCTGCGCTCCATGATTCGCTCGTTCATCGCCGGTTCGTAGAACCTAAACAGATTGCGGCCGCTGGACTTGGCCTCGTACAGCGCGATGTCTGCGTAGCGCAGCAGGTCATCTGCGATAAGCCCGTCATAAGGCGCCGAGACGATACCGATGCTGGCGCCCACGCTGACCTCGTTCGCGCCAATTCTTATAGGTTGGTTGATTTGCTCGATCAGGCGCAGGCATAGCCGTTCTGCCTGTTCCAGGGTTCGACAGTCGGTTGCCACAACGATGAATTCGTCGCCGCCAAGCCTTGCTACCAGGTCCGTTTCTCGCGTGCCGCTGGTGAGCGCACTGGCCACTTCGCGCAGCACCACATCGCCCGCAGCGTGGCCAAAGGTGTCGTTGATTGGCTTGAAGCGGTCCAGGTCCAACGCCAGGACAAACACTGGACTCTCTCCACTCATCCCGTCGCTCAGGCAAGTGCTGAGGAAATGATTCAGGCGGTGACGATTGGCCAGCCCGGTCAGCGCGTCGTGCTGGCTGATGTGCTCGATACGCGCCTTGGTCTCGATCTCCTCGGTGATATCGCAGACCGTGCCCTGATATCCCCGTAGCAGGTCTGCGACTCGCACGGCACGGGACGAGAGCTGGCAGTGGCGCAGGCTCTGGTTGTCGTCGCGCATTTCACAGGGGATCGGTTTGCGCCCGGCAGCGTTGCCGGCCTCGGCGGAGGCAGCCATCAGCTGTTTGTCATAGGTTAGCAGGTCGGTGAGCGGCCGCCCGATCCAGGCGTGACACGGCAAACCCGTTACCTGGGTGAAGCGCTCGGACAGGAACGTCAGTCTTTGCTGAGAGTCGGTTTCCCAGATCCAGTCCGAGGATGCTTCGGAAATATTCTTGAAGCGCTGTTCGCTTACCCGCAGCGCCTGCTGAGCCGCATCGATCATGTCCGCTGCATGGATGACACGCCTGCGCAGCCAAAACATCAGTAAGGCGACCAGCGTGGCGAGCAGCAACAGCATCGGCAGAAATTTTTGCAGCACCGACCGGCCGAGCGCCTCGCTCTGCCATTGCAGCGTGATCGCGACGCCGAGGTCCTCTTGCAGTATTAGCCTGGGTCGCGGGCCGTCGGGAAGTGCGCCGATGGTCGCGGTGAGCCCGGTCAGATCGAATGCTTCGTCAATCGCTTTCAGCTTCGGGTGGGTCAGCACGTCAACATAGACGAGATAGGACAGGTTTTCGAAATCGTCGTACGAGCTGTCCGGCCGTATCACCGCCGCCGACACAACCGCCGGCATATTGGTGACCGAGAAATAGACCTGGGTGACACCATCTTGAGCAGACTTGCTACGTGCGCTGGCCAATAGCGCGGACAGGTCACCGGCTATCCAGTCGCTGGCATCCAGGTCGCTCAACTCGCCGTTGACGATGGCATAGCGGGTCGATGCGTCGGGACCCAGAACAAAGACGCCGTCCAGACCGTATGTCGAGAACAGCGAAGGGCCGATGTTGTCGCCATCGAAGGCCCAGGCGGCATCGACCTCGCCGCTCATGTGCTTGTGGGCGTCATTCCAGAAGGCATAGTCGGCCAGCGCGGTGCCGATTTTGTCTTGCCGGCTTTCCATTGCCAAGGCTGCGTCTGTTTCGCTGTGCTGCACTTGCTGCTCGTCCAGCGCAATGCACAGATAGACCAGCGCCAGGGCGACGGGGACGAAAAGCGCAGCGACCACATAGATGAAGCTGAGTGACGCTCTGCGGGTCATGGCGGTGTAGCCTGCCGCTTCGCTGGGGGTGCTAGTTGCGATGGTAATAGTCATCGATGATTGGCCGGGCTCGAAGAGTTGCGCTAAGTGGCTGCTTGCCCGTTTGTATCGGCTGAAGTCAGGCATGCCGCTGTTCTGGTTGGCGCATTCCGACCGGCGGCGGGAGACTCGATGGCTGAGCGCTGCACAAACGTTCTAGCTCGCCCGGCCCTTGGGGAGTCGACAATGCTCGTCGGATAGGCAGGCCCTTCGCGGCACGGCCGGCGCGCTCTATCATGCGCCACCGCTGCGCATGAGCTTTCGATGCAACTGTGGGGAACCAAAGCCCGAGGGTGCATGGTCGAAGCGCGTAGATAAGTGCCGGTTGCCACCGTCATTTTGCGTTCGACACCCTCGGCAGAACTCAGGGTTCTGCCTGAATCGACCTACTGATCTTCCAAAGGAACGACTGATGAGCCTCGACCTCAACGCAGGACGCCTCCCCGCCGAGCACACCCTGACCAACATTCCGCGGCTGATTTCGCGGTATTACAGCGAGCGCCCTGATCCATCCGATCCGGCGCAGCAAGTCGCTTTCGGCACCTCCGGCCACCGCGGCTCGTCACTGAAGAACAGCTTCAACGAGTGGCATATCCTGGCAACCACACAGGCGATCTGCGATTACCGCCGGGAGCAGGGCATCGACGGTCCGATCTTCGTCGGCATGGACACCCACGCGCTGTCCGAGCCGGCGTTCGTATCCGCCCTGGAAGTGTTGGCAGCCAACGGCGTCGAGACACGCATCGACGCAGGCTGCAGCGAAACCAATGGCGAGCCCGGATACACGCCGACCCCGGCCATCTCCAACGCCATCCTCGAATACAACGCCGGCCGCAGCAGCGGCCTGGCTGACGGCATCGTCATCACGCCGTCGCACAACCCACCTGCCGATGGCGGCTTCAAGTACAACCCCACCAACGGCGGCCCGGCCGACACCGGCGTGACCAAGTGGATCCAGGAGCGCGCCAATGCGCTGCTGGTTGCCGGGCTCAAGGGTGTGCAGCGGATGGATTATTCGCAAGCGTTGAAGGCACCCACCACCCAACGCTTCGATTTCATCGAACATTACGTAGCTGGGCTGGAGCAGGTGATCGACCTGGAGGCCATTCGCAACTCCGGCCTGAAGTTTGGCGTTGACCCACTCGGCGGCGCTGGCGTGCATTATTGGACGCGCATTGCCGAACGCTACGGCCTGCCGCTCGAAGTGCTCTCGACCCGCGTCGATCCAACCTTCCGCTTCATGCGACTGGACTGGGACGGCAAGATCCGCATGGATTGCAGCTCGCCCCACGCCATGGCCGGTCTGATCGAGAACAAGGACCGCTTTGACGTCTCCTTCGCCTGCGACACCGACCATGACCGCCACGGCATCGTTGCGCGTTCGGTGGGGCTGCTGAACCCCAACCATTACCTGGCCGTAGCCATCGAATACCTCTTCACTCACCGCCCCGAGTGGAGCGCTGGGGCGGGCATCGGCAAGACCTTGGTGTCGTCCTCGATGATCGACCGTGTTGCCAAGGGCATTGACCGCAAGGTGGTCGAGGTGCCGGTGGGCTTCAAGTGGTTCGTTGATGGCTTGATGGACGGCAGCCTGGGCTTCGGCGGTGAAGAATCCGCTGGTGCTTCTTTCCTGCGCAAGCAAGGCGGTGCGTGGTCCACCGACAAGGATGGTCTGATTCTCGGCCTGCTGGCTGCTGAGATCACCGCGGTGACCGGCAAGGATCCTGGCGAGCGCTACCAGGCGCTGACGGAGCGCTTCGGTTCCCCGGTCTATCAGCGCATCGATGCTGCCGCAGACCGCGAGCAGAAGGCCAAGCTCGGCAAGCTGTCGGCTTCGCAGGTCACCGCCAGCGAGCTGGCCGGCCAGCCAATCACCCAGATTCTCACCGAAGCACCGGGCAACGGCGCCGCAATTGGCGGCCTTAAGGTGGTGACTGGCAACGGCTGGTTTGCGGCGCGGCCTTCCGGTACCGAGGACGTCTACAAGATCTACGCCGAAAGCTTCGAGGGCGAGGCGCACCTCAAGCGCATCCAGGAAGAGGCTAAGGCGCTGGTGGACGGCGTGTTGAACAGCTGACAGCCAGCGCGCCATGGACAGCGGGCAGTCTTTATGCTCGCTTGATCGCGAAGGCAGCCGTCGAGGCCGTTCGCCTAGGCGAATTGACCGGCTCCAGTCGCTCGACAAGCGGGGTCAGGCGCCGCTGGCCTCGGGCAGTTTCGCGATGACCTTGATCTCGAATTGAAAACCGTACAGCCAGGTTACGCCCAGCGCTGTCAGTGTCGGGTGAGGCGCGTTGCCCCAATACTCCGGGACGACTTCCCAGACCTTCTCGAACTGGGTTTGCGGATCGACCATAAAGACAGTCACGTCAATGACGTCCTCGAATGTGCAGCCAGCCTCCTTGAGGATCGCATTTAGATTTTCGAAAGCCAGCCGAACCTGCGCTTGCAGATCTGCTTCGGGTGAGCCGTCTTCGCGGCTGCCCACCTGTCCTGAAACGAACAGGAATCCATTGCTGCGGATCGCTGGCGAGTAACGATTGCGCTCGTACAGGGCCTGGCGGCCAGCCGGAAATACTACGTCGCGGATTGTCATGATGGGCTCCTTCGGCAAGGGCGTGATTGCCCCGTTGCGGTTTGAGCCAGCACTGTAGAAGGCTGTGCGGCACGGATAAACGCGATAGTCTGATCAGCACTGTTCTTGAATCCCAAACAATTACAACGCTGGAGCTAACATGGACCGTTTTGTCGCGATGCAGGCCTTTGCCTCCGTGGTCGAAACCGGCAGCTTCACCAAGGCTGCCCAGACGCTGCACCTGAGCAAAACCAGCGTCACGCAGCTGGTCCAGCAACTCGAGGCACGTCTGCGCGTCCAGCTGCTCAATCGCACCACGCGCAAGGTCAATGTCACGGCCGATGGCGCCGCTTACTACGAGCGGGTGGTGCGGTTGCTGGCGGACATGGACGATGCTGAAACCAGCCTGTCCAGCGCGTCGACGTCGCCACGGGGACGTCTGCGCGTGGACGTCCCGAGTCCGTTTGCACGCTTGATCCTGATTCCAGCACTGCCCGCATTTCATGCCAGATACCCCGAGATTCAGCTGGATCTGGGCGTGAGTGATCGTAAGGTTGACCTGATCGATGAACGAGTGGATTGCGTTGTGCGCGGCGGCGACCTAACCGATCTATCACTGATGGCTCGGCACATAGGCGATCTTCGCCTGGGTGTGTACGCGGCGCCGGATTATCTGTCGCGTGCCGGCATGCCGCTGCATCCTCGGGAACTGGAGGACACGCATCACCGCATCGTTGGTGTTATCTGGGCGCGCACCGGGAAGACCTTCCCCTATGCGATGCACCGCGGGGATGAACGCGTCAATGTGCAAGGCCGCTACGTGCTATCCGTGGACGATGGTAATGCCTATCTGGCTGCGGGCCTGGCGGGATTAGGGGTGTTCTGGCTGCCGGACTACATGGCCGAACAACCGCTGGCGCGCAGCGAGCTGGTGCCCCTGTTCAACGATTGGCAACTCGAGCCGATGCCCATGTACCTCGCATACGCGCCGAACCGGCATGTGAGCGCCAAGCTGCGCGTATTTATCGACTGGGTCGTTGAGTTAATGGCGCAGCGAGCACAGGCATTGGAGCGGTGACGCCGCCATTCCGAGGTGCCATCACCTGCTTCGAGAGTTAGGCAGGCTCGCTGAGCTGCATTGACTCGCGCTGTGAGAGTGCGTCCTGAAAGGTCACCAACGCCGGGAACTCGTTTCGCCAGCTCAGCTCGGCGAAGCGAAAATCCAAATAACCCAGGGCGCAGGCAATCCCGATCTGAGCGATGTCCAGCGGGCCTTGTAGCGATTCGCTGTCGTCGTTCAACGCGCTGAGGGCACGGCGAACCTTGCCGAGCTGTCCATCGATCCAGTCATCCCACTGCCGCTCCATCGGCCGTGCGGCGCGCTCGTACCGGGTGATCACAGCCGCTTCCATCACCCCATCGGCCAGCGCTGCGAGACGCAGCGTTTTCCAGCGTATGGCGGGTTCAGCAGGGAACAGCTTCGGCCGGTCATGCAGGCTATCGAAGTATTCGCAGATTACGCGACTGTCGTACAGCACCTCGCCATCGTCGAGCATCAGTACTGGAATCTTGCCCAACGGGTTAAGCGTATTCACGCGCTCATTGAGGGAGATCGGCAGCACTGCTGTTTCGATTAGCTGCAGGCGGGGTAGCAGGCCGGTTTCGCTGGCCAGTACGCGGACCTTGCGGGCGAAGGGTGACGCTGGTGCATAGATCAGTTGCATGATGGGCTCGGCTGAGAGGGCTGGGGGAGGCGGCAACGAACCGGCCTCACGGCTGAGATTGAGCATAGACAACAATCCCACATGCAAACGGTCGGGCTATCTGGCTTTCGCAACGCTGGTCTGTTGCTCAAGAGGGCTCGATACCATCCAGCCAACGGGACATAACATGCGCCGGCATGTGTGGCCAGATTGGCATGTCCAGCAATTTGGACATTCCTATCTGGGTGGTCCACGGCGTCGGGGCCGATCTGATGCCATGGAGAGGCGGTTTTGCTGTGCGTGCGACATTCGGTGGAGTCTGGCACGGCTTTCGCTGGGTTCGACTGTCTCGCTTGCTCGCTCCGTGCTCCATCGAGGCGGTGGCGCCTGAACCCGGCGCGATCAGAACAACAAGGAAAACCTCATGACAGCCTTACCCGAACCGATCAATCGGTCCAACGCGAATCATCGTCCGCCCCTTTTCGCCGTCGTGGTGCCCGTCACCCGTCTTACCTGTCGCTATGCTGAAGAACAGCCAGGCGGGGTACCTTCCGCAGGTTTGGTAGCCCTTCGCAGCCAACGGAGCCCGTCATGAACTTGAAAGGCAAGACCGCGCTGATCACCGGCTCGACAAGCGGCATTGGCCTGGGTATCGCTTGCAAGCTGGCCGAGGCGGGCGCACAGGTGATGCTAAATGGCTTCGGCGATGTTGATGCCGCCCTCGAACGCGTCTCGGCATACGGCACGCGAGTGCTGCACCATCCTGCCGACGTGTCCGATGTGGATCAGATCGCCGATTTGGTCAGCCGGACGGAGCGCGACCTCGGCGCGGTCGATGTGCTGGTCAACAATGCTGGCATCCAGCATGTCGCTCCCATCGAAACATTCCCCGTTGAGCGCTGGGACACCATCATTGCCATCAATCTATCCTCGGCGTTTCACACCATGCGCCTCGCGTTGCCGGGCATGCGTGAGCGCAACTGGGGGCGGATCATCAACATCGCCTCGGTTCATGGCCTGGTGGCCTCGGCGCAGAAGGCTGCTTACGTGGCCGCCAAGCACGGCCTGGTCGGTCTGACCAAAACCGTGGCGTTGGAAACAGCTACCACCGGCATTACCTGTAACGCGCTTTGTCCTGGCTGGGTATTGACGCCCCTGGTGCAGCAGCAGATCGATAGCAAGGCCCAGGCCCACGGCGACCCGAGCCAGGCGACCCGTGAGCTGCTGATGGAAAAACAACCGTCGCTGGATTTCGTGACGCCGGAACAGCTGGGGGAGCTGGCCGTCTTCCTGTGCAGCGATGCTGCTCGCCAGGTCCGCGGCGTTGCGTGGAATGTCGACGGCGGCTGGCTGGCGCAATAGTCATTCGGGCCATCCATAGCCGCAGCGGGTGTGTCGTCTGCGGCTACCGGTGGCAAAACAGTTTGTTATTGCCCTGCCGATGTCGGGTTGCGACGGAGATGAACTAACGCGATGCGTTCACCGGCCCGACTCTGTCTTTCCTCGATCGCGAATGGCACGAATCCGAGTTTCGGATAGAGCAGCAGGCCCGCTGTGTTCAGGCTGAAACAGGAGATCTGCACCTGGGCGGCCGCAAATTTCGAGAAGGCAACTGCGCAAAGGTGGTCGACGAGGAAACCTGCAGCCCCGGACCTCCGCGCGCTTGGCGCAACGATAACGTTCCCGATTGAGCAAACCCCACCCTGATCCCATCGGTAGAAGTTCGCGAATGCTACGGGCCGGCCTGATTGGACGACGACGGACGACTCGGCGCGTTGAGCGATCGCCTCGAGCAGTTGGTCCTCAGTGAGTGGGTAATGAGCTTTTGGAAAGCAATAGAAGAGTTCTGCTTCGTCCTGCGGCCATTCACAGATAGCCGGCAGATCTTCGTGGCAAACCGGGCGAATCGTAAATGTCATTCTTTGCGCATCCTGCGACAGTCAACGGTTCGTTACGTTAACGACGGACATCAGCCGCAGCAAGGCACCCATCATTGCTTATCGAACTTCTAGCTGTCGCGCTACCGTTCGCTCAGTCCATGTAACTGCAACTTCGAATACAGACTGGCTCGGGATATGCCCAGCTCCGTCGCGGCTCGGCGGCGGTTGCCTTTGCAGGCGAGCAGGGCGGTCTGCAAGGCGCGGCGCTCGGCCTGGGCGATGCTTTCGGCCAGACGTTGCAATGGGGCGTTGGGTTCCGGTGCCGGTTCAGCAAGCATCGGCTCACTGGGCATAGCGGCAGCCTGCGGCGCGGCGGTGGTCGTCGAGCCGAGCAGCGGTGAGAAATGGCGTGCTTCCAGCGGGCTGCCATCCGTGCTCAGCTGGGCGCGTTCCAGCAGATTGCCCAGCTCGCGTACGTTGCCCCGCCACGGCTGATTGCACAGCAATGCGATGGCGCTCGGCGCAAGTTCCATGGGTGCCTGACCGGAGCGGTTGGCAATGTCGTCGAGCAGGTGCTCGATTACGGCTGGGATGTCAGCAGCGCGTTCGCGCAGCGGCGGCACCTGTAGCGCCAGCACGTTGAGCCGGTAGTAAAGGTCATCGCGGAACTCGCCAGCGGCGACCTTGGCTTCCAGGTCGATGTGTGTGGCAGCGATCACCCGCACATTCAGTGGCTTGACCTGGTTGGAGCCCAACGGCTCGATTTCCTGCTCCTGCAGCACGCGCAACAGCTTGGCCTGCAGTGCCAACGGCAGGTCGCCGATTTCATCGAGGAAGAGGGTGCCGCCGTTCGCCACTTCGAACTTGCCGATGCGCGCTTTGCGATCAGCGCCTGTGAAGGCCCCGGGCGCAGTACCGAACAACTCGGCTTCAACCAGCGTTTCCGGAATTGCCGCGACGTTGACTGCAACAAAGGGTCCATTGGCACGCGGCGACAGGTTGTGGATGCCTTGGGCCAACAGCTCCTTGCCGGTACCGGTCTCGCCACGGATCAGCACTGTGGCGTCCAGCTGGGCGGCACGCCGTGCTTGGCGTTTCACTTCGCTGGCGGCCGGGCTGGTGCCGATGAAGCCGGCGATGGTGTAGCGCGCCCGGCGAGCCTTGGCCAGTTCGTTCTGGGTGGCGACCAGCTGCGTCTGCAGCGTGGTGAACTTGGACATCAACGGTTTGAGATGTCGGGCGCGGTCGAACAGGACGAAACCCAGCGCGCCGACCAGGGTGCCGTCTTCGTCACGAAGCGGAATGCGAGTGACGACGAAATGCTCGCTGCCGAAGGCCATCAGGTCGAGCATGCTCGGCTGGCCGCTTTCCACTACCTCGCGCAAGCGGCTGGCGGGCAGCACCTCTTCGATTTCCTTGCCGAGTACGCTACGCGGGTCGCTGATGCCGATCTTCTCGGCGTACTTATCGTTGATCCAGACAATGCGTGCCTGGCGGTTGACCGCGATGGTGCCTTCGCATTGGGCATTGAGGTGGTCGAATAGCAGCGGCATGGCCACCGCACGGAAACGTTCGGGAGATACGCCGATGGTCAGGCCGTTGAGATCAAGGTCGTTGCGGGCGATTGCCATGGGTTCGAGCTGTCCGGTGAGGTTCGGCCGATTATGGAAGGCGCCGGCTGCCAGGGGCAAGGCAGCCGGGTCCGGGCTCAGAGTCCGTACACCTCGTTGGGCAGCCATGTCGCCAATGGCGCGAAGAAGAAAACCAGTGCCAGGCCCAGCAGCTGGATCAGGATGTAGGGCATGACGCCGAGATAGACGTCCCGCGTCGTGACTTCCGGCGGGCAGACTCCCTTGATATAGAACAACGCGAAGCCCACCGGCGGGGTAAGAAACGAGGTCTGCAGGCACAGCGCGAAGAGCACGGCAAACCACAGCGGATCCACGCCCATGGAAAACAGCACCGGCGCCACCAGCGGCAGGATGATCAGGGTGATCTCCACCCAATCCAGGAAAAAGCCCAGCAAGAACGTGATGAACAGGACGGTCAGCAACACCCCAGTCTGGCCGAATGGCAGGCCGGTGAGCGCCGCGCGGATCACGTCATCGCCGCCCAGTCCACGCAACACGGCGGCGAACACCGTGGCACCGATGAAGATGCCGAAGATGAATGCTGAGGTGCGGCTGGTCTGGTAGAGCGCTTCCTTCAGCACCGCCATGTTCAACTTACGGCTGAGGGCAGCCATCAATACCGCGCCGAATGCACCTACAGCAGAGGCCTCGGTGGTGGTGGCGATGCCGAAGAAGATCGAGCCCAGCACGGCCAGAATCAGGACGAAGGGTGGCACCACCGCCCAGAACACATCGATCAGCGCCTTTGCATCGAGCTTTTGGCGATTGGCCGGAGCAGGCGCAAAGTCCTTCTTCAGCCACGACACCACAACGATGTAGAGGATGTACATCAGTGCCAGCATCATCCCGGGTATCAGCGCACCCATGAACAGCTTGCCCACTGAGGCTTCCGACGTACCGAGTCGGTCGGCCATCAGGACCAACATGATGCTTGGCGGAATCAGAATGCCCAGGGTGCCAACCGAACAGGCGGTGCCGACGGCGAGGCTCTTGTTGTACTTGGCCTGCAGCATCGGCCCAATCGAGAGCATGCCGAGCAGGGCCACCGAGGCGCCGACGATACCGGTGGATGCGGCCAGCAAGATGCCCACCAGCACGACCGTTACGGCGTAACCGCCACGCAACGGACCGAGTATGCGAACGAGGCTGTGCATCAGTCGCTCGGCGATGCCGGAGCGGTCAAGCATGATGCCCATAAAGATAAACAGCGGCAGAGCGACCATCAGCTCATTGGCGACGATGCCGTAGATGCGGGCATCCAGAACGCCGATGGTACCGTCCCAGGTGAACCAGAGATCGGCGTCGAAGTGTTCGACCATCACGTGGCCGAGTACGGCGAACAGCAGCCCGATGCCGGCCAGCGACCAGGCAACGGGGAAGCCAAGCAGCAGCAGCCCCATGAAGGTGGCGAACATGCTGATGACGAGAATTTCTTCCAGACCCATGATTACGGCTACTCCATCAGGGCTGCGAATGGCCGCGGTCGCGGACATGCGTCGGGGCTACAAAGGCCCGCGGAAAATTGAACAGCAGCGTGCTGCAACGCGTGGCCCGTGAAAGCAGCGCCAGTGCTACTAGCGCCAGGCCGATGGGCAATACGCTTTTGAAAATGTAACGATGTGGCAGGCCGCTCGGCGCCTGCGAGCGCTCGTCATAGATGAAAGCCTGGTAGGCGAACGGCACCAGTGCGTCGACCATCAGCACCACGATCGGCAATGCCAGTATCAGGATCGCCAGCAGTTCGATGATGGCCTGGCTGCGCAGCGTGAATTTCTCACGCAGTACATCGACGCGGACATGGTCATCGCGCACCACGGCGTACGCCAGGGCGAGCATCAGGGCTGCACCGAACAGGTGCCAGGACAGTTCTTCCAGCGCGATCGAGCCGCGAGAGAGGACAAAGCGACTGAACACGTTGGTCAACACGACCGCCAAAACCAATAGCCAGATCCATGCACTGGCTTCGCCGATGGCGACCAGCGCTTTGTCCAGCCACCAGGACAGCTTGTTGTGAGGCAATGCATCCGCTTGAGCGGCGGGCACGGCTTCGTTAGGGGAAACGGGATGAGCGGACACGGCCACCTCGGAGATCCGAAACCAGGGGAAGACACGGCACGCAGGCCGTGCCGCTAGAGCTTGTCAGGTCGGCCAGATTCTTCACCTGTTGTGCTAAGACTGCGTGACTGCGCTTCGGCAGTTGCCAACCGACCGCAGAGAACCTCAGCACACCAGGCCATACGTAACTGACAAGGCAGCCCTAGCGGGCGCTAGGCTTTGATGAGTGGATCACTCGTACTTGTAATAATCGCGCGGCAAGTAGCCTTTGCCGTGCCAGATCGAGTGGTGCTTCATGAAGTCACGCTGGCTGGTCAGGACGCGATTGAACATTTCGTCCTTGGCCGCGATTTCATCGAGCACTTCGTTGGTCACGCGCTCCAGCTCACGCAGCACTTCTTCTGGCAACACCTGCGCTTTCACGCCCTGCTTTTCGTACTCGCGCAAGGCGGTCGGCTGGGCCCATTCGCTTTCAGCAAAACCTTTGAGGGTGGCCGATTCGCAACCCATCTCGATCAGCGCGCGGCTTTGTGGCTCAAGCTTGTCCCAGACACCCTTGTTCACCAACAGGTGCGAAGTGGTCAGCGTCTGGTGCCAGCCGGGCATGATGTAGTTCTTAATGATTTGGTCGAGGCCCAACATCTTGTCGATCGCCGGCTGCGAGAACTCGGTGGCGTCGATGGTCTTGCGCTCCAGCGCCTGATAGATCTCGCCACCAGGGATCATCGTGACCGAGGCGCCTAGTTTTTCCAGCACCTTGCCGCCGATGCCGGCAAAGCGAATACGCAGGCCGTCGAAGTCTTCCAGCTTCTCGACTGGCTTGGCGAACCAGCCGGCGCCTTCCGGGCCGATGATGCTGCAGAGCATCGGGTGGATGTTGCGCTCGGCATAGATTTCTTCCAGCAGTTTCTTGCCGTCACCTTCGTAGTACCAGGCCAGATAGGCTGGCGGCTCCATGTTGAACGGCGCGCCGGAGTAAAGAGGCAGTGACGCGATGGTGCCCTGATCGTAGCCGATCCAGGTATAGCCAGCCGGGTACTTGCCGTTGCTGACCGCATCCATGATTTCGAATGGCGGCACCAGTTCGCCGGGCTCGTAATAGCGCAGCTGGATATCGCCGCCGGAAATGGCCTTGAGCGACTCGGACAGGTGTTTGATTGGAGTGGTTAGACCGACCAGGTGCGACGGGAAGGCCAACGGCACTTGCCAGCGGATCTTCTCGACAGCCATGGCGTCAGCGCTGATCAGGCTGGCGCTGAGAACGGTGGTGGCACCGATGGCGCAGGCGAGACGGGACAGCTTTTTGGATATCGACATTGCAGGTTTCCTTCTTTTTTTTGTTTTGGTAACCAGAGGCGCAGACCGGCATTCAGTAGGCCGGAAAGCGGGACGGGAGCAGCAGCGCTTTTTCGTCCCGCCAGGTGTTCTGGCGTCGTGCATGTATTACTTAGCAGGTTTTGTGCCTGACTGTTAGAAAACCTGGTAACCCGCGGGACAGGGGCTTCTCGGGGTGCTGCCGAATTGACGGGTGTCCAATTGGCCGGACACTCACCAGGGTCGATAGGAGGGCTGTCCAGATCGTTGGACTGGTGTCTATTTCTCTGGACAGCGACAGCCGGTAAGCCAGCAACCATTGCGACGCCATTTGGCGCCCGAGCTGACCTCAAACAATGACGATTCGGTGGGAGGCGTCAGATGCCAATGACGGAAGCGTTAGCCGAGCTCAGCCCGCATCCTTGTCCACGGTCGCTTTAAGGGCGGTGAGGCAGCGTTCCTCGGCTGTATCGAGTTCCAGCTGCATCTGCTGGATATCCAGCAGCTGTTGTTCGAGCTGTTGGCGGCGTTCAGCAATCATGCCTAGCATGATGTTCAGCTGCTTCTGATTGCCGGCCTTGGGATCGTAGAGTTCGATCAGCGTCTTGCATTCGGCGAGGGAGAAGCCGATGCGTTTGCCGCGCAAGATGAGCTTCAGGGCAACACGATCCTTGGGGGTGTAGATGCGCTCCTGACCGCGCCGCTTCGGCGAGAGCATGCCTTGTTCTTCGTAGAAGCGTATGGCGCGGGTGGTGATATCGAGCTCGTTGGCCAAATCGGAAATGCTGTACGTCTGCTTTGCCATGAAGGTATCCAGTCCTGCCTATCCACCCACGGCTCGCGATGAGCCGGGCGCGCGTTTACTACGGTTTAAAGCGAGTCAAGGCTACACGCTGCGCTGGCCCGATGCACAGTGGCACCGGGCCATTTGCGGCGCTCAGTGCTGGATTGTGCAGCCGGTGGCGTCTTGCATCTCCTCGAAGCTAACGCCGTCGGCCAGCTCCACCAGTTTCAAGCCCTGCTCGGTAACATCCAGCACACCCAGGTCGGTGATGATCCGGTCGACTACCCCGACGCCGGTCAGCGGCAGGTCGCACTGCTTGATGATCTTGTGCGCGCCCTTGGCGGTGTGCTCCATCAGCACGACAACCCGCTTGACCCCGGCCACCAGATCCATCGCGCCGCCCATGCCCTTGACCATCTTGCCCGGGATCATCCAGTTCGCCAGGTCGCCTTTTTCGGAAACCTGCATGGCGCCGAGAATTGCCAGGTTGATATGGCCGCCGCGGATCATGCCGAAGCTCATGGCGTTGTCGAAAAAGGCACTGCCGGGTAGGGCGGTGACGGTCTGCTTGCCGGCGTTGATCAGGTCCGGGTCGATCTCGTCCTCGGTGGGGAAGGGGCCGATGCCGAGCAGCCCATTCTCGCTCTGCAGCCAGACGTCCATGCCGTCCGGAATGTAGTTGGCGACGAGGGTTGGCAGGCCGATGCCGAGGTTGACGTAGAAGCCGTCCTGCAATTCCTGTGCGGCGCGTTGCGCCATCTGTTCGCGTGTCCAGGCCATGATCAGCTCCTCACCGTACGTTTTTCGATGCGCTTCTCAGCGTTCGGGTTGTGGATGATGCGCTGCACGTAGATGCCCGGCAGGTGAATCTGGTCGGCGTCCAGCTCGCCGGTTTCGACCAGATGATCGACCTCCACCACACAAACCTTGCCGGCCATGGCGGCGAGCGGGTTGAAGTTGCGCGCGGTCTTGTTGAATACAAGATTGCCAGCCTTGTCGGCCTTGAAGGCTTTGACCAGCGATACATCGGCGGGCAGCGACTCTTCCATCACGTACCACTCACCGTTGAATTGGCGAGTTTCCTTGCCCTCGGCGATCAGCGTGCCGTATCCGGTGCGGGTGTAGAACGCCGGTATGCCCGAGCCTGCGGCGCGTAGCTTCTCGGCCAGAGTGCCTTGCGGCGTGAATTCGAGGTCGAGCTCGCCAGCCAGGTACTGACGCTCGAACTCCTTGTTCTCACCGACGTAGGAGGAAACCATTTTGCGCACCTGGCGCGTCTCGAGCAGCAGGCCGAGGCCGAAGCCGTCGACGCCGGCATTGTTGCTGATCACCGTAAGGTCTTTCTTGCCGGTGTCGCGCAGCGCTTTGATCAGCGCTTCGGGAATGCCGCACAGGCCGAAACCGCCAACGGCAAGTGTCATGCCGTCTTCGACCAGGCCGTCGAGTGCCTGCTGGGCGTTGGGGTAGATCTTGTTCATGGAGGCCTCTTGTTATTTGAGTGAGGGCGATGGCGTTGGGTTATTGCGCGGCGAGGCGCGCCCGAGCGACCCGCGATCCGTTGGGACGACCCAGTACGTCACTGATGCGTTGCCCTGCGGCGATCAGCATGTCCAGGTCAATCCCGGTCTCGATACCCAGGCCGTTAAGCATGTAGAGCACGTCTTCGCTGGCGACGTTGCCACTCGCGCCTTTGGCATAGGGGCAGCCGCCGAGCCCGGCGACCGAACTGTCGAAGGTACAGACGCCCTCTTGCAGACTGGCATAGATGTTCGCCAGCGCCTGCCCATAGGTATCGTGGAAATGCCCGGCGAGCTTGTCACGCGGGACCTCACGGCCAACGGCTTCGAACAGCTGACGGGTCTTGCCTGGGGTGCCGGTGCCGATAGTGTCGCCCAGCGATACCTCATAGCAGCCCATGGCGAACAGCTCATGCGCGACATGCGCGACACGCTTAGGGTCGACCTCGCCTTCGTAAGGGCAGCCCAACACGCAAGAGACGTAGCCGCGTACCTGAATGCCGTTTTCGCGCGCGGCGATCATCAGCGGGGCAAAGCGCGCCAGGCTCTCATCAATGGAGCAGTTGATGTTCTTCTGCGAAAACGCTTCCGAGGCGGCGCCAAACACGGCCACTTCGCTGACGCCGGCTTCGATGGCAGCTTCCAGCCCCTTCAGGTTCGGCGTCAACGCCGCGTAGGTCACGCCAGGCTTCTGCCTGATCTGAGCAAAGACGTCAGACGAGCCCGCCATTTGCGGCACCCACTTAGGCGACACGAAACTGCCCACCTCGATATAGCGCACCCCGGCAGCACTCAGGTCGTCCACCAGGCGCACCTTGTCCGCGACGCTGATCGGCTGTTTTTCGTTCTGCAAGCCGTCTCGCGGGCCGACTTCGACCAGGCGTACCCGGCGTGGCATTTCAGTGGTAGTGGTCATCGGTTTTCCTCATGACAAGTACGGGTGCCTTCCCGGTAAAAAGGGGGTGACCATCGGGTCATACAGAGACCCTCGATGCTCAAGTTCCGAACAGCGTGGCAGATAAGGTTAGAAGACCCGGCCCTTCCGGGGCACCACGTCCGAGAATCGCCATGCTACGCAAATTGAAAATCTCCCATCGCACGCTGTTGTTCTTTGCGCTTGTCGCTGTGCTGCTGACTGCGCTTGGGTTGTTCAGTCTGATGCAGATGGCCGCTATACGTGCGGCGGGCAGCGAGATTGATGCCGACTGGATGCCAAGCCAGGCAGCCGCAGACGATATGGCGTTGCACTTCGCGCACGTACAGATCGAGTCCATGCGTGAGCTTGCCTTTCACGATGCCGAAACGCTTCGTAAGAGTAGTGAGCAAATCGCTGCGGCAATGAATGAGATCGGTCAGCTGATGGTTCGTTACGAAAGCCACATCTCCAACCCTGACGAGGCTCGCACATTTAGCGTAGTCAAAGAGGTATACGCGACCTATCCCAAGGCGCTTCAGGAACGGCAGCGCGTGATTGATGGCAACGCGAGCGCTGAACAAGTCGCCACGGCTAACGCGCGGGTTACCGAGCTGAGTCACCAGTTCGAGCAGGCCTTGTCGAAGCTTCGATCCTTCAACGAAGAGGGCGCTCACCATGCTGTAGAGGCGGCTACTGCCGTTTACCAGAAAGCCCAGATCGTGATCGCGTTGGTGATCCTCGTTGCGCTGATCTCCACCGTAGCGTTGGCCGTGTTGTTGACCGCCAGTATCGTGCGGCCCATGCGCCGGGCGGTCGCTGTTTCTAATCAGATTGCCAAAGGAGACCTGACGCAGGACGTGCATATCGATGGCCATGATGAGGCCACCGAGCTGCTGACCTCGCTGAGCGAAATGCAGACCAACCTGCGCGATATCATTGGCCAAATCAACGACTCGGCCCATGTGCTGACGGCCTCGGCGGAAGAGATGAGCGCTGTCATGCTGGACAGTACCGAGGGCCTGCAACGGCAGAACGACCAGATTGAACAGGCCGCCACGGCGGTGAATGAAATGACTTGTGCGGTCGAAGAGGTAGCCAGCAACGCGGTGTCTACCTCTGAAGCGTCGCGGGCGTCGAGCGAGTCGGCTCAGCAGGGACGCAAACAGCTTGAAGACGCCATCACGTCGATCCAGGCGTTGGCGGACGACGTGGTCAGCGCTTCGGCACGTGCCGGCGAACTGGCCAATCAGACCCACAACATCACCCGAGTGCTGGATGTGATCCGCGCCGTGGCCGAACAAACCAACCTGCTCGCGCTCAACGCGGCGATTGAAGCTGCGCGCGCCGGCGATGCTGGTCGTGGATTCGCCGTTGTGGCAGACGAAGTGCGAGCGCTGGCGAAGCGCACCGGGGAGTCGACCCGCGAGATCGAGTCGATGATTGGCAGCATCCAGAACGGCACGACGCTGACGGTTGAAGCATTGCAACAAGGTGCCTCTCGCGCTCAGGGCACGCTCGATAAAGCCGAGGCTGCGGGGGTTGCCCTGGCGCGGATCGCCGAGACGGTGGCCGGAATCAACGAGCGCAACCTGGTTATCGCCAGCGCCTCTGAGGAGCAGGCGCAAGTCGCCCGTGAAATTGACCGGAACCTGGTCAGCATTCGCGACCTCTCGGTGCAAACGTCCGCTGGCGCCCAGCAGACCAGTGTGGCGACGCAGGAACTGTCGCGCCTGGCGGTGGGATTGAACGGACTGGTACGCCGTTTCCGGATGTAGCCACGCGGCAACGTTGGTGCGTTGGTAGCGGCGAGGGGGATGCTTATCCAAGCCGCATTTGCGAGCAACCGCCTCTCTATCGCAGGCTTGTTTAACGTGGGTCGAGCGTCCACGTCGCCCGCCACCGCGCGGCAAAACCGGCGGTCGCTGCCCGGTTTGCCGGCCGCCAGTAGCGGTCATTACTCAAGCTCCACCAGCGTAGTGCCTTCGCTGATCATTTCGCCTTCGGCGCAGTAGACGGCTTTTACCACGCCTGCTTCGGCGGCTCGGATGCTGTGCTCCATCTTCATCGCTTCAAGCACGACCAATGTGGCGCCGGCCTCGACGCTTTGCCCGGCCTCGACCAGCACACGAACGATGCTGCCGTTCATGGGCGCGGTGAGGCCGCCGTGGTGCTGGTGGCTGGCTTCGACGTCAGCGATGGGGTCGAATGCGGTGACGGCTTGCAGCTCGCCATTCCATTCCAGGTACAAGGTTTGGTCCTTGCGAATCACTTTGGGCTGGCGGCTGACGTTTGAAGGGGCACGCTCGCCCGTGTTGGCGGCCGCATCGATGCGCACCAGCCGGCTTTCACCGTTGCATTGCAGATGCACACCAATTCGCGCCGGCATACCGAAGCGCAGGCCGTCGCGCTTTGCCCAGGGCGAATGGAGGTCGTCCTCGCGGATCTTGGCTGGTTCGGTCTGCACGAACAGCTCGCCCGCCTGCTGCCAGAAGTCATCCGGAAGTTCGCCGGGTGTGCGCATCAAATCGGGTTCGAGGCGTGGGATGAAGCCCGTATCGAGCTCGGCGGCGGCGAAAGCCGGGTGACCGACCACACGGCGCAGGAAGGCAAGGTTGGTACGCACGCCGCCAACGCAGGTTTCGTCGAGCATCGCCAGCAAACGCAGGCGTGCTTCCTCACGATTCTCGCCCCAGGCAATCAACTTGCCGAGCATCGGATCGTAGAAGGGTGATACCTGGTCGCCTTCGGCTACGCCGCTGTCGACGCGTCGACCCGGTCCAGCAGCGGATTCGCGGTAAAGGTCTAACGTGCCGGTGGCGGGGAGGAAATCATTGTCCGGGTCTTCGGCATACAGCCGCACTTCGATGGCGTGGCCGTTGAGCGGCACCTGATCCTGTGTGATCGGGAGCGGCTCGCCACGCGCGACACGGATCTGCCAGGCCACCAGATCCAGGCCGGTGATGGCTTCGGTGACTGGGTGTTCGACCTGCAGGCGGGTGTTCATCTCCATAAAGAAGAACTCACCGCGCGCGTCGAGCAGAAATTCCACCGTGCCGGCGCCCACATAGCCGATGGCTTGAGCCGCCTTGACCGCTGCTTCGCCCATGGCGCGACGCAGCTCGGGCGAAAGTCCTGGCGCGGGAGCTTCCTCGACGACCTTCTGGTGGCGGCGCTGGATCGAACAGTCACGCTCGTTCAGGTACAGGCAGTTACCGTGTTGATCGGCAAATACCTGGATCTCCACGTGGCGCGGTTTGAGCACGTATTTCTCAACCAGCATCCGCGAGTCGCCAAAGGACGACTGCGCCTCACGCTGAGCCGATTGCAGCGCTTCGGCCAGATCCGCCTCTCGCTCGACCACCTTCATGCCTTTGCCGCCACCACCGGCGGTGGCCTTGAGCAGCACCGGGTAGCCAATCTTCTCTGCAGCGACGCGGAAGGTTTCCACGTCCTGCGCTTCACCGTGATAGCCAGGCACGAGCGGCACGCCGGCTTTTTCCATCAGCGCCTTGGCGGCGGATTTGCTGCCCATGGCATCAATGGCCGAGGCGGGCGGGCCGAGGAAGATTAGGCCGGCATCCTCAATGGCGCGAGCGAAGCCCGCGTTCTCCGAGAGGAAGCCGTAGCCGGGATGGATTGCTTGTGCGCCGCTGGCTTTGGCGGCATCAATCAGCTTGTCGATCAAAAGGTAACTGTCGGCCGGCTTGGCGCCGCCGAGGTTTACACGAATGTCGGCCTCGCGGGCATGCCTCGCATCGCGGTCGATGGCGCTGTGCACGGCAACGGTGGTCAGGCCCATGGCCTTGGCGGTGCGCATCACGCGGCAGGCGATTTCGCCCCGGTTCGCGACCAGCAGGGTGGTTATCATTGTTCTGGCTCCTGCGTCCAATTCGGTTTGCGCTTTTCGAGAAAGGCATTGAGGCCTTCCTGTCCTTCGGGGCTGACCCGTATGCGCGCAATGGCGTTTTCGGTGTAGCGGCGTAGCGCGGGGCTCAGCGAAATACTGGCGGCTTCGCGCAACAGGTCCTTGCTGGCACGCATGGCTTGCGGGCTGTTAAGCAGTAGGTTGTCGAGCCAGCCGAGCAAGGCATCGTCCAGTTCGGCGACGGCGTAGGTTTCTGACAACAGACCGAGGTCGCGGGCGCGCTCGCCACTGAAGCGCTCGCCGGTCATGGCGTAGCGACGCGTGGCGCGTTCACCCATGGCCTTGACGACGAAGGGGCTGATCACTGCCGGCGCAAGGCCGATGCGCACTTCGGAGAGGGAAAACAGCGCATCATGCGCACCGATGGCCATGTCGCAGCAGGCAACCAGCCCGACCGCACCACCGAAGGCTGCGCCTTGCACCACTGCCAACGTGGGCAGCTTGAGGTGGTAGAGGCTGTACATCAGTTCGGCCAGCTCACGGGCGTCGGTGAGGTTGGCATCGAAATCCAGCTTCGCCGACTGTTGCATCCAGGCCAGATCCGCCCCGGCCGAAAAGTGCTTACCACGGCCGCGCAGCAGCAAGAAGCGCAGGCTCTTGTCCGCCTGCACCGCGTCGATTGCCAGTACCAGCTCGCGAATCATTTCGGCGTTGAAGGCGTTGTTCTTTTCCGGTCGGTTTAGCCATAGGGTGGCGAAGCCGCGCGGGTCTTTGTTCAATTCGATGGTCTGGAAATCGGTCATCTGCTTCTCCTGTACGAGCCAGCCTGCGGTCAATACGCGCCGCGACTGGCCGCTTTGGCCAGCGCACTGCGTGCGGGATCGCAGGCTTACATCCGGAATACGCCGAATCGGGTCGGTTCGATCGGTGCGTTGAGACTCGCTGAGAGTGCCAGGCCCAGTAGATCGCGCGTCTGCGCCGGATCAATAACCCCGTCATCCCACAGTCGTGCGCTGGAATAGTAGGGATGTCCCTGGCGCTCGTACTGTTCAAGGATCGGCTGCTTGAGCTGGGCCTCGTCCTCATCGGAAAAGGTCTGCCCGCTGCGCTCGGCCTGCTCACGCTTGACCTGCACCAGCACACCCGCGGCCTGTTCCCCACCCATCACGCCGATGCGCGCATTCGGCCACATCCACAGAAAGCGCGGATCATAGGCACGACCGCACATGCCGTAGTTGCCAGCGCCAAAGCTGCCGCCAATCACCACGGTGAACTTAGGCACCTGAGCGCAGGCTACTGCTGTGACCAGCTTTGCACCGTGCTTGGCGATACCGCCGGTCTCGTACTTCTGGCCAACCATGAAGCCGGTGATGTTCTGCAGGAACAGCAGCGGTATACCGCGCTGGCAGGCCAGCTCGATGAAGTGCGCGCCTTTCTGAGCGGCTTCGGCGAAAAGGATTCCGTTGTTCGCCAGGATCGCGATCGGGTAGCCGTGCAATGTGGCGAACCCGCAGACCAGGGTGGTGCCGAACAGCGCCTTGAATTCATCGAACTCGCTGCCGTCGACGAGCCGCGCGATGACCTCGCGCACGTCGTAGGGCTGCTTGGCTTGTGCTGGAATCACACCGTAAAGCTCGTCCGCGGCATAGAGTGGTGCGCGCGGTTGGCGGGTCTGCACCTGGCCAAGCTTTTTCCAGTTGAGGTTGGCGACGCAGCGCCGGGCGATGGCCAGCGCGTGCTCGTCATTCTCGGCGTAATGGTCGGCCACACCGGACGTTTTACAGTGCACATCGGCACCGCCGAGATCTTCGGCGGTGACCACTTCGCCCGTTGCGGCTTTGACCAGCGGCGGGCCGGCGAGAAAGATCGTCGCCTGGTTGCGCACCATGATGGTTTCGTCCGCCATGGCTGGTACATAGGCGCCACCGGCGGTGCAGGAGCCCATCACCACCGCAAGCTGCGGAATGCCCATGGCACTCATATTGGCCTGGTTGAAGAAGATGCGACCGAAGTGTTCACGGTCGGGGAAGACCTCATCCTGGCGCGGCAGGTTGGCGCCGCCGGAATCCACCAGATAGATGCACGGCAAACGATTCTGCTGGGCGATGGATTGCGCGCGCAGGTGTTTTTTCACCGTGAGTGGGTAGTAGCTGCCACCTTTTACCGTGGCGTCATTGGCGATGATCACGCATTCGACGCCCTCGACTCGGCCGATGCCAGCCACCACACCCGCAGCAGCAACGTCTTCACCGTAGACCTCGTAAGCCGCCAGGGGAGCAACCTCGAGAAAGGCCGAACCGGGGTCGAGGAGGGCGTTGATGCGGTCACGCACCAGCAGCTTGCCGCGCGAGACATGACGCTGCTGCGGTTTCTCGCCGCCACCTTCGCTGACGCGCCCGAGCAGCGTGCGCAGGTTGGTCACCTGTTCGAGCATCGCGGCGCTGTTGGCCGCGAACTCCGGTGAACGGGTATTGATCTGGGTATTCAGGATGGCCATGTTCGGCTCCGGTTCAATCCGCGGGGTGGGTGCGCTCGGTCGCGTAGGGTGGGCCGGGCGGCGTTCCGCTTTAGCCCACCGCCGTGCCGGGGAAAGGTGGGTTAAAGCCCACCCTACTGAGTTCGCCTCCAGCGCCTTTTATTTGGTTTCGTTGAACAGCTCGCGACCGATCAGCATCCGGCGAATCTCGCTGGTGCCGGCGCCGATTTCGTAAAGCTTCGCGTCGCGCAGCAGGCGGCCGGTAGGAAATTCGTTGATGTAGCCGTTGCCGCCGAGAATCTGGATCGCCTGCAAGGCCATCTGCGTCGCCGCTTCGGCGGTGTAGAGGATCACCCCGGCGGCATCCTTGCGAGTGGTCTCGCCACGGTCACAGGCTTGCGCCACGGTGTAGAGGTAGGCGCGGCTGGCGTTGAGCTGGGTGTACATGTCGGCCACCTTGCCCTGGATGAACTGGAATTCGCCGATGCTTTGGCCGAACTGCTTGCGGTCGTGGATATAGGGCACCACCACATCGAGGCACGCCTGCATGATCCCGACCGGGCCGCCTGCCAGCACCACGCGCTCGTAGTCCAGGCCGCTCATCAGCACCTTCACGCCACCATTTTCGACGCCAAGCACGTTCTCTTCCGGAACCTCGACGTCATCGAAGAACAGCTCGCAGGTGTTGGAGCCGCGCATGCCGAGCTTGTCGAACTTGCTGCCGCGCGAGAAACCCTTCCAGTCGCGCTCGACGATGAAAGCGGTGATGCCGTGCGCACCCTTGTCGAGATCGGTCTTGGCATAGATCACATAGGTGTTGGCGTCCGGACCGTTGGTGATCCAGGTCTTGCTGCCGTTCAGCACGAAGCGGTCACCCTTGCGATCGGCACGCAGCTTCATCGAAACCACGTCCGAACCTGCATTCGGCTCGCTCATGGCCAGCGCACCGACGTGCTCACCGGATATCAGCCTGGGCAGGTATTTCGCTTTCTGCTCCGCCGTGCCGTTACGGTTGATCTGGTTGACGCAGAGGTTGGAGTGCGCGCCGTAGGACAGACCCACCGAGGCCGAGCCACGGCTGATTTCTTCGATAGCGATGACATGTGCCAAGTAACCCATGCCAGCGCCGCCGTATTCCTCGTCTATGGTGATACCGAGCAGGCCCATGTCGCCAAACTTGCGCCACATGTCGCTGGGGAAGAGGTTGTCACGGTCGATGGCTTCGGCGCGGGGCGCCAGTTCGTTCGCAACGAAACCGCGGATCTGGTCGCGGAGCATGTCCACGGTTTCACCGAGCGCGAAGTTGAGGCCTGAATAGTTCATGTGCCACCTGTCTATTTTGTAGTTGTTCTGATCCGACCGCCGATCAAAAGCTGGATTTCGCCTGCGGCTCAGCCTGTTTTTGTCACGCTTGCGCACCGACTTTTGGCGTAGGGTGCGGTGGGTTGTCACGCTGTTACCTTTACGTTAACGTAACCACGTCCCGAATGACTGTCAACAACAGCGCGCGGGACAGTAAGGCCTCATAACAAACATAAGACTGAGGAATTTCGACATGAGTCTTCCGAGCTACACCTGCGGACCGCAGACCAAACCCCTGTTGCCGATGACCATCGGTGCGGCGTTCGACCGGGCTGTCGAGCGGTTCTCCGACCGTGAGGCCTTGGTCGTTCGTCACCAGAACCTGCGCTACACATGGGCCCAGCTGGCCGAAGAGGTGGACCGGTGCGCACGGGGCTTGCTGGCACTCGGCCTCAAACCTGGCGAGCGGGTGGGCATCTGGTCACCTAACAATGCGCAGTGGTGCATCGCTCAGTTTGCGACCGCCAAGGTGGGTGTGGTGCTGGTTAACATCAACCCGGCCTATCGCCTCAACGAACTTGAATATGCACTGAAGCAGTCCGGCTGCCGCTGGTTGATCTGCGCCGATGCGTTCAAGACATCCGACTATCACGCGATGCTGCATGAGCTGCTGCCGGAGCTGGAGCGCTCGGCCATCGGCGCCTTGCAGAGCCACATGCTGCCCGAGCTGCGTGGGGTGATCAGCCTGTGCGACACGCCGGTGGACGGCATGCTCCTGTGGAAAGGGCTGATGGACATGGCGGAAAACGTCGGCCCGGAGCAGCTGCGCCAATGCGGCGAGCAGCTGCAATTCGATGACCCCATCAATATTCAGTACACGTCCGGCACCACGGGTTTCCCCAAGGGCGCCACGCTGAGCCACTACAACATCCTTAATAACGGCTACATGGTCGGTGAGAGTCTTAAGCTCAGCGAGCACGACCGGCTGGTAATTCCAGTCCCGCTCTATCACTGCTTTGGCATGGTCATGGGCAATCTTGGTTGCGTCACCCATGGCACCACGATGATCTATCCGAGCGCCGCCTTCGAACCGCTCGCGGCATTGCAAGCGGCAGCCGAAGAAAAGGCCACCGGTATGTACGGCGTGCCGACCATGTTCATCGCCATGCTCGACCACCCGGAGCGTCAATCGCTGGATTTGAGCAATCTGCGCACCGGGATCATGGCCGGTTCCACCTGTCCGATCGAAGTCATGAAGCGCGTCATCGACGACATGCACCTGGCTGAGATGCAGATTGCGTATGGCATGACCGAAACCAGCCCCGTCTCGACTCAGACCGGCCCGGATGATGACCTTGAACGCCGTGTCACCAGTGTCGGGCGCACCCAGCCGCACCTGGAAAGTAAGGTAGTCGACGAACACAACCGCATCGTCCCGCGCGGGCAGATCGGCGAACTCTGCACCCGCGGTTACAGCGTCATGCTCGGTTACTGGAACAATCCGGAGGCCACCGCCGGTGCTATCGACGGCGCGCGCTGGATGCACACCGGTGACCTGGCGACCATGGACGAGGAGGGCTACATCAAGATCGTCGGGCGCAACAAAGACATGATCATTCGCGGCGGTGAGAATGTGTATCCACGGGAGGTCGAGGAGTTCCTGTTCACCCACGCGGCGGTGGCTGACGTGCAGGTGATCGGCGTACCAGACAAGACTTACGGTGAAGAGATCGTTGCCTGGGTCAAGTTGCACCCCGGGCATTCAGCAACTGCCGACGATCTGCGCGAGTTCTGCAAAGGTCGGATCGCACATTTCAAGACGCCGCGACATATCAAGTTCGTCGAGGAGTTCCCGATGACGATCAGCGGCAAGGTGCAGAAGTTCAAGATGCGCGAGGTCAGCGTCGCAGAGCTCGGCATTGCCGAGTGATGACCCAGCGGCTGGTTTCGACTAGCCGCTTCATTTTCTGAACGATACGGAGCCCTCCATGACCCAGCCCATCAGTCGCTTTCCGCTCGTTGATGACTTCGCTTCGCTGCCGGACGATGTGCGTGAGCGCGTTCTGGCGGTACAAGAGAAAGCCGGCTTCATACCCAATGTTTTTCTGATGTTGGCTCATAGACCAGATGAATTTAGGGCTTTTTTTTCCTATCACGATGCGCTGATGGATCGAGAATCGGACAGTCTGACCAAAGCCGAGAAAGAAATGATCGTGGTGGCGGTGAGCGCCGATCATGGCTGTCTGTACTGCGTAGTGGCGCATGGTGCGATTCTGCGAATCCTGGCCAAGGATCCACTGATTGCCGATCAGATTGCAGTGAACTACCGCACCGCCGGGCTCAGCGAGCGCCAGCGGGTCATGCTCGATTTTGCGCTGCACTTGGCTGCACAACGTGGCGTACTGGATGACGCTTGGCAGGCGCGATTGGAAAAGATGGGCTTCACTCAGAGCGACATCTGGGACATTGGCGCGATTGCTGCGCTGTTTGGTCTTTCCAACCGTCTGGTGTCGATGGCGCGAACGCCGCCCAACGACGAATTTTATTTGCTGGGTCGTGTGCCCAGAGCTGCCGCGAACTGAGCGGTAGCCATGGATTTACCGCATAACGCGGTAAACGAGACCCGACAGGAGCGAGGTCGGGTCCATCAGCTGCATCAACCAAGACAATAACAAGAGAGATGATCATGCAATTGAAACCCCTGAGCCGTTTCTTCCTCTTCAGCAGCCTGGCAGCTTCAGCGCTTGGCACCTCAACCATGGCATCCGCCGCGTTTCTCGATGACAGCAAAGCCAGTGCCGAGCTGCGCAACTTCTACATGAACCGTGATTTCCGCCAGTCCGGGGCGTCTCAATCCAAGGCCGACGAATGGGCGCAGGGCTTCATTCTGAAGATGGAATCGGGCTACACCGAAGGGCCGGTCGGCTTTGGCGTGGATGCGCTCGGCTTGCTGGGCGTCAAGCTCGACTCCAGCCCGGATCGCTCCGGCACCGGCATCCTGCAGCGCGATTCGTCCGGTCAGCCGTCTGATGACTACGGCACCGCCGGTCTGACCGCCAAAGCGAAGATGTCCAACACAACCCTGCACGTCGGCACTCTGCAGCCGATCATCCCAGTGGTGATGCGCAACGACAGCCGCCTGCTGCCCAGCATCTTCCGTGGGGGCTGGTTGCAGAGCAAGGAAATCGAGGGACTTACGCTTGATGTCGGTATGCTCGATCGCATCAGCTACCGTGACTCGTCGGATTATGAAGAGCTGACGGTGTTCAATGTTGGCGCTCGGAATATTCAATTAGGCAGTGCAAAAACCAGCGACGAGTTCCTGTTCGCCGGCGGCAAATACCAGTTCATGCC
>NZ_KQ033947.1:0-34124 GCF_000970615.1 Pseudomonas sp. 10B238
AAAGATCGCCAGCAAGCTGGCTCCTACAGGGACAATGCCAGCGAAGGCATTCGCGGCGCTGCGAGGTGCGGTTCAGGCGTGCCGGTTATTGCTTGAAGTACGCGCGGGCACGCTCGACTTCGGCAGCCGTCGGCTTGTAGCTGGTCCACTGATCCTGCTCTTTCTTCTTGTAGCGAATCACGCCCTGGGCCACGTCGAACTCGTAGAACGGATAGACCTCACGCAGGTTGTAGAACGCGGCCGGCGCGAAGAACAGGATGTCAGCGACAAGATAGCCACTGTTGAACTTGAGCGGGACGATCCCGTACATCGGTTCCATGCCGTCCTGCGTAGCGCGGAAGCGGTACTGACCGAAGCTGGTCGCCTTGTAGGTCTTGTTTACGGGGTTTTTCAGTACCAGCGGAGCATCATCGTTGATCTTGACAGCGAGGCTCGGGTCGCTGGAGCGCAGCGAAGTGGTGGCAGTACAGGCGGACAACAGCGCAGCGAGCAGCGGCAGTGCCAGGAGTTGCTTGGTTTTCATGGTCATTCCCTTGCAGATGGTAGGCGTGAACGGCCATGACATCCCTACGCTGGGGTGCTGCGGCCGTCCGTGGCGGGCGGCACTATAGGCCAGCGCAAATACATGGCCAAGCGCCATCTAGCGATACAGCGCCTTTCCCGATTATCGGTCACCACCGGACGCCCACTCGGCACTTTGCCGAAACTTTCCCGCCAGGCACCAGCCGTACTTACAGAACCCACTTTCATGTCTGGAGTACCTATGGCTTATCCGAAGATCCACGCGCAGAAACAGGACGGCTTGCCCGGTCAGGAACGCGAGCTGCAGCCACCGGCCGAGTTCATTCGCGACAGTTACAAGGGCAGCGGAAAGCTCGCTGGCAAGGTCGCATTGGTCAGCGGTGGAGACAGCGGCATCGGCCGCGCGGCAGCGTCGCACTTCGCCCGAGAAGGCGCCGACGTAGCGATCATGTACCTCGATGAGCATCAGGATGCCGAAGACGCTAAGCGCATGATCGAAGCCGAGGGGCAGCGCTGCCTGCTGCTGCCAGGCGACATCCGCGACAGCAGCCACTGCAACGACGCGGTGGAGCAAACGGTGAAGACGTTCGGCCGACTGGACGTGCTGGTGAACAATGCCGGACGCCAGGAAGTCCAGACGCGGCTCGAAGACATCACCGATGAGCAGTGGGAGAAGACCTTCGCCACCAACATTCATGGCTACTTCTACCTCACCCGTGCTGCACTTCCCCACCTCAAGGCTGGCGCCTCGATCATCAACACTACGTCGATCAACTCCTTTATCGGCAACCCGATGCTGGTCGATTACACCTCGACCAAGGGCGCCATCGACGGGTTTACCCGCGCCCTGTCGCAACAACTGATCGAACGCGATATCCGCGTCAACCAGATCGCTCCCGGCCCGATCTGGACCCCGCTGCAACCACCATCGCTGGGCAAGCACGACCCGGAACTGCTCGAAGATTTCGGCAGCCAGATGCCAATGGGGCGCTGCGGCCAGCCATCCGAGCTAGGCCCGGCCTACGTCTATCTTGCATGCGAGGACTCGTCCTACGTCAGCGGCCAGACGATCCATATCAACGGCGGCAAGGTGGTGAATGGCTAGCTGCAGCCAGCGATGGCGGCGATTCGACCGCGGTAACCAGGCAACGCGAGCAGCCGAAGCATCACGTAATGAGAACGCACGGAACCTTCGCCTCGCTGGTCTCGCCCAATAGACAGGACAGCGAGCACTTACAGGTCGAAAGCTCGCCGCGCATATCAACCGCAGCCAAGCCTGCAGAGAAAGGTGTAGTCATGCCACAGATCCTCATAGCGGCGTTTGATCGTTACGCCGAAGCCGAGCAAGTCAAAACCGAAATTCTGAGCAAAGGAATAACCAGCGACGCCATCCAGATTTCCGCGTCCTTCAACCCGGACAACATCGACAGCAGCCGCGTCGAGGTGGTGGGCGAAGAGCCGGGCGATGACGCCTCGGTAGCGGAGAAGATCGGCAGTTTCTTCGGCAAGGTGTTCGGTGACGACTCAAGCAAGCATGCCGGCCGTTATCCGGAAGCCGCCCGGCGCGGCTCGACCATCGTGACCGTCACGCTGGATACCGATGATGAAGTCGCCATGGTCGAAGAGTTGATGGAGCGCAACGGCGCGATAGATATCGACGAGCGCAGCGCCAGCTGGGGTGAAGAGGAAGCGACCCCTGTCACCGCCAGCACCGAAACACTGACCACCGGCTATCCCGATGCCACCTCACTCAGTGTCGACGAACGCAAACTGGACGGAACGGCCAGCGGTGACCGCGGCGCAGCAGACGGCTCGATTCCCGGGCGTGCCGAAAACGACAAGGCCGGGCGGCGTGACAACACGGCTGGGCGTGTGCGGATCGTTCCGCGCTGAGATCATTTGCCGACCCGCGCAGGTCAGCCTCCATCTTTCTGAATAGCGGCTGACCTGACGCAACCTACCGCAACCTCCGGTCGCATCACTGCAAGACAAATACCTCGTCGAGCAGACTGTTCATGGCCTGAAATGCCCGCTCGGCCACTTCCGGATTGAACTCGTTGCGCCCAGGTACGTTGGCGTAAGGGTCGGTGAAGGAATGCACGGCGTTGCCATAGATATTCATCTGCCAATCCACATCGGTGGCTTTCATCTCGGCGATGAATGCATCGACCTGTTCTTTCGGCACAGCCGGGTCGTCGGCACCGTGCAGCACCAGTACGGGCGCTTTGATCTGTTTGGCGTCGCCCGGATTCGGCGTATCCAGGTTGCCATGGAACGAGACAAAGGCGTCCAGATCGGAACCGGACCGGGCCAACTCAAGAACTGCACCGCCGCCAAAGCAGAAACCGATCGCCGCCATCTTGCCGGTATCCAGCGCAACCACCTGCTGCGACCTGAACGCCTCGACCGCAGCCTGGGCCCGTTTGCGCATCAGCGGCCGATCGCCACGTACCGACGTGGCAGCCGCCTTGGCTTCATCCGGATTGGATGGCCGCACCGCCTTGCCGTACAGGTCAGCCATGAACACGACGTACTTATCCCCCGCCGCGCGCGCCGCCTTTTCAGCGGAGCGCTCGGTGACGCCCAACCAGTTGGGCACCATCAGCAAGCCGGGCCGCGGCGTGGTGACCGAATCGTCATAGACGAGCAGCCCCTCATAGGTTTCACCGACGATCTCATAGGCATGTGGCTTGACCACCACCGCCGCTTCGGCGGCACCGACCATCCCGGTCAGCGCCAGGGCAATACAGATCTTGTTCATGGAGGCATTCCTGCTCAGTGAGACGACTGTTCAACGGTAGCGGAAAACCCAGACCGTACCGGCTGGCCTTCCCTTCAGACCATTTCGGTTTGTGTCGCCACCTTGCGAGCAGAGTCAGATCTGCTTGAGGCGATGCTGCAGTGCTAGCGCATTAGCGGTCGCCGCCCCGCTGGCGGTGTTGTCGAAAATGCACCAGCTGGTTTTGTCCGCTGGTTGCGTAGCGCTTCGCTCGGCCAGCCGTTCGGTCAAACCGTCGAGCCAATCGTCACCATACGAGGAGTAGTAGATGCGCGGCGAGCCATGCAGACGGTGATAAGTGAAGCCATCCCAACCGCCCGGCTCGGCCGCCGCCGGAAAGGGTGCCGGGTCAGCCGCGACCCGTGCGATTCGAGCGTGCTGCAGCACTGGCTCGGCATCGAGCCAGCTCGGATGGCGCGGCTCGATCGCCACCAGCCCGTCGTAACGTGCTCTCAACGAGTCGATGAACGCTTGGGCGACGCTCGGCTCGTAAACCAGCGAAGGTGGCAGCTGCACCAGCAGGCAGCCTAGCTTGTCAGCCAAATGGCCACATTCGTTCAGAAACTGTTCGATCAGTTGATCGCAGCCAGCCAGCCGCCGTTCATGGGTGATCTGCTTGGGTACCTTGACGCTGAAACGAAACCCGACCGGCACGCTTTCCGCCCACTTGGCGTAGGTCGTGGGCCGATGGGCTCGGTAAAACGAGCTGTTGATCTCGACAGCGGGTAAACGAGCCGCGTACCGCTGCAGGTGCGTGCCCTCCGCTGGAAACGCCGGCCATTGCTCGCGCGGCAAGCTCCAACCGGCGGTGCCGAGCAGAACGGAGGATTTTTTGCTGGCGATACTCACCGGACCGCTCCCGTTACGTTTCGCATCCCAGCCGTCTACTGACTGAACACAGCGGCGCAGGCAGCGGGCAGACGGCGACTTGGGCTGGCCATTGCCACGGGCCGCGGGGTCGGGAGAATCGCTTTGCAGCCCTCACCCGGTGGCGGCGGTGGCTGGTCGACACACTCTGTCGAGCCCTCTGGACAGCGCAGACGAACATGCAGATGTTCGTCATGAAACGGCCATGGGCGGATGCGCTGCAGCCAGGAGCGGTCGCCCCACTCACGCTCGCAGAGGTCTCGTTTGACCGCGGCATCGACGAAGATGCGCGTCACCCGCGGATCCTGAGCGGCAAGGCGGATCAGCTCGGCGTGCTGGGCGGTCCAGCGAGCGCTGTCCAGTTCCCCGGTGGTTTCGTCGACGAGGATGGGTTGTTCGATACCCTCGCGCTCGCTACGGGCGAGCGGCGGCAGGTCCAGACGAAACCAGATGTCGACGTCCAGACCGCTCTGGTGGCTGACATGCCCATAGGACATCGGGCCGCCGCGCGGCTGCGCCATATCGCCGACGAGCATGGGCCCGATGCCAGCCCCATCCAGCCGGCGGCCAAGGTCCTGGATGTAATCAAGCAGCGCGGGATGCCCGTAGTGACGGTTACGCTGCATATCGACGGCCTGGTACCCCTCACCTTCGGGCGGCAGCTGGACCGCGCCAGCCAGACACGCCGCGCCATGCTTACCAATGATTCGCGGCTCGCCGGCTAGCGGCTCGGTGACGCTGGACCAGTCCCGGTCCGCCGCGCTGACAGCTGAAACCATCCATCCGGCCAGACCGAAGGCCGCCAGTACCCGCCTGCAAAGGTGACTCGACATGCTGAGGTGTTGACTGCTCATAGCGACTTCGGGGTCCTTGTATCGATCTCAATCTTGCATCACCGCTGCTGACGAGAAAGCCATTCCAGCCCAGGCCGGTAAAGCATGTCGTGCTCGCCTTCGAACAGCACCAGCTCGGTCGGACCCGACTTCAGGTACAGCAACACATCAGCATCCGCCTCGGCGAACTGCGGGAATTTATCGCTGCCCTTGGCCGATCGTTGGCGCAATGCTTCTGGGACCTGGCGAGTCTCCATCAACTGGTCGATCTGCTCCTGAGGGATTCGATCCTCTTCCTTCGCCAGGTCGTTGAAGGCATGAAGCGCCTGCTCAGGCGGGACAGTGGTGTCATTGATGCCGTGAGCGATGAGTACGCGAATATCGCCCGCCACCTCCGGCACATAGCGACTCGGGCTGCGCTTGCGGCATTCATCAAAGGCGCTGGAGCCCTGAGTTGGCTCACCACCACAGGCCTGCTCGATTTCCCCGGCGTACTTTTCGCCGCGCGCTTTGTTCCATTGGTGCCAGGTCACCAGGTCATAAACCGGCACCCAAGCCGCAACGCCGGCAAACACATCGGGATTACGACTCGCCAGGTGCAGTGCATTCATCGCGCCGCCCGAATAGCCGAGCAGGTAGATTCGCGACTCGTCAATTTCAGCATGTTCTCGCGCATATTCGAGCGCGTCCTGCATGTCAGAAATCGCCAGATCGGAGGCGGTCGACTCGGGACGACCATCGTTCTGACCGCGGAAGTTCGGGTGAATGAACACCCAGTCGTTCGCAATTGCGAACTGGCCCAGCGGAATGTCGATGTTCTGCAGGTAATCGGTGCTCCAGCTGTGCAGCACCATGAGCAGCGGCTTTTCCTTGTCTGAACCTGAGTCGTAGAACAGCGCCGCCTGCTCACTATCGTCGGCACTGGATGGGATCTTGATGTCTTTTATTTCCGGCGTTGCTTCACGCCAGCGCGAGAGTTCGGCTATCGCCAGACCGCCAGGATAATTGGTGACCTGTAGGAGATCGCTGGGGTGCTTCAGATCCTCAGCCTGAACGCTCCCGACGCCAGCCCCGGCCAGCATCAACATCCCGAGCATGACCGCACAGATGACCCGCCCGAACAGATCGTTGGCGCGCCATGAAGGACCATCGCCCACTGAAACGGCCTGTAGTGAGCAGCTGCTTTCTCCGTTGCGAAGCACCATAGCCGTTGTCTCCCGCGAGTCGGTTTCGGACGTATAGAATTTGCGACTCCGAGCATCCCCATACGTTCGTCTGCGAGCCGACGCATGGCCGCCTGCCGTGCCGCTCGTATTGTGCAGCCCGATTGTCCAAACTTGCAGGACCCCTGATCAGAGAGGCGTCGATCATGCGCAAGGCCGAAGCCAAACACCGCCACACCCACACACTCGAAAGACTTCAGCGCTTTTTGGACTGGGCCAGCGAGCGCCATCCCGATTTCGTGGCGAAGAAAAATCACCAGGAGAAATGGTTCAGCACCTACCTCGGCCATCAGCCACCCGAAATTGGCCGTGCAGCGCGGTTGTTCTGGCTTGGGCTGGACCAGCCCACGGTCGAGGCGAATCTTGAGGACGCCGACCCGACTCACCTGATCGGCCGACTGCTGAACCGCGACGTGAACGATTTCAGTTGTACCGTCGATATCTTCGGTATTGAGAAATCGCTGGATTGCGGCCCGGTGCAGAACCTGCTGGAACCTGAATTTGCGCTGCGCATCGACGATAGTCAGTCGACCGAGGACTTTGAACGCAACGTCTGCGCTGCGGTGCAGGCCCTGGTCCGGGATCGCCTGCATGTCCTGGAGATGCCGTTCACCAGCCTCAGCGAAGAACAGAAAGCCCAATGCCTGGAGCGCCTGCCCGTTCGGCTTTCACGCCTCGACGACTTTGCGGCGCGCGCCGTCGACATCGTCAACGAGGTCAAGCACGAGCTGCGCTATGTGGTCGAGCTGCGCCACGGCGAGGTCGCCCTGGACATGCAAAGGCGCATTCCGGGCGGCCAGGGCCATGTGCTCAGCGAGCAAGAAGTCGCGCGGCTCAAAGACGAAGACCGTCAGGCGATGAATGCCAAGTTCGAGATGATGATCGAGGAAGCGCAGGACTTCGATCTGCAGCTGCTCGGCGAGAAGCGCCTGACCGAAGTCTTCATGATGGAGCCAAAAAAGCTGCGCCGGACCATCCGTTTTGCCCGCGAGGACAATCGCGAAAAGATGGCCTTCGCCGTGCTACTGGAGAACAACCCGCGCTTCGTCCATTACCACAAGCTCTACGCCGCGCGGCGCATCACTCGCACCTGGACCGCCCTGCTCGGCCCGACCAACAGCGGCAAGACTTACCAGGCGATCCAGGCCATGACCGGCGTGACCCACGCCATCTACCTGTCGCCGCTGCGCCTGATGGCTCTGGAAAACCAGGAACGCATCGAATCGATGGGCGTGCCCTGCTCGTTGGTCACCGGCGAAGAGGAAATCATCCGCGAAGGTGCGACCCACTATTGCTGCACCGTCGAGGAATTCGCCCGCTTCCGTCACGAGTCCTGGGACGTGGTGGTGATCGACGAAGTGCAGATGATGGCCGACTCGCAACGCGGCTGGGCCTGGGTCGATGCGCTGGTCAGCGCCTACACCCAGGACCTGATCATGACCGGCCCGGAGCTGATCCAGCCGTCGCTGAAAACCCTCTGCAACCTCTGCGAAGACCAACTGGTGGTCAAACGCACCAAACGACTTTCACCCGTGGACGTGGCGCGCCGCTCGACCAACCTCAAGCAGCTCGATGCCGGCTCGATGCTGGTCGCCTTCAGCCGCAGGACAGTGCTGGAGCTCAAGGCGATGCTGGAGATGACCGGCAAGAGCGTCTCGGTGGTCTACGGTGCGCTGTCACCGGAAGTTCGCCGCGAGCAGGCACGTCGCTTCCGCGAAGGCGAAGCAGACCTCATGGTCGCCACGGATGCTGTGGGTATGGGCCTCAACCTGCCGGCGCACACGCTGTGCTTCTACACCGACGAAAAGTACGACGGCATCCAGAACCGCCAGCTGAAGGTGCAGGAGGTCAAGCAGATCGGCGGCCGCGCCGGGCGCTTCGGTCATCACGACAGCGGCCTCATCACCGCGCTGGACGGGCAGACGCTGCAGTCGATCAAGCGCCTGTTCCACAGCTCGGACTTGCCGGTGGACCTGACGCAATTTCAGGTCCGACCTTCCATCGAGCACCTGCAAGCCATCTCCGAACTGATGAACGAGCCGAGCTTGTTGCGGGCCTGGCTGACGTTCAACCGCAACATCAACTATGGCGACGAATTCATCTCGATCCTGCCCGACGAGCTGGCGGAATGGATCAAGCTGATCGACGAACCGACCATCGACCTGCCGTTGCGCTGGATATTTGCCTGCACACCAATACGCGGAGGTCTCGACAGCCCGGCCGCCGTTTTCGCCCAGCAGTGGTTGAAAAAGGTCGCGCAGGACAAAGAGATCCCATTGCCGCGGCTGATCATCGATGCCGACCTGGCGACGCTGGAAAGCTCGCTGCACGTCATCGAAACCTACCTGCATCTGGCGCGCACGCTGCCCGCACACTTTCCGGCGCTGGAGCAGGCCGAAGAGCATCGCAGTCTCCTTAATGGCGCCATCACCCGCGAGTTGTCGCGCCAGCGCAAGCCACGCAGCTCGGACCGCCGCCGCGGATCCGGCGACAACCGCAATTGCAAGGGCTGTGGCAAGGCGATGCCGATGGCAGCGCGCAAGTTTCGGCTGTGCCAGAGCTGTTTTCGTGAGCAACGCTAGGACAGTTCGGGCGCTTGGCGGAACCGCCGCTCAGGCGCCCACCACTACGTCACTCAGGTACCGCTGCTAGCCCATGGCGGGCAGCGAGGCTGGCAAGCTGCGGCTTCGGCCCTTAGGATGCCGCAGGTCTATAGCGTGACCTGGGCCATTCAGAGCCTCGTTACGATGGCCATTACCGAAAGCCATGGAGTCAGGGCCGATGTCGATCATTATTCAGTTGCGCAGGCAACTGGCGGCTGTTACCAGCCGATTTGGCTGGGCCGCACTGTTATTCGCGCTTTTAGTGCATGCCGGCGTGTCCTACCTCGGTTTGCGTCTGTTCGCCGAAGCGCCGCTCACCGAGCTGAAAACCTTCATCTACTTCTATCTGACCACCGCACTGACCGTCGGCTACGGTGACTTCTCACCGCAGACTGCTGGCGGTCGCATCTTTGTTTCCACCTGGCTGATGGTCGGCGGCATCGCGCTGCTGACCGCCGTCATCGGCAAAACCACCAATTCCATCATTGCAGTCTGGAGGAAAGGCATGAAAGGCAAAGGAACGTTCGCCACCTGCACGGGCCATACCGTTGTCATCGGTTGGGAAGGCGAAATCAGCGAGCGTGTCGTCGAGCTGCTGCATGAAGACGAAACCTCCAACGACCACCTGATCGTCATCTGCGACACGGCGCTTGAAGAAAACCCGATGCCAGGCAAAACTGAGTTCATCCATGGCGAGAGCCTGTCGTCCCTGGCACTGCTGCAGCGCGCCGGGGTGAAAGGGGCCGAACGCACACTGGTGCGCACCGGCTCGGACGACCTGACGCTCGCGGTGGTGCTGACCATCAACCAGCTCAATCCGATCGGCCATGTGGTTGCCCATTTCAGCAGCAGCGAGACCGCCCGACTGGCGCGCAGCTATGCGCCCAAACTGGAATGCACCTCCAGCATGGCCATCGAGATGCTGGTGCGCTCATCGCAGGACCCGGGCTCCTCGGTGATCATCAATGAGCTGCTGAGCGTCGGCCAGGGCGCGACCCAATACCGCCTGCTACTGCCCGAGAGCTACGAAAGCACGGTCGGCGCGCTGTACAAGCAATTGAAAGACCGGCACAACGCGACGCTGATTGGCTACCGCGCCAAGGACCAGACCCAACCGACCATCAATCCGTCCAACGACACCCTGGTACGAGGCGGCGAGCTGTTCTATATCGCCAACACACGCCTCGCCGGCCTGGGTGACGCACGCTGAGCATGACGCTGCGCCGAGCGGACATACGCCTGTAGGGCCGAACGTGTTCGGCCCTACGAACGCCGTTGAGCCCAATGAAGCCCTGTGGGCGTTGACGCACCTTGCCTGCCATCGACGACACCCAGCTCGCTCCCTCCCTCTCGGGAATCAACCCCGCCATCCCGGCTCTGATTAGGACAGTCTGAGCAATCGGGAGGCACTATGAGCGACCCACACGATCTGCAGCGATTCGTCGACGCCCAGCAATCGATCTACGACCGCGCGCTGGCGGAACTCAACGCCGGCCACAAGCAAAGCCACTGGATGTGGTTCATCTTTCCGCAGATAGCAGGCCTCGGCCACAGCGACATGGCGCGTCGCTACGCCATCAAGGATGCGGACGAAGCGACCGCGTATCTAGAGCACCCTCTGCTCGGGCCTCGCCTGGAGCAATGCGCGCAAGCACTGCTCGCCCATGCCGAACGTCCGGCACGTCAGATTCTAGGTTCGCCCGACGACATGAAGCTGCGCTCGAGCATGACGCTGTTCGCTGCCGTTGCGCCTGAACGGACGACGTTTCAAGCGGTGCTGGATGCGTTCTTCGCGGCCGATCCCGACTCGGCGACGCTATCACGCTTGGATCGTTAAGCGGCTCGGGCGCAGACCTCCGATAGGCGGACCGAGGCCGGTACGATAGGCTTCTCGCTTTATGGCAGGTCCGCCGCCCCTCACAGGTGCACAGATGAATCTCTCGCTGTTCAGCCGTTACGCTTTTTTCGTCCTGTGCGCTGCCACTGCCGTGCTTTGCCTTCCTTTCCTGAGCCACCCTTGGGTGTGGCCGTTGTTCGTCGTCACCGCGCTGCTGACCCTTGTCGGCATTCGTGATCTTCGCCAGTGCGAACATGCGGTGCGGCGCAATTATCCGATCCTCGGCAACATCCGTTACCTGGTCGAAGGCATCCGTCCGGAGATTCGTCAGTACCTGCTTGAAAGCGATCAGGAGCGCGTACCGTTTTCCCGCGCACAACGCTCGCTCGTCTATGCACGGGCGAAAAACGAGGTGGATGACAAACCCTTCGGCACCCTTATCGACGTATACGAACCGGGATACGAATGCATCGGCCATTCGATCCGCACCGCAGCGGTCAGCGATCCCGAAACCTTCCGCGTATCGATCGGCGGGCCGCAGTGTGAGCAGCCCTACTCCGCTTCGGTGTTCAACATTTCAGCGATGAGCTTCGGCTCGCTCAGTGGCAATGCGATCCAGGCGTTGAACCGAGGCGCCAAACTCGGTGGCTTCTACCACGACACAGGCGAAGGCAGCATCAGCAGCTACCATCGCCAGCACGGCGGGGATCTGGTCTGGGAACTGGGCAGCGGTTATTTCGGTTGTCGAACCGAAAGCGGTGCATTCGATCCGGATCGCTTCGCCGTTCAGGCACGGGATCCGCAGGTCAAGATGATCGAGATAAAGCTGAGCCAAGGCGCCAAACCAGGGCACGGCGGCATCTTGCCGGGGCGCAAGGTCAACGCGGAAATCGCGTCCACCCGCGGCGTGCCGGAGGGCGTGGACTGCATTTCCCCCGCGAGCCATAGCGCCTTCAGCACACCCTTGGAGTTGATGAATTTTATCGCCCGTCTGCGCGAGCTGTCCGGCGGCAAGCCGGTCGGTTTCAAGCTGTGCATCGGCCATCCGTGGGAATTCGTTGGCATCGTCAAGGCGATGCTGGGGAGCGGTATCTATCCGGATTTCATTGTGGTCGACGGTAAGGAAGGCGGCACGGGCGCGGCGCCGGTCGAGTTCACCAACCACATCGGCATGCCACTGCGCGAAAGCCTGCTATTCGTGCATAACGTGCTGGTCGGCTGCAATCTGCGCGAGCACATTCGCATCGGTGCCAGCGGCAAGATCGTCAGCGCCTTCGACATCGCCAGCGTCCTGGCCATGGGCGCGGACTGGGTGAACTCGGCTCGTGGGTTCATGTTCGCGATCGGCTGCATTCAGTCGCTGCATTGCCACACCAATCGCTGCCCCACCGGCGTTGCCACCCAGGACCCGCTGCGCCAACGCGCTCTGGTGGTTCCGGACAAGTCCAATCGAGTGTTCAGCTTTCACCGCAACACCGTGCACGCGCTGGCCGAACTGCTTGCAGCTGCCGGCTTGTCACATCCTGCCGAACTGGGCCCGCATCACCTGATCCGACGCGTCAGCTCTACGGAAATCAAGCTGTTCTCGCAGCTCTACTATTTCGTCCAGCCCGGTGCGCTGTTGAGGCCAAAGATCGACAGCGAGTTCTTCGCCAGGATCTGGAGCATGGCCCAGGCAGACAGCTTCGAAGCCATGCCGCAGAAAACTGAGCGTGGGGCCGCGCAGGTCGAAGAACCACTGATCAGTTAACCCCTCCAACCAGCGGATCGCAGCCAGCCTCCGAGGTCGTTGCGATCCGACTGCGTCAATGGCCGTGCTTTTGTCGGCCTGCAAGTTCCAGCGGCTGCCACATCAAAACCTGGCTGACAGCCGCTCAGGCCATCATTTGCGCGCCGGAAATTTGCCACTCTCGACAGACACCACGCTGTTTCGTCAGCTTTCCGTTGAAATGTTCAGCTTTTTACTTTGACAGCCCGTACTTTTGACTTTAAGTTTTCACTTCCGAACATTTCCGAACCCTCGCAGTATTCGGATCATAAAAACAACAGTCCCACAAAGAGGTTCTGCGCATGAGTAACCCGTCCACCCCGACGCTTCGGGGGCAATGCATCGCCGAGTTTCTCGGCACCGCCCTGTTGATCTTCTTCGGTACCGGCTGCGTGGCGGCACTCAAGCTCGGCGGCGCAGATCTAGGTCTTTGGGAAATAAGCGTTATATGGGGTATTGGCGTCAGCATGGGCGTCTACCTCGCGGCCGGTGTTTCCGGTGCTCACCTGAACCCTGCGGTATCCATTGCGCTCTGGCTGTTCGGCACATTCGAGCGTAACAAGGTGCCGGCCTATATCCTCGCCCAGACCGCCGGCGCCTTCTGTGCCGCTGCGTTGGTTTATGGACTTTACAGCAGCCTGTTTTTCGATTTCGAACAGGCCCAGCAGATGGCTCGCGGAAGTGTCGCCAGCCTCGAGCTCGCATCGGTGTTCTCCACCTACCCGCACCCGTCGCTTTCGATCGGCCAAGCGTTTCTAGTGGAAGTGGTGATTACCGCTATCCTGCTGGGGATGATCATGGCCCTTACCGATGATGGTAATGGTCTGCCCCGCGGGCCGCTGGCGCCCTTGTTGATCGGCCTGCTGATTGCGGTGATCGGCGGCGCGATGGGGCCGCTGACCGGGTTCGCGATGAACCCGGCACGCGACTTCGGACCCAAGCTGATGACCTTTTTCGCAGGGTGGGGACAGGTCGCATTCACCGGCGGCCGGGATATCCCCTACTTCCTGGTCCCGCTGATCGCCCCGGTCATTGGCGCCTGCCTCGGGGCCGCTGGTTACAAGGCACTGATCTGCAAGCATCTACCGGGCGTTGGCGGTGCTTGCGCTGTTCCGGAACCGGAACCAAAACCAGAGGCCGACCGCTACTCCAAACACGATGTCACTGCCCAAGAAGCTCGTTAAGGAATCGACACCATGAGCAATCAGAACAACAAGCAATTCATCGTCGCCCTCGACCAGGGGACCACCAGCTCGCGGGCCATCGTGCTCGACCGCAACGCCAACGTAATCACCATCGCTCAGCGCGAGTTCGCACAGATCTACCCACAACCGAGCTGGGTCGAGCATGACCCCATGGAAATCTGGGCCACTCAGAGCGGCGTGTTCGTCGAGGCGCTGGCACAGGCCGGCATCACCAATGAGCAGGTTGCTGCCATCGGCATTACCAACCAGCGCGAAACCACCATTGTCTGGGACAAGAACACCGGCCGGCCGATCTACAACGCCATTGTCTGGCAGAGCCGCCAGAGCACCCCGATCTGCGATCAGCTCAAACGCGACGGTATGCAAGACCATATCCGCAAGACCACCGGCCTGGTCATCGACCCCTACTTCTCCGGCACCAAGATCAAGTGGATCCTCGATCACGTCGAGGGCAGCCGTGAGCGCGCGCGCCGAGGCGAGCTGCTGTTCGGCACCGTTGATTGCTGGCTGATCTGGAAAATGACCCAGGGCAAGGCCCACGTCACCGACTACACCAACGCTTCGCGCACCATGCTGTTCGACATCCACAAGCTGGACTGGGACCCGGTAATGCTGGAGACGCTGGATATTCCGCGCGAAATGCTGCCGGAAGTGCGTTCCTCCTCAGAAGTCTACGGCCACGCCTATCTCGGCTCCGGCCAGAGCACCGGCATTCCCATCGCCGGTATTGCGGGCGATCAGCAGGCCGCGCTGTTCGGCCAGATGTGCGTCGAGCCCGGCCAGGCGAAGAACACCTACGGCACCGGCTGCTTCCTGCTGATGAACACCGGCACCAAGGCCGTGCAGTCCGAACACGGACTGCTCACCACCATCGCCTGCGGCCCCAAGGGCGAGGTCAACTACGCCCTTGAAGGCGCCATCTTCAATGGTGGTTCTACCGTGCAGTGGCTGCGCGACGAGCTCAAGGTGATCAACGATTCGCTGGATTCCGAGTACTTCGCCACCAAGGTGCAAGACAGCAACGGCGTTTATCTGGTGCCGGCATTCACCGGGCTCGGCGCGCCATACTGGGACCCGCGCGCCCGCGGCGCACTGTTCGGCCTGACGCGGGGTGTAAAGGTCGACCACATCATTCGCGCCGCGCTGGAATCCATCGCCTACCAGACCCGCGACGTGCTCGACGCCATGCAGCAGGACGCCGGCGAGCGCCTGCGTTCACTGCGCGTGGATGGCGGTGCAGTGGCGAACAACTTCCTCATGCAGTTCCAGGCCGACCTGCTCGGCACCCAAGTCGAACGCCCGGAAATGAAGGAAACCACCGCTCTCGGCGCTGCCTACCTGGCAGGCCTGGCGACCGGTTTCTGGAGCAGCCTGGACGAGTTGCGCAGCAAGGCCACCATCGAGCGCGTGTTCGAACCGGCCTGCGACGATGAGAAGCGCGAAGCACTCTATAAAGGCTGGAAGAAGGCGGTTGGCCGCACCCGCGACTGGGAAGAGGAATAAGCCTCGACGTCCAAACGCACCACACCTCGCGCCCGGCCCGGGTCTTAACCGCGCCGGGCACGCTTATTCGCAAACGAACAATTCTTTAATCAAATCCCAGACTGCGGCATCCTTCACGGCATATCGATAAGAAGGAAGCCTCCATGAGTCTGGCCCCACGACAGCAAAGCATTCTCGAACTGGTCCGCGAACGCGGCTACGTCAGCATCGAAGAGCTGGCGCAGCAGTTTGCAGTCACGCCCCAGACCATCCGCCGTGATATCAACCAGCTAGGCGAAGCCGGCCTGCTTCGCCGCTACCATGGCGGTGCCGCCCACGATTCCAGCGTACAGAACACCGCCTATACCCAACGCGCCCGGCAGATGCGCGACGAGAAGCGCCGCATCGCCGACGCTATGGCTGCACACATTCCCGATCAGGCGTCGCTGTTCATCAACATCGGCACCACCACCGAAGCCATCGCCCACGCCCTGCTCAACCATCGCGATCTCAAAGTCATCACCAACAACCTGCACGTGGCGAGCATCCTCAGCCCCAAGGAAGATTTCGACGTGTTGATTGCAGGCGGCAACGTGCGCAGCGATGGCGGCGTGGTCGGCCAAGCCACAGCGGATTTTATCGGTCAGTTCAAGGTCGACTTCGCACTGATCGGCATCAGCGGGATCGACGAGGACGGCACCCTGCTGGACTTCGATTACCAGGAAGTGCGCGTCTCGCAGGCCATCATCAACAACGCCCGCCAGGTCTTCCTCGCCGCCGACTCGAGCAAATTCGGCCGCAACGCCATGACCCGCCTCGGCTCGCTTGAACAGATCGACATGTTGTTTACCGAGGCCCAGCCACCCGAGGCGTTTCTCGAGTTGCTCAGCCGGCACAAGGTCAAACTGGAAGTGACTGGCTGAAGCGTTCGTGTCGGTGTTCGTCAGCCCGCGGCAAGACCAACACCGACCCGCCCTCCGCTGCACCATGCGCCTGATGGCGCACCTCGCGCCGACTCTTGATTTGACGGTGGCTAATACCTGACATTGCAGTGGCGGCACCGGTGGGCTGAAGCCCACCCTACTCGGCCGCAGCCGATACGTTCGTGTCGGTGTTCGTCAGCCCGCGGCAAGACCAATACCGACTCGCCCTCCGCTGCACCATGTGCCTGATGGCGCACCTCGCGCTGACTCTTGATTTGACGGTGGCTAATACCTGACATTGCAGTGGCGGCACCGGTGGGCTGAAGCCCACCCTACTCGGCTGCAGCCGATACGTTCGTGTCGGTGTTCGTCAGCCCGCGGCAAGACCAATACCGACTCGCCCTCCGCTGCACCATGTGCCTGATGGCGCACCTCGCGCTGACTCTTGATTTGACGGTGGCTAATACCTGACATTGCAGTGGCGGCACCGGTGGGCTGAAGCCCACCCTACTCGGCTGACCCGCCACGTGTCGGTGTTCGTCAGCCCGAGGCAAGACCAACACCGACCCGCCTTCCGCTGCACCATGCGCCTGATGGCGCACCTCGCGCCGACTCCTGATTTGACGGTGGCTAATACCTGACATTGCAGTGGCGGAACCGGTGGGCTGAAGCCCACCCTACACGGCCGCAGCCTACCCTCTAACTGCCGATACGTTCGTGCCGGTGATCGTCAGCCCGCCGCAGCAGTAGGGTGGGCTTCAGCCCACCAATAGCATTGCCATAACCTCTCACGCCCACACTGACGGCGCGCATTCGCTGACCGGCATTATCTTAATGCCCGGCTAAGCACCAATTATCTGTTCGTATCGGTTCGATTATTTTCTTTTGATATAAAAAATGAACATCAGCTCTAGAGAGCCATTCATATGTGCGCTAGGATGTTCACATTCGAAAATTAATGTTCGTTCTTGAGGAGAATCCCGTGACTGAGACCGTCTCCGAGCTGTACGACATCGCTGTGATTGGCGGTGGCATCAATGGTGTAGGCATCGCTGCTGATGCAGCCGGACGCGGCCTGTCGGTGTTTCTGTGCGAGCGTGATGACCTGGCCAGCCACACGTCGTCGGCCAGCAGCAAACTGATCCATGGCGGCCTTCGCTATCTGGAGCACTACGAATTCCGCCTCGTGCGCGAAGCCCTGGCCGAGCGTGAAGTGCTCCTGGCGAAAGCGCCGCATATCGTCAAACCCATGCGTTTCGTCCTGCCGCATCGTCCGCACCTGCGCCCCGCCTGGATGATTCGCGCCGGTCTGTTCCTTTACGACAACCTCGGCAAGCGTGAAAAGCTGCCCGCATCACGCGGCCTGCGCTTCGGCGATGACAGCCCCTTGAAGCCCGCGATCAAGCGCGGTTTCGAATATTCCGACTGCTGGGTCGACGATGCGCGGCTGGTCGTGCTTAACGCCATGGCTGCGCGGGAAAAAGGCGCGCACATCCACACCCGCACCCAATGCCTGAGCGCCAAGCGCGCCGGCGGCATCTGGCATGTCGAACTGCAGCGTCAGGATGGCAGCCGTTTCTCCCTACGCGCCAAGGCGCTGGTCAACGCGGCTGGGCCCTGGGTGGCGCAGTTTATCGGTGAGAACCTGCAGCAGCGCTCGCCTTACGGCATCCGCCTGATTCAGGGCAGCCACATCATCGTGCCGAAACTGTACGAAGGTGAGCAGGCCTACATCATGCAGAACGAGGATCGGCGCATCGTCTTCGCCATCCCCTATCTGGACCGCTACACCATGATCGGGACTACCGACCGCGAATACCGCGGCGACCCAGCCACGGTCAGCATCAGTGAAGAAGAGATCGCCTATGTCCTGGGCGTCGCCAATAGCCATTTCCGTAAGCAGCTGAAAGCGGATGACATCGTTCATACGTTTGCCGGTGTTCGGCCATTGTGTGACGACGAGTCGGATAACCCATCGGCGGTGACGCGCGATTACACCTTGTCTCTGGCTGCCGAAGAGAAGCAGGCGCCCTTGCTCTCGGTGTTCGGCGGCAAGCTGACCACCTACCGCAAACTCGCCGAATCGGCGATGGCTCAGCTCAAGCCCTTTTTCCCGAAAATGGGCCCAAGTTGGACCGCCAAGGATACGTTGCCTGGTGGGGAAGGCATGACCACCGCCGAGGCGCTTGCTGCTGAGTTGATGGCCGAGGTGAAAGGCATCGATCAACCGCTGGCCAAACGCTGGGCGACCCTCTACGGCAATCGCGTTTGGCGCATGCTCGGCGATGCCCGCTCGATCGATGCACTGGGTGAAGACCTCGGCCAGCACCTGTATGCCCTGGAAGTCGACTACCTTCGTCGTGAAGAATGGGCGACGCAGCTCGACGATATCCTCTGGCGCCGGACCAAGCTCGGTCTGGCATTCGATGAGGCTGACAAATCACGCCTGGAGCGGTATCTGGCCGAGCGCCCCACAGCCGAAGCCACACGCAGCAGCAACGCTGCCTGAGTGTGACTCACGAACGGTAGCGAACGGAGCCTGTTAGCGGCAGGCTCCTGCCTCCCTTTCCCGTCAGCAACGCACCACCTACGGCCTGCAATCCGCGCGAAACGACGCTGCGCGGGCTCAGATAGCATTGCTATCGCTGCACGCACTGACCGTTAGTCTCCCTCTGCCGTTGCGGTCATCAAGTAGTCACAGCCGAGGCACACCGTCGAGCCACTGACACGCTCACGGGAGTTGCCTGATGACGATGAACGCCGGTGCCCTGGCGGCAAAATCCTCCACTCCGATTACGCGTCAATGGCTTTCCTGGCTGCTGGTGGTCACGCTGATCTATCTGCTGCTGGCTGCGGTCGGCGCGATCGGCGACGGCTTCAAAGCCGCAGTGGGCGACAACGCAAAAGAACTGTTCGCTTTCGCCACCAACCCCTTTGTCGGGCTGATGATCGGCCTGGCTGCAACGGCGCTGATTCAGAGTTCCAGCACGGTGACCTCGATCATCGTGGGCATGGTCGCCGGTGGCCTGCCGATCCCTATCGCGATTCCGTTGATCATGGGCGCAAACATCGGCACATCGCTGACCAGCACCATTGTCAGCCTCGGCCATATCCGCAGTGGAGAAGAGTTTCACCGAGCCTTCGCTGCGGCCACGGTGCATGACGCCTTCAACATCACAGCGGTGACCATCCTGCTGCCGGTGGAGTTGCTCTTTCATCCACTGGAGCGCATGTCACAGGCGCTTGCGGGCCTGCTGGTGCATGACAGTGCCGGCGTCGACATGAAGAGCATGAACTTCATGAAGACCATACTGACCCCTGCCAGCGAGCTGCTCGAAGCCAGCGTGTCCTGGCTACCGAGCACGGTGTGGGCCGGTGTCGGGCTGATCATCATCGGGATCGGGCTGATCCTCTTTGTGGTCCAGGCCATTGGCAAGGTGCTGCGCAAGGTGATGGTGGGTCGCGCCAAAGACATCATGCATGCAAGCGTCGGACGCGGACCGGTGTCCGGCATTGCCTCTGGAACGGTCATCACCATACTGGTGCAATCGTCATCCACCACAACAGCACTGATTGTGCCGCTGGCCGGCACGGGCGTGTTCACGCTCCGGCAGGTCTATCCATTCACCCTGGGTACGAACATTGGCACCTGCGTCACCGCCCTGCTGGCCGCCACGGCAATCGCCGGGCCCACGGCAGAACTGGCGATGCAGATCGCGCTGGTGCATCTGATGTTCAACCTTCTGGGGATCTCCATCATCTACGTGCTGCCGTTCCTGCGCGGCGTGCCTCCGGCGATTGCCAACTTCCTCGCGGACCTGGCTCAGCGCAACAAGCTGTATGTCGGGGCCTATATCGGCGGCGTGTTCTTCGGCCTTCCGTTGCTGCTTATTGGCGGCAGCCAACTCTGATCCTGCCTGGAGCCAATCATGCAAAGCGAACGCCGCATCCAGACCGAGAACCGCATCCGCGAACTCCGTGAATCGCTGAACGAACTCGAGGCCCAGCTCGAACGCATCGACGGACAGGAACAGCAAGCGCAACACCGTGAAATCGACCATCTGGATGACTACATCAATGCCGTGGACACGCGCTTCAACAGCTTCCAGCTGTTCTGGACCACGCTCAAGGCTGACTGGCTGAAACCGAAATCCTGAGCCGGTAGAAGGAACTCTCCATGCACATCGCCAAATCCAGCGCGTTACTGCTGATCAGCCTATTGCTTGCCCTGCACACCACGCTCGCATCAGCCGAGGGAGCAACGGAGGCAGCGGCATCCGAAGGGCTGCTCATCGACGGATCGAGCACGGTTTACCCGCTAACCCGTGAAGCGATAAAACGGTTTCAGCGTGCCCGCCCCGGTCATCCGATCAACGTTGAGTTTTCCGGGACCACCGCAGGTTTTCGTCGCTTCTGCGACGGCGAGACGGATATCAATGATGCGTCGCGCGAAATGAACGCCGAAGAACAGGCAGAGTGCGCCAAGAATGACGTCCGCTACCGCAAGATCCCCCTGGCCATGGACTCCATTGCGGTAGTGGCACATCCCAGCAACCACTGGGCGAAAGACATCACGGTAGATGAACTCAAGGCCCTATGGGCACCGGAGGCAGAAGGTCGGGTCACGCGCTGGAACCAGATCCGCCCCGAATGGCCGGACCGTCCCGTGAAGCTGTTCGGACGGGGCCAGGATTCGGGCACCTACGATGTTTTCACCCGTGAGATTGTCGGCGCGACGCACCGCAGCCGTCAGGACTACACCGCCAGCGAAGACGAGGAACAGCTGGCCGCCGGGATTGCGGCCGAGCCCGATGCGCTCGGTTTCTTTGGCATCGGTGCGTACCATCGGCATTGGGACGAACTGAAGTTGCTCGCCGTGGACAACGGCAACGGACCGGTTTACCCGACGCTCGCCACGGTCAGCGAAGGACGCTATCAGCCACTGACGCGCCCGCTGTTTGTATACCTGAACGAAGAGAGCCTGCAGCGCAAACCGATCACCCGCGCATTCGTCGAACACTATCTGCAGGGGTTGCCCGGCTGGATTCACTTCACCGGCTACATGCCACTCAGTGCCGAGCAATACGAACGCAGCCTGGCGATCCTGCAGAACTCACCGGAGCAGCCCTCGCCCGAGCCGAACTGAGCCGATGCTTGAATCGCTGAGCAAATCCGGTAGGCTCGCACCTTTCCCACTGGAGTAGACCCACATGGCACGAGCCACCGCCCGCCACATCCTGGTTCCCACCGAAGAAAAGTGCAACGAGCTGAAGGCTGCCATCGAAGGCGGTGCCGATTTCGCTCAGGTTGCCAAGGACAATTCCACCTGCCCGTCCAGCCGTCAGGGCGGCGACCTGGGCTCGTTCGGCCCCGGTCAGATGGTCAAGGAATTCGACACCGTGGTTTTCAGCGCCCCGCTCAATGAAGTCCAGGGCCCAGTGAAAACCCAGTTCGGTTATCACCTGCTGGAAGTGACCAGCCGCCAGGACTGATCCCTCGGCCCCCGCACCTCAAATGCGGGGGCGCCGCTCTTTGCTGTCGATGCAAAGAAGCGCCCTATCCCAAGCCCCCCGCTCCACCTTGATGATCACGCCTGCAGACGGAAACGCCCCGTCAACGCCTTGAGCCCGTTCATGCTCTGCATGATGGTGTTGCCCGACGCTGCCGTGTCGTGCGTGGCGCTGGCCGCCTGATCGGCCACCTGGGCGATACGCGTCAGCGACTGATTCATGTCCTCGGCAACATGCGACTGCTCCTCCGCCGCCGTCGCAATCTGGTTGGTCATGCCGCGAATGGTCTGTACCGCGCCGACAATCTGTCCCAGGGCATGTTGCGCCGCTTCGATCTGCGTAAGCGTTGTCGTGCTGCTCTGCCGTGAAGCGTCCATGGCTTCGCCGGCACGTGTAGCCTGGCTCTGAAGCCGCTCGACCAGCACACTGACTTCCTTGGCTGAATCCTGCGTACGGCTGGCCAGGCTGCGGACCTCATCTGCCACCACGGCGAAGCCGCGACCCTGCTCGCCCGCGCGTGCCGCCTCGATGGCAGCGTTAAGCGCCAACAGGTTGGTCTGCTCGGCGATGCCACTGATCACATTGAGCACCTTGCCGATTTCGTGGCTGTCCTGCACCAGCTGCTGCATCACGCCGGCCAGGCCATTGACATGCCCGGTCAGGGCGCGAATAGCCGTAACCGATTGGTTCATCACTGCGTTACCCGCGCTGGTTTCCTGCTCGGCGACGTCGGCAGCGCTGGCCGCTTCGACAGTGCTGCGCGCGACTTCCTGCGAAGTGGCGAGCATCTCGTTCATGGCAGTGGCCACCTGATCGATCTCGGCCTGCTGACTTTCAACGTTGCGCGCACTGTCGCCCGCCAGACTTGCCATGCGCACGCACTGAGCATCAGCGTCATCGGCGGCCTGGCGCACGCCACGGATCATCTCGCCAACCTCTCCCAGCAGCCGGTTGTAAGCGAGGGTGATCATGCCGATTTCGTCGTCCGCATGGCGCACCTGCATAGGCGAAGAGAAGTCGCCCTGGCTAACCTTCTCCAGCCGCTCACGGAGCTGATCGACATGCCGCATCAACCAGTTCATGCCAGCCACCCGACCGAGGACAACCAATAACAAAATGGTCAGAGTCGAACCCATCGCAACCCAGAGCTGCTGGGTCGTATTGCGATTCACTTCAGTCGAAATCAGAGACACCACCTCGTTGGAGGCGGCGAGAATCTCATTGGCATCCGCCGCGACCGTTTTGAGATCAGCCTGCTGGCCAGCGGCCAACAACTGTACGGCTGGACGATAGCGCTGCCATATCTGGTCGACGCGCTGCAGATGAGGCTTGGCGCTGGCCAGCTCCACCGGGGCGATGCCCTGGCTACCATCGCCATTGAGCAGGAGACGATGAGACTGCTCGAAGCGCTGGATGGTTTTGTCCACTTCAGCCGGGCCACCGATGCCCTGTGCGGCCAACAACGCCTCTTTCATCATCTTCTGGCTGAGCATGCGCTGGGCACCGGCCATGTCGATCTGGCTGGCGTCCTTACTGGACATGAACAGCACGCCGGCCGTTAGCGCCGCGCAAAGAAAGATCAGGCTGTAGGAAAAGAAGAATTGCTGATTGATGGTACGCAGACCCAGCCCGCGCAAGAGAGATTGAATGACGTTCGCCAGGGTGCTGGTCATGGAAGATATCCAACTGCAGGAGAGGATGCGACACAGTCGACAGAAAGGATCGCGATTACACACTTCTCGGCTGCAGCCGAGGCAACTTGATAGCCATAGACAAACTTTCGCAAAAGCACGCCACACAAGGGTTCTAGCCGATTTTAATCGCTCATGACCGGCCGGTCGGCGCCTTGATCCAGATCACTAAAGAGGCTGGTTGAAGTAGTTTTTTTGCTCAACCGAACGCCACATAACGACTATGGTCAGGTAATGGCAGGGCTACTTGGCTGCCACCCATTTCATTGAGGACTCGTCATGTTTCATGTAACCCGCATTGGTGATAAACGCATCGACGTGGATTTCTCCGGCAAACTCGACAGCAGCGAGATGCGCTTTGCGTTGGACGAACTGCTGCGAAAGTCAGAAGGCATCAGTCACGGCCAGATGCTCTATCGCATCGGCGACTTCGATGTTCCGACGCTGGGCGCGATGGGTGTCGAACTGGCACGAATCCCCCAACTGTTTCGCTTCATCCGCCGTTTCGATCGCTGCGCAGTGGTGTCCAGCAAGGAGTGGCTACGCAAGGCCAGCGAGATCGAGGGGGCACTGTTTCCCGGTTTGACGATCAAGGCCTTCGACGAAAACCAGAACACCGAAGCGCACAACTGGCTGGAGAGCCAGAACTGAACCCGCGCCTTCACCAGCCGCCTAGCGAGGCGTGCCGAACACCTGTGTCCAGTAGCTGCCGGCGGCGCTGGACTTATCGATCGCATAGGCCGCACCCATCTCGGTGAAATCCGGGTTCATGATGTTGCTGCAGTGCCCAGGGCTGGCCAGCCAACCTGCCATCACCTGCTTCTCCGAGCCTTGCCCAGCCGCAATGTTTTCGCCGATCCGCTGCCAGCTATAGCCGGCACGGCTGGCGCGGTCGCTGACCTGACTGCCATCCGGAGCCCGATGGCTAAAGTAATTCTGCGCTGCCATGTCACGGCTGTGGGCGAGCGCAGCATCGCCCAGCTTGGCATCCCAGCTCAGTGCGGGAGCCGCCTTGAACGAACGGCTGCCGCAGGTTCGCGGCTTGGACCGCGCTTCGTTGACCCGTTGCAGAATGTTCTTGCCCACCTGCTGCCAGTCGCCTAGATCAGGCGACAGCAGCGGTTGGGCCAGTAGCACCTGCCAGGTGTTGCCCTTGCGCGACACGCCGATCTCAGCGAACTCGTGACTACGTAGCGGCGCGCAATAACGCTGCTTCAACGCTTGCATAGCTGTTTTCGCGTCCGCCGGGCCTGCAACGGACATGGCCTGCAGCTTGGCCGGTCGATAATCCGCAGCTTGCAGCGCTTTCTGCAACTGAGCGCCGCTAGCGGCCGGCTGCACATTCAGTGCCTCGTTCGGCGCCAGAGGCCCGACAGTTTGGCCCTTGCCGTCCCCGCAGCTTTCTTCCGCCTCACGAAATTCGTTTATCAAGCCAATCAATGGGTGAGGCTCCTGAGCTTGTGCCTGGCACGCCAGGCTTGTCGCCAGTACCAGCAGAACGCCGGCTGCCGCGCGGGACGGCTCCATGGATGCGGAGGCGTGAAATGGAATCGCGTTAAATGGGCTCATGGATCACCTGTCAGTCTGGGTTAAAGATGCTGACCACGATCCACTGCAAGCGATCCTCTCTCTCGCACATGCCGCGCGGCCAGGCACGTGGCGAAGATGCGATGATGCACAACGAAGCCAACCCCTGACCCTGCACGCCCGATCACACTCATGACGCTTTCTGACTTTCTGCTGTTCGCACTGCCGGCGATCTTTCTGACCGGCCTGTCCAAAGGTGGCTTCGGTGGCGCTCTGGGCGGGATCGCCGTACCGTTGCTGGCCTTGGCAATCTCGCCGAAACAGGCCGCTGCGGTAATGCTGCCGATTCTCTGTTTGGCCGATGTGGTGGGTCTCAAGGCCTATGTCGGTCACTGGGACAAGGCGAACCTGAAAGTGATGATGCCCGGTGCGTTGATCGGCATCGCGCTGGGTTCGCTGACCTTCGGCATGCTCGACGAGCGCATGATCGGGCTGATGATGGGCGCGATTGCGGTCGGCTTCGTGCTGTTGGGTCTGTTCACCAACAACGACAAACCGCGACCGCTGCAGCGGGGTCGCGGTACGTTGCTTTCCTCGATTGCCGGTTTCACCAGTTTCGTCGCCCACGCCGGCGGGCCGCCCATCATGATGCACCTGCTGCCGCAGCAGCTGGACAAGCTGCGCTATGTGGCGACCATCAACCTGTTCTTCCTGATGACCAACGCGATCAAGCTGATTCCCTATGCCGCGCTCGGCCAGTTCAGTCGCGAAAACCTGTTGATCAGCCTGACGCTGGCGCCAGTGGTGCCGTTTGGCGTCTGGGCCGGGCTCTGGTTGCACAAGCGCATCGACCACAAACTGTTTTACCGAATCGCCCGCGTGGGCATGCTTCTGGCCGGGCTGCAGCTGATCTGGAAAAGCCTCTGAATCTGCAGCGGCTATGACCGGCCGCCCGGTTTTCTGAACGTTTCGCGCGCATGCCCAGTCGGATTCAGTGAACCCAATGCAAAGGAGTCATCCTCATGCTGAAGTTTCTGGGCAGCACAGTAGGCATCATCTTTCTGATCGGTCTGTTGGTGGTGATCGGCTTGTTCGCGCTGATTTTCTAACGCCAACTGAAGACGATCGCATAGCAACCACAGTCCCTCGGTACGCACAACCGCAGGTTGCAAGTTCCATCAACAGGCCGCCGCCAACCCGGCGGCCTGTTTGTTTACGGCTACGGCATATCAACGATGATGACCCTGTCTCCTCGCCTCGTGACTGCTTTTCCCGCCCTGCTACGAACGCTTGGCCTGCTGGCGCTGCTCTGCGTCGCAATGCTGCCGACATCACACGCCTGGGCGCAGGAAGGGGTCGCGACCGTGCGCCTGGACGGCCGCGCCCTGTTTCGCATCGGCCCCCACGAAGAGCTTGAAGCGCGCCCGCGAGCACGACAGATCGAACGGCAATTGGCGGCTGTGCTGGAAACGCCGAAGGGCATCACGAGGGCGCGCATCGAGCCCACCGAAGCCGAGGACGACGACGGCCTGCAGATCAGCGTGGCCGGCCGCCCATTGATGGTGGTCGCACCAGCTGATGCCGAAGCCAATGGACAACCGCTCGACCGGCTCGCCCGAGACTGGGCAGCGATACTCGACCGGGCCCTGGCGACGGCGGCCAAACGCCGCGATTCGGACCGTGGACGGTTTATAACCTCGGTACAGTCGAGCGTCGAAAATGCCTTTGCGCGCCTGCTTGAATCAGCGATCAATATCATTCCGCGGGTACTGGCCGCCCTCCTGGTCCTGCTGCTGTTCTGGGGGCTGGCTACTGCTGTACGCGCGCTCATGAAGAAGATTGTGAGCCGTCTGGCCAACGACCTGACCGTCGAAAATCTGGTCCGGCAGGTGAGCTACTACGCGATATGGGTGCTCGGCATCATCGTTGCCGCAAGCGCCTTTGGCTTGGAACCGAGCACCCTCGCCACCGGGCTTGGCCTGACCAGCCTGGCGCTGGGTTTTGCCCTCAAGGACATCCTCTCCAACTTCGTCAGCGGCCTGCTGATCCTGACGCTGCGGCCGTTTCAGCTGGGCGACCAGATCATCATCGGCGAAACCGAAGGCAGCGTGGAGCGCATCGAACTGCGCGCCACCCAGATTCGCACCTATGACGGGCGCCGGGTACTGGTGCCCAACGCCGAGACCTTCACCTCGCGCGTCACCAACAACACAGCGGCGCCGATCCGCCGCGGCAAGGTGGTCTGCAAGCTGTATTACGGCATCGATATCGACGCTATCAGCGCGGTCATGCGCGACGCGGCTCAGCAGACGCCCGGTGTGTTGGACACTCCGCACGCCGAGGTTCTGCTCAACGATCTGGGCGAGAGTCAGCTGGTGTTCGACGTCCTGTTCTGGTGCGACTCGCGCCGCTCGGATTTCGTTACCACCGCGTCGGAGGTGCGCAAGGCGCTGGTCGCCGCGCTGCGCTCGGCCGGCATAGCGCTGCCGGACCAGGCGCGACAACACATCGTGGTGCATACGCCGGAAAGCTGACCGCCCATCGCGTCGAGCGCTTGCCGTAGCGTGGCCGCTATCGAGCCGAGACGGGGCATTTAACCGGAACCGTGCCCGCCACCCGCGGTCGAGTGTAGGTCAGCGCGCTATACCGCGGCGAAGACAGTACGAGACAAAAGGTCCGACTGAATGAGGCAGTTACTGCAAAACGCTGTGCTGATTAGCGCCACGGCGCTGCTCATGGCGGCCTGCTCCGACGACAAAAAAACCGAGCAAGCCGCACCGCCACCGCCCAAGGTGGAGGTCGTGACGGTCGATCCCAAGCCGATCCCCAACATCATCGAACTTCCAGGGCGCGTCCAGGCCATTCGCATCGCCGAGATCCGCGCGCGGGTCAACGGCATCATCCAGGAACGGCTTTACGAAGAAGGCACCGATGTCGAGGTCGGCACGCCACTGTTCCAGATCGACCCACGAGAGATGCGCGCCAACCTCAAGGCGGCCAAGGCAGCGCTAGAGCGTGCCGAAGCCACCGCGTTGAATGCCGCGCAGGACGTCAAACGCTACAAAGGCCTGGTTGCCAAACAGGCCATCAGCCAGCAGGAATACGACACCGCTCTGGCCACCTTACGCACCGCCAAAGCGGATGTATCGCAAGCCGAGGCCAACGTGCAATCGGCCGAGCTCGAATTGGAATACACCACAGTCGAGTCCCCTATCGAAGGTCGGGCCGGGCGCGCGCAGGTCACCGAAGGCGCGCTGGTCAGCGCCAGCGAGGGCACCCTGCTGACCACTGTGGAGAAGTTCGACCCGGTCTATGTGAACTTCGCCCAATCCAGCTCCGATCTCCTGCAGATCCGTGCACGGCTCGCCTCCGGCGCCCTTGAGCTGCCGGAGGGAGGCCGTGTGGAAGTCAAATTGATCCTGGAGAACGGCCACGAATACCCGCATCTCGGCTACGTCAACTTCTACGCCATGAGCATCGACGAGAACACCGGCACCGTGGCCTTGCGCGCTGAGTTTCCCAACCCGGACAGGCTGCTCCTGCCCGGCCAGTTCGTTCGCGGGCGCATCAATGCCGGCATCCGGCCTGATGGCGTGCTGATTCCGCAGCGCGCCGTCATGGTCAACGACCAGGCAGCGCGCGTGCTGCTCGTGGGCGAGGACGACAAGGTCGTCTCGCGTGAAATCGAGCTCGGCGAGCTCCAGGGCAGCAAATGGGTCATTCGTGAGGGGCTGAAGGCCGGCGAGGTGGTGATCGTCGAAGGCGGCGGCGGCGTCCGCAGCGGTGCTGCGGTACGGACCACGCCTTACCAGCCTGAAGGCCCACCGGAAGCGCCAGAGTCCTCCATGGCGACCGAGTCCAGCCAATGACGCCGGCGTTCTTCATCCGGCGTCCGGTCTTTGCCTGGGTCATTGCGCTGGGCATCCTGCTGGGGGGCGTGTTGGCCCTGCGATCATTGCCCGTCGAGCAATACCCAAGCATTGCCCCGCCGGCGCTGCGCATCAGCGTGACCTACCCCGGCGCAGACGCATCGGTGCTCGAAACCAACGTCACCCAGGTGATCGAGCAGGAGCTCAATGGCGTCGAAGGCTTCCTCTATATGGACTCGTCGAGCCGCTCCAATGGCAGTGCGTCGATCGAGCTGACGTTCGAGGCCGGCACAGACATCGACATAGCCCAGATGGAGGTGCAGAACCGACTGAGCCGGGTCGAGCAACGCCTGCCGGAGGAAGTCCGCCGACAGGGCATCCAGGTCTTCCAGGCCTCGCAGGATTTCCTGCTGATCATCTCGCTGTTCTCCGAAAACGGCACCATGAGCACGCTGGAGCTCGGCCATTTCGCGACCACCCACGTCCTCGATGAGCTGCGCCGCGTGCAGGGCGTGGGTGACATCCGCGAGTTCTATACCGCCTATGCCATGCGGATCTGGCTCAACCCGGATCGGCTGGCCAGCTTCGGCCTTTCCGCTGCCGACGTGCTGGCCGCGGTGCAAGAGCAGAACAGCCAGTCCGCAGGCGGTGCATTGGGTGCCCTGCCGCTGGCCGAGGGCATCGAGATCAACGCGCCGCTGGAAACCCGCGGTCGCTTCAGTACCCCGGAAGAGTTCGCCTCGATCATCCTGCGTGCCGGCCCGGACGGTTCGGCAATCCGCCTGCGCGACGTCGCGCGCGTGGAGCTTGGCGCGCAGAATTACACATCACGCAGCGAACTCAACGGCCAGCCGGCAGCGGGCCTGGCCGTGCAGCTGTCGCCGGGTGCCAATGCCCTGGATACGGCGGCCGCCGTCAAACAGCGAATGCGAGAGCTGGCTGAGGGCTTTCCGGAGGACGTCTCCTGGACGGTACCGTTCGACTCGACCCCTTTTATCGCCTCGTCGATCCAGCAGGTGGTCGTCACGCTGCTCCAGGCAATGGCACTGGTGGTGCTGGTCATGCTGCTGTTCCTGCAGAACTGGCGCACCACGGTCATCCCCACCATCGTCATCCCAATCACCCTGGCCGGTACTTGCCTCGGCCTGTGGATCGCCGGGTTCTCGATCAATCTGTTGAGCCTGTTCGGCATGGTCCTGGCGATCGGCACCCTCGTGGACGATGCCATCGTGGTGGTGGAAAACGTCAAACGGATCATGGACGAGGAGCAGCTGCCGCCCTATCAGGCGACCGTCAAAGCGATGGAGCAGGTGACCGCGCCCATCATCGGCACGACCCTGGCGCTGATCGCAGTGTTCGTGCCGCTGGCGTTTTTCCCGGGCTCGACCGGCGGCATCTATCGGCAGTTTGCCGTGACACTGTCGATTGCCGTGGCCACCTCGACGGTTCTGGCGCTGGTGCTGACACCCGCACTCTGCGCAGCGTTGCTGAAACCAAGCCAGCCGGACGATGGTAAGCCTGGACTGGGCCAGCGTATCTTCGGTCCATTCAACCGCTGGATGGAGCGCACCACTGACCACTATCACCATGCGGTCGGCGGCATGCTCGCGCGGCCGATCTGGTTTCTACTGGCCTTTGTCGGCTTGCTGGCGCTGACGGCCTTTCTCTACCTGCGAATGCCCAGTGCCTTCCTACCGGACGAAGACCAAGGGTCGTTGATGACGGTCATCCAGGCCCCCGCCGGCGCGACGGTCGAGCGGACCGAAGAAGCCATCGAACAGGTCAAGGCGTTCTATGCGGATCATCCGTTGGTCGACGACGCCATTACGGTCTACGGCTTCAGCTTCTTCGGCCAGGGCCAGGCCCATGCGATGTCGTTCGTGCGACTGATCCCGTGGGAGCAACGCGCCGAAGAGGGCAGCTCCGCCCAGGCATTGGTACGCGAAGCCATGGGCCGTTTTTCGCAGATCAACGAAGCCCGCGTGTTCGCCCTGAACCCGCCCTCGATTCCCGGACTGGGCGTGGCCGGCGGATTCACCTTCAAGCTCGAGGACCGCGGTGGTCTGGGCTACCAGGCACTGCTCGATGCACGCAACCAGTTGTTGGGTAAGGCGAGCGAAAGCCCAGTGTTGCAGAGCGTCCGACCAGAAGGTGCTGACGACGCTCCGCGCCTGCGGGTCAATATCGACCGTATCAAGGCCCGAGCACTGGGTCTTTCGATCAGCGAGGTCAACGCGACACTGGCTATCGCTTTCGGCAGCGCTTATGCCAACGACTTCAACCGTGACGGTCGCGTCCTGCAGGTGCTGCTGCAGGCGGATGCGCCCTACCGCATGACCCCACAGGATGTGCTCGACCTGAAGGTGATCAACGACGAGGGCGAAAGCGTGCCATTCGGCGCCTTTACCACTGTGGAGTGGACCGAAGGGCCGACTCAATTGCAGCGCTACAACGGCTACCCTGCCCTGACCTTGTCCGGCAGCGCCGCGCCCGGTTCGACTACCGGTGAAGCCATGACCGAAATGGAACGACTGGCGAGCGAGCTGCCCGGCGGATTCAGCTACGAATGGACCGGCGCCTCGCTGGAGGAACAGCAGGCGTCCGGGCAGGTCGGTATGCTGCTGGGGCTGTCATTGCTGGTGGTGCTGATGGTATTGGCAGCGCTGTATGAAAGCTGGACAGTGCCCATCGCGGTATTGCTGGTGGTGCCCTTCGGCGCGCTGGGCGCCGTGCTGTTCGCGATGTTTCGTGATCTACCGGCGGACGTCTATTTCAATGTCGGCCTGGTGACCATCATCGGCCTGTCGGCCAAAAACGCAATTCTCATCGTCGAGTTCGCCATCGAAGAGGAAGGCCACGGCAAGAGCCTGACCGATGCCGTGATGAACGCGGTGCGTCTGCGTTTCCGCCCGATCCTCATGACGTCGCTGACCTTCATCCTCGGCATGCTGCCGCTGGTGTTGTCCACCGGTGCCGGCGCGGCTGGCCGCGTCGCGGTCGGTACTGGCGTCATGGGCGGCATGATCGTCGCCACGCTGCTGGGTCTGTTCTACATCCCGCTGTTCTATCTCTCTGTACGTCGCTGGCTGACCAAGCGTCGCCCGCCGACTGCCGAAGACAAGGCGCACCCAGCCGAGGAAGAGGAGGCGCCAGACAATGCCTAGGTTTGCGCCCTTGCTGCTGATCGGCGCCCTGACGGGCTGCCAGCTTGCGCCGTCCCATGAGCCACCGCCCCCGCCCACCGCTGCGCAGTACCCGGCGGACTATCAGCCCATGGACGGCGAGGTGTTGGCCAACGAGATCGGCTGGCGCGAGTTTCTTGAAGATCCACGCCTCGAGCTGTACATCGAGACGGCCCTGCAGCGAAATAGAGACCTGCAGATCGCCGTAGCCCGAATTGAAGAGGCCCGCGGCCAGTTCGGCGTACAAGGCGCCGACCGCTACCCGACGCTGGCCGCTACGGCCGATGCCAGCCGTGGCCGCTTTCCAACCGGTAGTGCCGGTCGCGGCTCCGCAGGCGGTGCGACCTCGGGAGCATCGAGCGGCCAGATCACTGAGCAATTCTCCGTAGGGCTCGGTATCTCAGCGTTCGAACTCGATTTCTGGGGACGGGTGCGCAACCTTACCGAGGCTGCGCGCGCGCAATACCTGTCGACCATCGAGGCACAGCGGGCCTTCCGACTTTCGTTGATAGCCGATGTGGCCTTGACCTACCTCGCTGTGCGTGGCGCCGAGGCGCGCATTGACTTGGCCGAAGCGACCCTGCAAAGCCGCCGCGACGGCCTGCGCATTGCCCGCGTGCGCTTCGAGGCCGGGATCACCTCGGCCTTGGATCTGAACCAGGCACAGGCGCTGCTGACCCAGGCCAAGACCGAGCTGGCCAGCCTGCACCTGGTCCGAGCCGAGCAGGTCAACTACCTCACCCAGCTGATAGGGGGGCCGCTGCAACAGCCGTTGCCGGAGCCGCTGCCGCTGAATGAACAGATCGAACCGCTGCGCCTGGATGCGGGGCTGCCCTCGGAGCTGTTGCTGGTACGCCCGGACATTCTGGGCGCCGAGCTGGACCTGCGTGCGGCCCGCGCCAACATCGGCGTGGCGAGAGCGGCGTTCTTCCCGCAGATCTCGCTGACTGGCAGCTTCGGCTATATCTCCAATGAGCTGGACAACCTGGTCAGCCGCGACAATCGCACTTGGAGCATCGGCCCGAGCCTCTACCTCCCATTGTTCGACTTCGGCCGCAACCGCGGCAACCTGACCGTCGCTGAGGCACGGGAGAACGCGGCTGTGGCGCAGTACGAAAGCGCCATCGAAACCGCCTTTCGCGAGGTAGCCGACGCACTGGCAGGCCGCCGCTGGCTCGCAGAGCAGGTTGCCGCACAAGCGGAGAACGTCGCCACGCTGCGCCGTATCGCCGACCTCGCCCGCGAACGCTACGCCGAAGGCGTGGTGAACTACCTTCAGGTGCTCGATGCAGAGCGCAACCTGTTCGATGCCGAACAGGCGTTTATCCAGGTCAGGCGTGCTCAGATTCAGAACCTGGTGAGCCTGTACATCGCGCTGGGCGGCGGTACCGGGGGTCCGTCGCCCGCGGTACCAACCGATACGACGCAGCGGGCCGCGACCTCCGGTCGCTAAGGCCCGGAGCAGCGCGCTTCCCGACCTGCGGCGCCGAATCCTCGACGTGTCATGGTGGTCCAAAAATCACCACCTAATGACTAGAGGAATTGAAATGGGCCTGTTCGACACGATCAAAGAAAAACTCGGCATGGGCGGCGTGAGCAACGAAGCGCACAAGCCGGTCGATCCGAACAACACGCCGAACCAGCATGCGCCGGATACCGTGGTTGATTCGGAGCGGCCGACCGCTGCACACAACGCCACCACGACACCACCCGGAACTGCGCCCAGCCCCGAAGGGGTGGCTCATTCGACGGGCCAATCAACCAGTGCTGTGGATGTTCCAGCAAAGCTCGACGCAATGGCTGCCAACCATCCAGAGCCGCTGAACTGGCGCACCTCGATCGTCGATCTGCTCAAGTTGTTGGGGCTAGACAGCAGCTTGGAATCGCGCAAGGAACTCGCCACCGAACTGGGCTGCCCGTCAGACAAGATGGGCGATTCGGCCCAGATGAACAGCTGGCTGCATCGCACCGTGATGCACAAGCTCGCCGAACATGGCGGCACCGTTCCACCTGAACTACGTACCTGATAAAGGTCTGGGCCTCGCCGGGTGCTGGTCACTCGGCGGGCACTGATCGCCAGCAAGCTGGGCTCCTACAAGACACCGCGCACTTCCGTAGGCGCGAGCTTGCTCGCGATCAACCTTCAGGCACCTCGTAGCACCGTTAGCCCGCAAACCCGGATCGCCAGCAAGCTGGCTCCTACAAGCCACCGCGCACACCCGTGGGAGCGAGCTTGCTCGCGATCAACCTTCAGGCACCCCGTAGCACCGAGAGCCCGCAAACCCGGATCGCCAGCAAGCTGG
>NZ_KQ033948.1:0-29603 GCF_000970615.1 Pseudomonas sp. 10B238
GCGCCCAACCGTGCAGGAATTCTAATGAGTTTAGGGCCTGCCGCTTCGGCGTCAGGCCCCGCTTATATGGAGTGAAAAGCTGTGAGCAACGTAACTGAATCGCTTTCGAGTGGGGGACTGATGAAGGCCTTGCGCCTAGACAGCTATGACGCGAGCACCCTGCTTGAAGTCGAAGTCGCAAAGCCTTCGCCACAACAAGGGCAGGTACTGGTAAAGATTAAAGCCAGCGGCGTTAACCCAATCGATGAACGAGCCCCCTGAAAGACAGGACACCGTTTCCCCCTTACGATAAGGGATAGGCAAACGGTTATGTTTATGACTAATAGCAACGATAAGAGTGGGGAGCTTTTGGGTCGGGAGCGGCGGCGCCGCTGGAGCCCTGAGCAAAAGCTGACCATGGTTCGAGAGAGCCTTGAGCCCGGGCAGAGCGTTTCGTTGGTGGCTCGGCGTAACGGCATCAATGCCAACCAACTATTCCTGTGGCGCAAGCTTTACCAAGACGGCAGTTTGTCGGCGGTCAGTGCTGGCGAAGCCGTGGTACCTGCCTCCGAGCTGAGCGATGCGCTCAAGCAGATCCGTGAACTGCAACGGATGCTGGGCAAGAAAACGATGGAAGCAGAAATCCTCAAAGAGGCCGTGGAGATCGCCCGGTCGCGAAAATGGATTGCGCACTCACCCTTGTTGCCGGGGGACGACCAGTGAAGCTGGTCAGCGAATGTCTCGGTGTGGCGCGCTCGCAATTAACGGTTCGAATCAAGCAATCGGCATCCCCCAAAGTACGGCGGAGCAGGCCTGTGAACGATGCTGATCTGGTAGTTGAAATCCAGCAACAGGTCAGCGAACTTCCCAGCTACGGCTACCGCCGCGTCTGGGGATTGCTGCGTCGCGCCCGTGAAACCCAGTCGCTACCGGCGATCAATGTGAAGCGGGTTTACCGGGTCATGCGTGATCACAACTTGCTGCTTGAGCGCCGCATCAAACAGCCCGGTGTGCCGCGTCGGCACGAAGGCCGTATTGCGGTGGAAGCCAGCGATACGCGTTGGTGCTCGGACGGCTTTGAGTTCCGTTGCAAGGACGGCGCCAAACTGAGCGTGACCTTCGCCCTGGATTGCTGTGATCGCGAAGCCATCGGCTGGGTCGCGAGCCCGACCGGGTACAGCGGCGATGATATCCGCGATTTGATGCTGGAAAGCGTGGAGAAGCGCTTTGGTGATCAACTGCCCGCCACGCCGGTGCAATGGCTAAGCGACAACGGCTCGGCGTACACCGCCGAACAGACACGCCTGTTTGCTCGACAGATCGGCTTGCAGCCGGTGACCACCCCAGTTCGCAGCCCGCAAAGCAACGGCATGGCTGAGAGCTTCGTGAAGACGATCAAGCGTGACTACGTGGCGCACATGCCCAAACCGGATCGAGAAACGGCGCTGCGCAACCTGGCAATTGCCTTCGAGCATTACAACGAGCAGCATCCGCACAGCGCTTTGAAATACCGCTCGCCGAGGGAGTTCAGGCGCTTGGCAGCAGCATCAATTTAACGGGGAGTTGGTGTCCGGTTTTGTAGGGGCAAGTCCAGGCATAGCCGGTAGCGTTGTTCATATGGGGTTCCTATTAGTTGGACGTTTCGGATGAAGTCGTTGACGGCTGGGTGATGGTCTTGCGAGACGATCTCAATAGGAGGCATTTCAAGGCGCTCACTGAATCGCTCATGGGCGCTACTCTTGAATCCAGCATTGGCTACCTACCGCATGAGCCGGTAGCCAGATACCGTCAGAAGCCCTCCAGAACGATCTTGCCCTTTGCCTTGCCGCTCTCCAGCAAGGCATGGGCGCGACGTAGGTTTTCGGCGCTGATACGCCCGTAGTTTTCGCCAACGGTGGTGCGCAACACACCCGCATCGATCTGGCGGGCCACTTCATTGAGGATGTTGTGCTGCTCCTGCATGTCCTCGGTCTCGTACAGCGAGCGCGTGTACATCAGCTCCCAGTGCAGCGACAGGCTCTTGCGTTTGAGCGGTACGACGTCCAGCGTGGCCGGGTCATCGATCAGGCCCAACCTGCCCTGTGGCTTCAGTGACTCGATGATCTGCTCGTAATGCCGATCGGTCTGCGTCAGGCTTGCGACGTAGCTGACCTGCGGAAGGCCGATGCGCTTGAGCTCTTCGCTCAGTGGTTTGGTGTGATCGATCACGTAATGGGCGCCGAGTTCGGTGACCCAGGCCTGGGTTTCAGGGCGCGAAGCCGTACCAATGACGGTCAGGCCGGTCAACTGACGCGCCAGCTGAGTCATGATTGAACCCACCCCGCCTGCAGCGCCAATGATCAGCAGCGTTTCGCCACGGTCGGTGGTGTCGCGCGCTACGCCGAGGCGATCAAATAGCAATTCCCAAGCGGTCAGAGACGTCAGGGGAAGCGCCGCGGCCTGGGCGAACTCCAGCGACTGTGGCATCGATCCGACAATGCGCTCGTCTACCAGCTGCAACTCACTGTTGCTGCCCGGGCGGATCAGCGACCCGGCGTACCACACCTTGTCACCGGGCTTGAACAGCGTTACGTCGGAACCGACCGACTTGACCACGCCGGCAGCGTCCCAACCGAGGATGCGCGGCTGTGTTTCGTCTGTATGCGGCACGTAGCCCTGGCGGACTTTGGTATCGACCGGGTTGACCGATACGGCCTTGACTTCTACCAGCAGGTCGCGCGGCCCCGGCACTGGCTCGGGTAGATCGATCTCCACGAGGGCGTCAGGGTTCTCAACAGGCAGGCATTTGAAGTGTGCAATCGCTTTCATTCGGAGCTCCTCAGGAGACGCGGTACATTTTCATGACGGAGAATTTTTCGGCGGCGCGCTCGATAACCGGCAGCGCTGCCTGGAAATGCGGGGTGGCCTCGTGCGCAGTCAGCGCCGCTTCGTCTCGCCACTGCTCAACCATATGGAAGGTGCGAGGCTGTTCTGCATCTTTATGAAAGTCGTATTGGATGCAGTCCGCTTCGGCGCGACTTGGGCCTTGCAGATCCTGCAGCGTCTGCTGGAGCTCATCTTCGGAGCCGGCCTTGGCGACCAATGTGGCAACCAGTGTGAGTGGGGTGGTCATCGAACCTCCTGTCTGTGCATGTGTGAAAGACGCATCGAACTGGCATGGGCTTACCGAAGGTGACCCTACCGGCCATGCCGCGAAGACCTGAACGTGGTTTACAGCGTTACAACAATCTTGCCCACCTGGGCATTCGATTCCATGTACCGGTGAGCCTCGGCCATCTCGTCGAAGCTGAATGTACGGTCGATCACCGGACGCAGCTGTCCAGAGGCGAGCCCTTCATTGATGAAGTGCTTGGCCCGTTCGAGTTTTTCTCGATTCTGGGTGATCTCGAACAGCTGATAACCGCGCAGCGTCAGATGCTTGCCGAGCAGGTCCATGACCGACACAGGGATATCCCGAGTGTCCAAAGCGCCGTACTGGAAGAAGATGCCGTGGTTCGCTAGCGCCTTGAGCACCAAGGCCACTTCGGGTCCGCCAACGGGATCGAAGGCCATGCGAGCGCCTTTGCCATGAGTCACCGTCATGACCTCAGCCACCATGTCCTGCTCCTGGGTCGCGATGACTGCCGCCGCCCCCGCTTGAAGCAAGGCTTCGCGCTTGTCGCTGGTGCGGGTCAGCGCCACAGGAACGGCGCCCACCATGTTCGCAATCTGGATAGCGGCAAGCCCCACGCTGCTGGACGCCGCACGGATTAGCACCGTCTCGCCGGCCTGCAGCCCACCAAGCTCGATCAATGCGCCATAGGCGGTGACAAACTTCATCCAGGTCGCTGCTGCCTCCGTGAAAGAGAGCACTTCCGGGTGTTTGACCACCGCGTGAGCCGGCGCGTTGACCAATTCACCGTACAAGCCGTATTCGTCAAAGGAGAACGCGGGCACTACGCTGACCGCATCGCCAACAGCGAAGCCGACCACACCGGGACCCACTGCAGATACGGTCCCAGCCGCTTCATAGCCCAGCATGGCGGGAAACGTCGGTTCGATGACGTACTGGCCTGTGCGGTACATCACTTCAGCCCGGTTGATGCCGAGCGCCCTGACGTTGATTTGAACCTCGTTCGCGCCGGGAGCCGGCACGTCGATCTCGTCGATCTGGAGAACCTCCGGTCCACCGGTGCGATGAAAGCGTATGACGCGAGACATAGCGTAATCCTCAGCTATCTATCGGAAGGGCCGAGCCATGAGCGGCCCAGCCAGGTAGCCACCAGCGCACATCGGCGCTGAGGCAGCGGGCGATTAGGCCATGACGGCCGTCTTCGCCCCGACGGATCACTTGTAGCGTTCAAGCCAGTGGGCATAGGGAGCCGGCAAGGTCCAGGACGCACGCTCTACGCCCAGCTCTTGGGCGGCAAGATAGGACCAATTTGGATTGGCCAGATGTGCTCGCCCAATCATCGCCAAGTCCAGGTGACCGCTCTTGACCGCTTCTTCGGCAACGCTTGGCGTGCCGAAGCCCCATGCCGAAGCCACTGGTATCCCCGCCTCACGCTTCACGCGCTGGGCAACTTCGCCCATGAAGCCAGGCGCCCAGGGAATGTTGGTTTCAGCGATGGTGAAACCAATGCTGACGCTCAGCAGATCCAGGCCACCATCTTTGAAGCGACGTGTCAGTTCGATAGCCTCGGTCAGCGTCTGTTCGTCCCGGCCGTCGTATTCGATAACCCCTAGACGAGCGGTTAGCGGCAGGTGCTCCGGCCAAACCTCACGAACAGCCGCCAGCGTTTCAAGCAGGAAGCGGCTACGGTTGTCGAAACTGCCGCCGTAGGCGTCATCGCGATGGTTGGAGTGTTCGGAAAGGAACGACTGGGCCAGATAACCATGGGCGAAATGCAGCTCCAGCCACTCGAAGCCAGCGTCACGCGCACGGCGAGCGGCTGCGACGAAATCCTCACGCACACGGGCAATGTCTTCCAGCGTCATGGCTTGCGGCTGCTTGGCCAGGTGACCGCCAAAAGCTATGGCCGATGGAGCGATGGTCTGCCAGCCACGGGCGTCATCTTCAGCGATGTGGTCATCGCCTTCCCATGGACGGTTTGCGCTTGCCTTGCGACCGGCGTGGGCGATCTGCAGGCCGGGGACCGAGCCGGCTGCCTTGATCGACTGCACCACCGGTACGAAGGCCTGGGCCAGCTCATCGTTCCAAATACCCGCACAGCCAGGAGTGATCCGCCCTTCTGGCGCTACAGCGGTTGCTTCGACAATCACCAACCCCGCCCCGCCACGCGCAAGGGAGGCGTAGTGAACACTGTGCCACTCGTTGATCAGGCCATCGTTTGACGAGTACATGCACATAGGGGGAATCGCAATACGGTTGCGAAGCGTGACGTCTTTAAGCGTGAAGGGTTGGAACAGCGCAGACATTGGTTTCTCCGAGGGTTGTCTATTACGTTAATTCGATAGTATTCGAACTATGGAGATAGAGCAAACCCGTGTATGCTTCGTTCATGCGCCCCTACAAACACCCTCCCGTCACTGAAATCGTCCTCGAGCGTCTGCTATACGCCTTGAGCGATCCTGTGCGCCTGGAGATCGTCCGACGCCTTGCCGAACTGGGCGAAGCCAGCTGTGGCGAATTGGACGGTGGCCGACCAAAGTCCACCATGTCCCATCACTTCAGGGTGCTGCGAGATGCCGGGTTGGTCCAAACCCAAACCATCGGCACGACCCATATGAACTCGTTGCGCAGGGATGATTTGAACAATCGATTTCCTGGTTTGCTCGAGACGATCTTATCTCAGCGCGGCTAAGGCTGGCTTGAGAGTCAATTCATCGAGGAAGACGCTGAAGACGGCCTGCTTCGAAACCCTGGGCTCCAGTGAGCTCAGGGACTACCTCGCCGCTGACTGCGGAAGCATGACTAGTCCCGACGTAAACGCCTTCACCGACGACCTGTTCGCCTCCAGTCAGCCAGCTAATTCGGAGAAGGTGATGGCCGTGCTTGATTCGATCAACGCCAAATGGGGACGGGGAACGTTGCGACCTGGTGTGGTACCAGCAGCCCCCGCCTGGAGCATGCGTCGCGAGCTGATGAGCCAGAGTTTCACGACGCGAGTAGATCAATTGTGGCGGGTATCCGCGCGGTAGCCGGCATCGCGCGCCTGCTGTGCTGCTTCTCCTGGAAGGGAAAGGGCCTGGCTGCGGTAATGGATTGCTGATCCGGGCCGTGCTTGTGCCCCTCTACGCACCCGAGCTTGCAATAGATGATCCGTCTCCAAGGCGGTATGCGATCTTACCCATGCCTTGGGTTATTTGGGGTTCAGGAGATGCTGAAACCAACTAAACCGAGGAGCTAGCCATGAACCTGTTTACGCACATTGCCAATCTCATCACCTCTGTCGTCCGGCCAGAAAAAGCGGCATTCACCACGGTCATCTATCCCAGCCAGGGAAAAGCGGTCGTGGTGCATGACGGCCTTGGTATTCGCCAGGAACGTTGGTGGTATCAGGTCGATTCGCTGGAAGATGGGGACACGAGTACGTCGTTCGACAGCATCCTGCAGGATCACACTAACTGGGCTGATTCATTTGACCCGGTAGGCCAGACCCAAGCCGAGGATACTTTCTCAGCTTTCTCATCGACCCACTTCGAACCCATGGAAACCTTCTGGCTCAATCCCGCCAACGGAATGCCCATGCTCGACAGCTGTTTCGATGTCATGGGTAACGCATTCGGCACGGACACGATGACTGACAGCCTGTCGTTTGATCACGGCATAAGCAGCTTCGGAGACAGTTTTTCGTCCTTCGGTTTCGACTAACGGGCAGTCGCCACAGCACTCAGAGGAGTTTGATCATGTCGCCACTTGCACTGGTTGTTAGCTTCATCCTCACATTCGCCATCGGAATTTCCTGGCTGGCCCTGACCCTCGACGCACGCATTGGGCGCAGCAGGCTCGTCCGGCAGATTCCATTGCCACTGGACGTCCCAGCTTCTGGCTATCGTCACAATCCACAATCCCGACTCCGACCAGTATTGGCGGTAACAGGCTGCATGCTGCTACTTCTTTCCGGAATGAGTGCCGCCATCCTCGGCAGACTGGCCACCATGCAACCGGCAGAAGCGGCAGCGGTGTTCTTCGCTTATCCGCTGCTGAAAAGCCTCTGGGGGCAAATCGTGGGCGTGGGGCCAATCGTCTGCGTCGTCATGGCCGTACCCGGAACCTACTGCATCTGTTTCGGGCTCAGGAGCGACAAATGGTGAAGCTACCGTTGCCGTTTGACCTCCACTGCGGCAACAGGCTCATGCTCGAGATGGCGTTAACTTCCAAAATCACCGTCGCGTTGCCAACGGACCTCCGCTACGGCAACGACTCCGGCCCATCGCAGACCAAAAAGTAATCAATCTACGCTAGCGTTTTTAGAGGTATGCCTCAACTGATACGGAAAAGGCGCGGCAGATTCGTCCTTGCCGCTCTATAACTAACACCCAAACTGTAACGATGTTTCTGCAACGCCCAAATTGAAACAGCACGCATAGGGATCAAGAAATGTTTGTCCGTGCCTACCTTCGGGCCTCTACTGCCGAACAAGACGCTGCCCGAGCCCGTTCCGTCCTGGAGGAGTTTGCTGCCGATCATGGCAAGGCCATTGCCGCGCAATACATTGAGAACGCATCTGGTACTCGTGCTGATCGCCCCGAGTTGGTGCGCCTGCTGGCCGATTCCCACCCGGGGGATGTACTGCTGGTGGAATCTATCGACCGACTGTCCCGCCTGCCGGCTGAAGACTGGTCGAAGCTCAAGGCCGCCATCGACGGAAAAGGGCTGCGAATCGTGGCTCTAGATCTCCCAACCAGCCACCAAAGCATGGGAATGTCAGGCCGCTCAACAGTGGCGTTTTTGTACGCATGAGAACCTGGCTGCTTACTGATCAAACCCTGCTCCTTCATCAGGCCCCTGACCTTGAAGCGACCTACTTTGACGCCCTCATCCTTGAGCATGGCAACGATACTGCGGCTGCCAGCTGAACTACGGCTTTGACTGAAAAGTTCGCTAATACGGCTGCGTAAACCCACCCGCCGAACATCAATGCGACGGCGCCGAGCCATATGGGCGTAGTAACAGGAACGAGGCAGTTCAAACACTGAACACAGCAGTTGAACTGGGTAGCGTGCTGCTAACTGCCGAATCGACTTCAACGTCTGCGCCCGTGCTCCTCGGCCATCAAGAGCGCAGTGGCCTCCTTTAAGATTTTCTTCTCAAGCTCCAGCCGGTTGATGCGGGCTTGAAGCTCCTGAATAGTCTGCTGCTCAGGCGTAAGCGCTTTGGCTGTGGGGGTGATGCCACCGCGCTCCAACTGCAACTGGTTGACCCAGCGCCGCAGTGCGGTCTCACCTACATCAAGGGATTTGGCTGCCTCAGGACAGCTGTAACCCTGGTCGAGCACTAGACTGGCTGCTTCGCGCTTAAACTCGGGGGTGAAAGTACGTCGTTGTCTGCTCATCGAACACCTCTGAATGGCGAGCATTCTCGCCCTAAAAGGGTGTCCAGGATTAGTAGACCACTACACGTAGCCATATTCCTTCTATGGCGTTCAACTGTCTAAGTTCGTCACGAGCTGCAAATTCAAGGACCGCCACGCGCGGGCGACGGCATCACCACTCGTCTGGTCATAGCTCGATTTGTGGAACATACGTTCGTAGATCTAAACAGATATCTCGTAAGCAGACGAAACCACCTCATCGTCGCTTGAACGGGAGAGTCTAATGAAAGCCATCGTTTACAACGGGCCACGCGACGTCAGCGTGCAAAATGTCCCAGACGCCAAGATCGAAAAACCTACCGACGCCGTAGTGCGCATCACCACTACCAATATCTGCGGCTCTGACCTGCACATGTACGAGGGCCGCACCTCGATGGAGACGGGACGTGTTTTCGGTCACGAGAACCTCGGGGAAGTCATCGAAGTCGGCGCCGGCGTAGATCGCATCAAGGTAGGTGATCGCGTCTGTTTGCCATTTAATATCGGCTGCGGTTTCTGCGAAAACTGTGAAAAAGGTTTGACCGGTTTCTGCCTCACGGCCAACCCCGGCAGTGCTGGTGCTGCTTACGGGTTTGCCGATATGGGCTCATACCAGGGTGGTCAAGCAGAACTGCTGCGTGTGCCATATGCGGACTTCAATTGCCTGGTGCTGCCAGAGGATGCGCAAGAGAAAGAAAACGACTACGTCATGCTGTCAGACATATTCCCCACCGGATGGCATGCCACTGAACTGGCTGGCCTGATGCCGGGTGAAAGCATCGCCATTTACGGTGCAGGGCCAGTGGGCCTGATGGCAGCTCATGCCGCGATGATCAAAGGCGCCTCGCAAGTGTTCGTGGTCGACAACCATCCGGATCGATTGAAATTGGCCGCGCAGATGGGGGCCACGCCAATCAACTCCCTGGAGAAAGAGGCGGTTGATCAGATCCTCAACCTGACTCACGGCAAAGGCACTGATCGAGGTTGTGAGTGTGTGGGGTACCAGTGCTGTGACAATCACGGCCATGAGGCCAATCACCTGACGATGAACAACCTGGTAGCTTCCACCAAGGCCACGGGTGGCATCGGCGTCGTCGGGGTGTTTGTTCCTCAGGATCCGGGCGCGAAAAATGAACTGGCGAAGGAAGGCAAAATGGCCTTCGATTTCGGCGCGTTCTGGTTCAAGGGCCAGCAGATACGCACCGGGCAAGCCAACGTCAAAGCCTATAACCGCAGGCTTGCGGAGCTGATCCATCACGACCGCGCCAAGCCTTCGCAGATCATCTCTCACAGCCTGAAATTGGCGGAAGGGCCCGATGCGTACAAGCATTTCGATGCGCGAGATGAGGGTTGGACAAAGGTCATTCTGAAGCCGGCAGCCTGATCGAACGGCTGTATGGATCTGACGCCCTGACGATATCGCCGGGCGTCAGCCCAAAGACCCGCCTACTCGCGCTTACAGTATGGCCGCTATGTATTTACCGACCACATACCACCTGTCGTCCGCTCGAAATGCGAGCGCGGTTGTTGCGCAAGATGATCAAGGGAAAAATGGTAAGCGTACTGACTTCGATGGTCGACCCGCTGCGCTTTCCGGGTGGGGAGATCGTCGACCTTTACAGTCAACGCTGGGAAATCGAGCTGGGCTATCGGGCGATCAAGCAGAGACTGCTGGGCGGCGAATATACCCTGAGAAGCAAGACGCCAGAGATGATCGCTCAAGAGCTATGGGGTGTGCTGCTGGGCTACAACCTTTTGCGCTACCAGATGGTACTGATGTCCAGGCAGTGTCCCGGTGTGTACCCCTGCGAAATGAGTTTCACTGCCTGCAGTTGGGCCATCTTGGGGTTGCTGCATGGCACGTCACTGAACCATCCCGGCAACTTGCCAGGATTTCTGAGAGATTTGCAGGCATCAGCCGCTCGATATGTTTTACCCCATCGGCGACCTGATCGATGGTTCCCACGCGCAGTCGTTGGACACGCTGTCAAATCGACACATAGACGGCACCTCGTGCGAATTGAGACTCGCACGGGTCCCCATGTTCATTGGGGAATCTGCCAGTGATTTACGTTAAATCAATAACCAGGGGTTCACTCGTAGATGAAAGCCCCTCCAGAATGAATGGAGGGGTGGCCTGATCGGAGATAACCGCTTCGAGCAGCTTTCAAACAAGTGTTTCAGTGACGAAGGGCTTGAGCTGGCCAATGAACGTTTTACCATGTTCGAACCAGGCTTTGCGCACTGCCGACTCGATATATCGTTGGTAGTCCTCCGGGCTTTGGAACCAGCATTCGCCAATCGCGTGAACCGGCCCTACATCCAGGTATGGCACATGGGTATCGGCAGGGTTTTCAGCCACCAACCTAACCTCATATTTAAACAGGCCAGGGATACCCTCACTCATCTGATAGTGACGCAAACATTCCTGGCGGAACATAGGCTTTACCAACAAGTAGACAATTCGGATCATCGCGAACATTCCTTATACATGCGTCTGAGGAGAAGAAGGTTGAAGTGCGGGCGTAGCGTCAACTTCGCTGTCATCCAGATCGTCAAGGTGAATACCTTTGTTGTCGGGCAATAGCATCAACGCAATCACGGCAATGGCATACCTGATGCAGCCAGCCTCCATGATGAAAAGCTCAAGGGAGCTGACTGCATAGGCAACCCTAGCGCGAAGCACGGCGCGCTCCCAGCTGATCCAGAAGTGAGCTGCAAGGGCGTGGAACCATGCGTACGTGCCGGAAGCGATATTAATATATTGACATATATGAATATCGAGAATAGCCTACCCATAACCGCGCTAGAAACCTCAGGAGGTACTCCCATGAAAGATTCCAGCGATACCCGTCCGAATCACCTTCCCGACAGCAGCTACGGCCTGTTTATTGACAACCAATGAGTTTCGGACGAATACGGTGAAGCCCTCGACATTATCAACCCCGCCAACGGAAAAATTCTCACCAACATCCCAACGCCACAGCTGCCGACGTCGCCCGCGCGGTGCAGGGCGCACAGCGCGCCTTCGTGACCTGCACCGCTCGGACTCTTCAGACCTCGTTGATCCATGTTTTTTCGACCTACGACATCGAATATTTCAGATATGCAGGTAAGCAAAATGACACAATCAGAACTTTTCAAAACGACTCAGCTGGGCCCATACACCCTCAAGAACCGTATCGTTCTGCCGCCACTGACGCGTTCGCGCAGCTCCCAACCCGGCAATATTGCGAACGACCTAATGGCCACATATTACCGTCAGCGCAGCGGTGCTGGCTTCATGGTGACCGAGGGCACACAGATCGAACCCCGAGGACAGGGTTATGCCTGGACACCTGGCATTCATAGCCCGGAACAGATACAAGGCTGGCGTAAGGTCACCGACGCTGTTCACGCCGAAGGGGGGGTGATCTTTGCTCAACTTTGGCATGTGGGCCGCGTGTCGCACACATCGCTGCAACCCGGTGGTGAAGCGCCCGTCGCGCCATCAGCCATCCGCGCGGACAACGTCAAGGTGTTCATCGAAACTGGCCCCGGCACGGGTACACTGGCCGACCCTTCGACCCCACGAGCCCTGTCCACCAAGGAGGTAAAGGAACTGGTTGAGCTCTACGCCCAAGCAGCCCGAAATGCTTTGGACGCAGGTTTTGACGGGGTGGAGCTTCACTGCGCGAACGGGTACCTGGTAAACCAGTTCATTTCGGCCCATACCAACCAGCGTGATGATGAATATGGCGGTTCGCTGCAGAACCGTCTTCGCTTCCTGCGCGAAATCACCCTCGCTGTTGCTGGTGTGGTCGGCAAGGAGCGCGTTGGCGTTCGCTTCGCCCCGCTGTTCGCGACCACAGACGAAGACCGCGTCTACCTTGGTCTGGTCGAAGAAGATCCTCATCAAACCTACATCGAGGCAGTGAAGATCCTCGAGGAAGTGGGCATTGCCTACCTGTCGCTCGCCGAAGCCGATTGGGAAAACGCACCCGAGCTGCCTGAGACGTTCCGGGAAGCTGTTCGTAAGACATTCAGCGGCAAGATTATCTATGCCGGCAAGTACACCGCTGAACGAGGAAATCGCGTGATAAAAGCTGGCTGGGGCGATCTGATCGCTTTTGGCCGCCCCTTCATTGCGAACCCCGACCTGCCCGCTCGTATCGCCAACAACTGGCCGCTTAACCCAGTTGATCCAAGCACCATGTACGGCGGTACCGATAAGGGCTACACCGACTACCCGACTTACAAATCCTAAACGCTCAATGCCACGCCCCATAACTCAGGGGCGTGGCTCAGCGATTGTTGACCGAGGAAGTTAAGCATGTACCAACCGAGCACGATCCCCTACCAAGAGCATAGGGGATTCAAACGAACCTTCAGGCAGGGTCATCTAAGCCTTGGGCTGTTCTTTCCCCTGGAGGCTTTCGAAGGTGATACACCGAGCATGCTAGATCAGGTCGCGCTGGCCAAACGTGCAGAGGCACTTGGTTTTTCGGCGCTCTGGTTTCGCGACGTCCCACTCAGGGACCCAAGCTTCGGCGATGTCGGCCAGGTTTTCGACCCTTGGGTGTATCTGGGCTACATGGCAGCCCATACAACAAAAATCGCACTAGGCACCGCCTCCATCGCCCTTACTCTGCGTAATCCCTTGCACACGGCAAAGGCCGCAGCGAGCATTGATCAGTTGAGCGGAGGTCGCTTGCTCCTGGGAGTAGCCTCTGGCGATCGTCCCGTGGAGTTTCCCGCATTCAGCATTGATCCAGAACAGCGTGGCGAGACCTTTCAAGAAAACCTCAATGTGATACGCCAAGCCCATCGAACACACTTCGAGCCCATTCGCTGGAGTCACGGCGAGTTACTGGGGGCCGATCTCGTTCCCAAACCTACGACTCGGGAAATACCGCTATTCGTAACCGGACACAGCCGCCAGCCGCTCGATTGGATCGCGCGTGAAAGCCATGGATGGATCAACTATCCACGTCCGCCAAAAATGCAGCGACTCATCGTGGAAGATTGGCGACAGGAAACGGCTAAACAATGTGGCACTATCTACAAGCCGTTCTTGCAATCGCTGTATATCGACCTGGACGAACACCCATCCACGCCACCCTCGCCTATCCATCTAGGATTCCGACTGGGACGTAACCACCTGCGGGCCTTGCTGGATACACTTCAGGAAATCGGTGTAGATCACGTCATCCTGAACCTCAAGTATGGTAAACGCCCCGCAGCAGAGGTTATCGAGGAACTTGGCAAACATATCGTCCCGCAATTCGGCGCACAGGTGCCCGATAGTCCTACCTGACAGGGCAATAGGATTCCAGTCCAAACCAGCCCGTCATTGCGACGGGCAGGCGCGCAGAGATCATGGCGAAGCCTTCCAATTTGATGCGCGAATCAGGAAGATATCTAGATATCGAAAAAAACAGGTCTCAAAAAATTCATGACTATTGACGTCAACGAAGCCCTGAAAGCATTGGCGAACCCGACGCGCCTTGCCATCCTCAATTGGCTCAAGGATCCCAGGACAGTCTTTCCCGAGCAGGAAGTCGACCCAGAAACGGTAGGCGTGTGCGTCAGTATCATCCAAGAGCGCACGGGCCTCTCGCAGTCAACGACATCGCTTTATCTCGCAGCTCTACAGCGCGCGCAATTGGTGACATCGCAGCGGATCGGCCCCTGGACCTACTACAAACGCCACGATGAGAATATCGATGCCTTCTTCAAGGCGCTGCAAGAAAGAATCTAGGGCTGCACACCCTTGTATTTCTGACTGATTTCAGTCTTTGCCGATGTCAAAAACAGCAATCTGACCAAATAACGATCAGATCATCCGAAGCTTCGAGTGATCGAATAGCATTACCAGTGATGCGGTGCGCGGAAAAAACGCTCCTATAGCAAAACTGCCACTTGACAACGCTGAAACCAGGGCTGTACACGCAAAAGACAGCACACTCCAGAGAGGGACGCGAAGCCCTTCAAGTGCTCTTCTACGGCCAACCTTCTTTAGGGGGCAGCCGCCACGGCGTCGACATCCCACGCCAGCCCCTGGCGCGTTGGGTGATCCAAAGTGGCGAGCAACTGCAACCGTTGCTCAACCTGATGCGCGACAAGCTGCTGGACTACCCCGTGTTGCACTGCGACGAAACGCGCTTGCAGGTGCTGCATGAACCGGGACGCGACCCCTCGGCACAATCCTGGATGTGGGTGCAAAGCGGTGGGCCGCCGGACAAGCCGGTGATCCTTTTCGACTACACAGCCAGCCGCGCGCAGGAGGTGCCGCTACGCCTGCTCGATGGCTACCGCGGCTACCTGATGACCGACGACTACGCCGGTTACAACGCCGTGGCTGCACGACATCGGCAAGGTGGCCGTCGATCTGCTGGTCGAGCTGGCAGACGGCTCGCTGTGGCATCCCTGGCACGGCCCGCTGCACCAGTCGTACCGCTTCCGCTACCGCGAAGACCGCGAGTACCGGTTGCACAGCGCCGCAACAGGGCTGCTCTACCGCCAATTGCTCGATGGTCCGCTCCTAGACTGGCTCAGCGGCTATCCGTCTCTGTGGGCACCATTGCTCTACGTCTTGGCCGGGCAGTACGAGCACGCCGGCGTGCTGGGTGAACTGGTCGTGCAGGCTGATCGCGCTTCTGTGGCACAGGAACTGGGCGGCGATCCCGCGCGCGCCATGGCCGCGCCCAGGCACGCGCTGCAACGCAAGCTGCTGGACGGGCTGCGCTTCCTGCTCAAGGAACAGTTGAAGCTGAATCAGCCGGAAGCCTCCGATGGCTGGCTCACTGAGGATGGGCTGTGGCTGGTGAGCAAGACTGTCTCGGACAAGCTGCGCGCGCACCTGCTGTCTCAGGGGATCGACGGCATTCCTGCGAACAACACCGCCGTCTTCAACGTGCTGCAGGACCACGGCATGCTCCAGCCTACCTCAGACGGCAAGGCGGTCTGGCGCGCGACCGTGACCAGTGCGACCGGCTGGTCCTACTCGTTCACCCTGTTGCGCCTCGCGCCCGCGCTGATCTGGGAATCCGGCGAGCGGCCAGCGCTTTTCGCAGGCACGGTGGCGATCGACACGACGCCAGCGGAAATCAACGGCAGTGCACCAGGCACACCGCCCGCGGTCGTGGGGCAGCCAGCACCCGAAGGTCAGGAGACTCCCCCTTGGGAATGCCCTCGCAGCGATACCGCCTTGCCGACTGCGGCCCCGCCCGTGCCCGACGTCATGGAGGACATGCTGCCGATGGTTGGATTGGATGGCACGGCCGACATGGGGAAGAGTGAAGAGCCAGTGGAGAAAGTCCCTGCCCAGCCTGACGTTCCTGCCCCAACCACAGCCGCAGCGTCTCCCTTGCCACTTACCCCTGCGCCTGGACCTGCATCAACTCCAATAGTCGCGATACCATCCGGGGAGCATTTCATGACGTGGCTGCAACAGGGAGTCGCCGCGCGGCGACTCATCATCAACGACGCCAAGGCGCTCGTGCATACGGTGAGCGACACCGCCTACCTGGTCAGTCCCGGCGTGTTCCATCGCTATGCGCAGGAACATCCCCAGGTGGATGCGCTAGCCAGGCAGGACAAGCAACAGGATTGGCAGTGGGTGCAAAAGCGCTTTGAGAAACTGCAGCTACACCGCAAGCACTCAAATGGCCTGAACATTTGGACCTGTGAAGTCACGGGCCCGAGGAAGTCCCGCCGACTGCATGGCTACCTCCTCGAAAATGGGTCCTTGGTATTCGCCGAAATACCGCCCAACAATCCCTATCTTGCTTTGACTCAGGAAGGATGACGCGACTCGGGCAGCGACCGTCACCACCGTGTGGCGACGATCAATGCCCCGCGAAGCTGGCAACATTTGGCGAACTAAGCTACTCGACCCGCGCCAACTCCCGTGCAAGGAACGGAGCGGTTCGGCTGCCAGACTTTCGGGCCACCTGCTGAGGGGAACCCGCCACCACGATGCTGCCGCCGGCAGCGCCCGCGCCTGGCCCTACGTCGATCACCCAGTCGGCTTGGGCCACCGCACGCATGTCGTGCTCGATCATCACTACGGTATTGCTGGCATCGACCAGGCGCTGCAACTGCACCAGCAGCCGGTCGGCATCCGACGCGTGCAGCCCGGTGGTCGGCTCGTCGAGCACGTACAGGCTTCGGCCGCGCTGGCTGCGCTGAAGCTCGGTCGCCAGCTTGATGCGCTGCGCCTCGCCACCGGAAAGCTCAGTGGCCGGTTGCCCCAGGCGCAGATAGCCCAGTCCGATGTCGCGCAGCAGTTGCAGGGGCCTTGCCACCGCGTCTTCACCCGCGAAGAATTCGCTGGCATCGTCCACGGTCATCTGCAGCACCTCGGCGATGTTGCGCCCGTTCCACTGCACCTTCAGCGTGGCCTCGTTGTAGCGCGCGCCATGGCAGGTCGGGCACGGCGCGTACACGCTGGGCATGAACAGCAGTTCCACGCTAACGAAACCCTCGCCCTCGCAAGTCTCGCAGCGCCCCTTGGCGACGTTGAACGAGAACCGTCCGGCATCATAGCGGCGGCGTCGAGCATCGGGCGTGGCGGCGAACAGCTTGCGCACATGGTCGAACAGACCCGTGTAGGTAGCCAGGTTCGAGCGCGGCGTGCGCCCGATCGGCTTCTGGTCCACCTGCACCAGGCGCTGTATGGCGTCCACATCGCCCGCCAGATGACCGCCAGTCGCTTCGATCACCGCCGGCCCTTCGCTGGTGGCGCTTTCGGCCGCATCGTCTTCCGGCTCGTGGCCCAGGTGCAGCAGCACCAACTCCGGCAGGGCCTGCGCGACGAGGCTGGACTTGCCGGAGCCGGAGATACCGGTGACGGCCGTCAGCACGCCCAGCGGAATGCGTGCATCCACGCCATGCAGGTTGTGGCGGTGGATGCCCTGCAGTTCCAGCCAGCCGGTCGCTTCGCGTGCCCGGCTTCCCGGCGCGGGGATCTCCTCGAACAGATAGCGGGCGGTGCGCGATTCGGCAATCTTGCGCAGGCCATCCGGCTCGCCGCTGTAGAGCACGCGGCCGCCACGCTCCCCAGCATCCGGCCCGACATCCACGAGCCATTGCGCGCGGCGCATCAGGTCCAAGTCGTGCTCCACCACGAACACCGAGTTGCCGGCGTCGCGCAGCCGGTCGAGTGCGTCGTACAGGGCCTGGCTATCGGAGGGGTGCAGGCCCGCGGAGGGCTCGTCGAGCACGTACACGACACCGAACAGCAGGGAACTCAATTGCGTGGCCAGCCGCAGGCGCTGCAACTCGCCGGCCGAAAGCGTCGGCGTGGCCCGGTCCAGCGTCAGGTAGCCCAGGCCTAGCTCGCGCAGTTGGCGCAGGCGCGCCATCACGCCTCCAGCCAGGCGCTGCGCGGCGAGGCGCTTTTCTTCCGATAGCGCCGAGGTGCGGCGCACGTCGGGCGATACCGCATGGACGGCGCGACCGGAGGCCGCGCGTTCGGCACGGTCGCGTCGGGTCGCTTCCTTGTCCGTAGCCGCCCCCGCTGCATGGGCGCGGAAATCGCCCTGGGCGATGGGTTCGAGCAAGGCCGCCAACTGGTCCAGCGGCATCTGCATGAACGCGCCGATGTCCACGCCGGCGAAGGTGACCGACAGCGCCTCGGGCTTGAGCCGCTTGCCGTGGCAGGTGGGGCACGGTTTGCCCTCCATGAACCGGGACACGCGCTTTCTCATCAGCGCGCTCTGGGTGTTGGCAAAGGTGTGCATCACATACCGCCGGGCGCCGGTGAAGGTGCCCATGTAGCTCGGCTCCATCTTGCGCTTGAGCGCGGCGCGGGTTTCGGCGGGCGTGAAGCCGGCGTACACCGGCACCGTCGGTGTTTCCTCGGTGAACAGAATCCAGTCGCGATCCTTCTTTGGCAGGTCCTTCCACGGTCGGTCAACGTCGTAGCCCATGCTGACCAGGATGTCGCGCAGGTTCTGGCCTTGCCAGGCGGGGGGCCAGGAGGCGATCGCCCGCTCGCGGATGCTCAGGGAGGGATCGGGCACCATGATGGCCTCAGTCACCTCGTACACATGGCCCAGGCCGTGGCAGGTCGGGCACGCTCCCTGCGGCGTGTTGGGCGAAAAATCCTCGGCGTACAGCATGGGCTGGTTGGCTGGGTAGGCGCCGGCGCGCGAATACATCATCCGCACCAGGCTGGACAAGGTGGTCACACTGCCCACAGAGGAACGCGCGTTGCTGGAGCCCCGCTGCTGTTGCAGCGCCACCGCCGGCGGCAGGCCGTCGATCGCATCGACGTCCGGCACGCCCGCCTGGTCGATCAGTCGCCGCGCATAGGGGGCCACCGACTCGAAGTAGCGCCGCTGGGCCTCGGCATAGATGGTGCCAAAGGCCAGCGAGGACTTACCGGAGCCGGAGACACCCGAGAACACCACCAGCGCGTTACGCGGGATGGAGACGTCCACCTCCTTGAGGTTGTTCTCGCGCGCGCCACGCACCTGCACGAGGCCGCTGGCCGCAGCGGTACAAGAGGATTCACCGAAAGAATTGTTTGGCATGTTCTTATCCTGTAGTTCGTCCCGCTCAGGACGGGACTTCCTGAGTCCGGGGGCCGCGGCGACTGGCTTCGAGCGCTGCGGTGACAGTGCGGGCGTCGTAGCTACCGCGCAGGCGGCGACCCTCGACGAAGAACGTCGGCGTGACATGCGCACCGCTGGCGACCGCACTGGCGAGGTCGCGCTCGACACGCTCGATCACCGCAGAGCTGTCGAGATCCGCGATGAACCGATCGACGTCGAGCCCAAGCTCTACGGCGTAGCCGATCAGATCCTCGCGCTCCAGCGCGTGCTGACGGGTAAACACGAAGTCCAGCCACGGCCAGAACATCCCCTGATTCGATGCCGCCTCGGACGCACGCGCGGCGATCGGCCCATGCGGGTGGTGCGGCAAATGGCGCACCACATACCGCAGGTCGTCCCCGAAGTGGGCGCGCAGATCCTCCCAAGAACCGGTAGCGTGCGCACAGTACGCGCACTCGAAGTCCACGTACTCCACCAGCGTGAGCTGCGCGTCCTCTGGCCCGCGGATGTGATCGACCTCGGGATCGACCGGCGGCTCAAGCACCATCGGCAGATCGGCGGTCTCCTCACCCCACCTGCGTGCGGCAACCTTGAAGATGAGCCACCCGAGCAACGTGGCGAGCATCATCGACACGAGCACGCCGACCGTCGCCTGGCGGCCCAGGTCGGAGGTCGTGCCGAACGCGAGTCCGATGATGAGCAGCGACACGGTGAACCCGATCCCGGACAGTGCCGCACCACCGAACACGCTCCCCATTCCGACACCCGCCGGCAGGCGCCCCAAGCCGAGGCGGACCGCGGCGAGAGTGATGAGCCCGATGCCCAGGAGCTTGCCGAGCACGAGCCCCGCGATGACGCCCCAGGTCACGGGCGAGCCGAAGGCCTCCGCGAGCAGCCCACCACGCAGGTCCACCCCGGCGTTCGCCAAGGCGAACACCGGCACGATCAGCAGCGCTGTCGGCAGCCGCAGGAACTCGTGCAGCCGCTCATTCACCGAGATACCCTGGGACAGCCCGCAGTCCACTGCGCGAGCCGATGCGGCACTCGGAGACTGCCAGAAGTCACGGAACAACTGTCTTGCCGCGACGACCTTGTGACGTTGCGTTGCGTAGGCGGGGATCAGGAGCCCCGCGGCCATCCCGGCGAGGGAGGCATGAATGCCGGAGTACACGGTCGCGAGCCACAGCACGATCACGATCAGCACATACGGCGTTGCCCGCCACTGGCGGGNCAACCCGACGAGACTGGCGAGGGCGATCAGCAACGGGACGACGCGGATCTCCTCGCTATAGACGATGCCGATGATGGACACGGCGAGGAAGTCATCGACCACGGTCAGGGTGAGCAAGAACACGCGCAACTGACCGGATAGCCGCGGGCCGACGATCGCCAGGGTGCCCAGCATGAACGCCGTATCGGTACCGACCACCGCCCCCCACCCGCGCAGGCCCTCACTTCCTGCCAGCCCCACGATCAGGACATACAGCAGCGCGGGCAGCACGACACCCGCGACCCCCGCGATCAGAGCGAGACGGGCACGGCTGCGGTCCCTGAGCGACCCGTGGGCGAATTCCTGACGCACCTCCAGGCCGATCAGGAAGAAGAAGACGACCATCAGGCCGTCGTTGACCCAGTGATGCAGATCCATGTGCAGGCCCAATGGCCCAAAGTTGAACCCGACGTCCAGGTGCCACAACTCGAAATAGGCATCGGATAGCGGCGAGTTCGCCCACGCCAGCGCCACAACCGTGACGATCACCAGCAGCACCGCAGCCCCAGACTCAGTGCGTAGATAGCGGGCAACGCGTCTCCGTCTGATATGCGCCGAGGACTCACCGAAAGAAGAGGCTGGCATGTGCTTATCCTGTAGTTTGTGAGATCACGATGGGCAGGTTTCGGATGGACCGATCAGGCGTCCGCCTCTGGCGGCGTCTCATCATCGAGCGAGCGCAGCCAAGCGAGTCTTTCTCCCAGCCTGCGCTCAACACCTCTGTCCGTTGGCTGATACCAACCCGGCCGCGCCACGCCCTCGGGAAAATAGGTTTGCCCAGCGGCATAAAAGGCTAGAAATGGTGTCCACTTAAATCAGGTGGACACCATCGCCTTTGGCGTCGGGGCCAAGAAGGTGTGTTGGCCGGACGGATACACAGAATCGGCCAAAAGCGGTCATCAGGGCTGGCTTGAATCGGGGCCGAAGGATTACGCTCTCAGCCCCATAATTGCTGGTCAGACAGTTACCACGATCTTGCCGATCTGCTGATTGGCTTCAAGGAAACGATGGGCATCCTGGATGTCGCTAAGTGTGAATGTCTTTGCGATGATCGGGCGCAACGCACCGGACTCCAACCCTTGCAGAATAAAAGCCTTTGCTCTCTCTAGGGCTTCAGGGTCGGCCACAATCTCTGCGTAGAGATAGCCCTTCAAAGTCAGGCTTTTGCCCAGCACGGTAAACAGTGGGAATGGTGTCGGTTCAGAGCTAAGTGCGCCGTACTCCAGCAAAATTCCGCCCCGCGCCATGCTCTGCGTGAGAGGTTCCAAGGACGGCCCGCCTACAGGATCGAATACAACGCGAGCGCCTTGACCGGCAGTTATCGTCATAACACGCTCGACGATATCCTCTTCATCGCTGACGATGACATGCGCAGCGCCTGCATCAAGTAGGGCTTGCTTCTTCGCGTGAGTTCGAGTGATCGCAATCGATGTGGCGCCGACCATACGAGCCATTTGGAAGGCGGCCAAGCCAACACTGCTTGACGCGGCGGTAACGATGACAAAATCGCCCTGACGTAGCTTCGCCTGTTCAATCAATCCCCCCCAGGCGGTGACGTACTGCATCCAAGACGCCGCAGCCTCTTCAAAGGACAAGTTCTCAGGGCTCTTTACCACCAGGTGGGCCGGTACATTGGCCAACTCGCCGTAGGTGCCCCAGCGAGCAATATCCAGAGGTGGGATCAGAGCGACCGAGTCACCAATCGTGATCTCGGTTACGTCGCTCCCAACTGCCGTTACGATGCCTGCGGCCTCGTAGCCTAAGCGGCTGGGGAACTCCGCTTCTTGTAGGTATGCGTGATTGCGGAACATCACTTCGGCTCGGTTCAAGCCAAAAGCTTTAACACTAATTTGCACCTCGTTTGCTGCTGGTGCCGATACTTCCAGATCTTCCAGCTTCAGAACGCTGGCGTCACCGTATTCATGAATTCTGACAATGCGTGCCATCATAAATACCTCGTTTATCAATGGGCCTCGACGTACATCCGGAAGGTATCCGGGCACTCGAAAGGTGACAAAAATTTAGTCATTGGTTGGCGCTAGATAAATGCCTACGATGGCGTATTACTAGAAACAGAGTGTTTATAATGGATCGCCTGACCCAGATGGCCACGTTCGTCAAAACAGTTGAGCTGGGTTCATTCAGCGCCGCTGCGGACGACCTGAATCTGTCCCCTCAATTGGTAGGGAAACAGGTGAAAATGCTCGAACAACATCTGGGTGTTTCCCTGCTGCACCGGACTACGCGCAGGCAAAGCCTCACCGACTTCGGCAGGGCGTTCTACCCGCGAGCAAAACTGATCCTTGCAGACATGCAGTCTGCCGAGAGCCTGGCTGCCCTCACTCGGGGCACACCAAGCGGCCGCCTTCGCATCAACGCGCCGGTCACGTTCGGAATCCGCACGCTTTCGCCACGCCTGCTGGAATACATGGTTCGGTATCCTCAGGTGTCTGTTGACCTAACGTTATCGAACGAACTGGTCGATATCGTTGATGATGGTTACGACGTGGTATTTCGCATCGGCGAGCTGGCGAGCAGTGGGTTGAAGGCATTGCCACTGGAGCCCTATCAGATGGTTTTATGCGCTGCGCCGTCCTATCTTGCACGTCGCCCTCCCATCATCAATCCGTGGGATCTACAGCAGCAGGAATGTCTGGGGTTTACCTATTCTGATGGCCGCTCACACTGGAGCTTCGACAGCCCGGAGGGGCGTATAGATGTTCCTATTACAAGCAAATTAACGATCAATCAAGGTGATCCACTGCTGGCAGCGGCTGTAGCTGGTCTAGGCGTGGTTCTACAGCCGATAGAGTTGGTTAGCGATGCACTGCGCGATGGGACACTGGTGCGTCTGTTGCCGCAGTACCCGGTGCCGAATACCGCAATGCACATCCTCTATGCCCCTGACCGAAGAATGACTCCAAAGCTGCGCAGCTTCTTGGAGTTTGCGCGTGAGGCTTTTGGGCAGCGAGGCCCTCTCTAACGCACGAAAATCAATGTCTGCGCTATCCGGTATTCGTAAAGGACGACGATTACCGTGGCTCACCGGATATGACCAAGCACCCCTTGCTGAGGAAGTACCTGCTGTAGCACTTCGCGGCGGAAGTCGAAGAACTGAAAGATGCCATGTTCGTTGGCTTGGGGCCGTAGGTCCAGAGCGTGCTGGACCGCCTGATCCAGGAGCGGGTTCTGAATCCCGACCGGGTGATTGCCGGCATGCTGCACCCCTCCGGAAACTGCACCTACCGGATCAACTACCTCATCGGCGACAGAAGCGCGCTGGTCCCGCACGCCACCAGCCCTGTGCCTTACGACCAGGTCCGGCGAGCATTTCGGGAGCGGTTCGTCACCGCCTGATCGAACGTCGGATGAGTGGATGCTGACGCGGGTTCAATTCCCAAACGGGAATAGAACTGGCGCCCTGTCTGATGCGCTCGGTTGGTGACCCGACCAGGGCAGAACTGGTAGGATTGCGGGCATCAAGGCCCGGATTCCGCACCTTTCCGCAGGAGTTTGCAGCGGTCGCAAGGCGCTGAGTTACATAGGTTTGGCGCAGGGTTCCACCCCACCGAGCCCCTGCAGGAGTTCGAATCGTTACGCCCCCCCAGAAACCCTCACTAGCCCGAACGGCCCGGTGCTAGGTCGTTGATTTTCAACAAATCGCTCGATCGATCCGCGCTTGCGGACTGCGGACTTCCAATGGGCCGGAAATCTGGCTCGCCCAGACGGCTCTCGGTACCGACACGTTGCAAACAGTCGGTACTTCTCGATAACTACCCGACGAATCGGAACATCACAGCCAGCCCTGATGTTGCCCCTGCTTGCTGACGCAGCTTGGAAGTTCTGGCTGCAATATTGCCCCCCGTCGCTGTGGAAGGTAGCTCCCTGGGCAAGTGCAATCGAGGGGGGGATCGCTGCGTAGAGCTTGTGCCCCCCATCCTGCAGCGTGACCTGATTGGGTCAAGGCCGGGTTGTCATGCAGGCAGTTTGGCTGCAAGCAGTTCGACCTTCTCGATATTGGGCGGAGAACTGAGCAAGGTCGCGGCGTTGGCCATCAAGGCCGCGGCGATCTGGCCGTTCAGATGTGCTTGGCGACCTGCCTCATCGGCAAAGGCATCGAACACACCGAACGTCGAAGGGCCAAACTTCAATGCGAACCAGGCAGTGGTGCCGGACTCGGCGTTGGCGAGCGGCAGTGCGCTGGCCAGGAAGTCGGCAAGCGCAGCCTCCTGGCCGGGTTTGGCTTCGAGGCGAACAAACAGGGCGAGCTTGGTCATACTGTAATCCTTTGGGTAACTGGGTTAGATGAATGGATCGACGAGCCTGCAGTCTAAGTCTTCATGACAGCCATCTCTATAGACAATAATGACAACATTGATATCATTGTTGCCATGAAAATCCACATCCTTGTTTGTGATGGCGTGTTTGATCTGGGGCTTGCGGCGCTCACCGACACAGTGGGCTTGGCCAATGCGATGTCGGGCTCGCTGCCACAGGCTCCCGCGCACATAGAGCTCACGCTGGTGGGCGTGCGGCGTCGCATCCGAACTGCGCAAGGCTTGACGGTCCCCGTGGTCACTGCGCGTGGTGTGCCGGAACCAGACGTCGTGCTCGTGCCCGCGTTTGGTGAAAAGATGCCTGACACGCTCTCGGCTCGGCTCACACGCCCCGACGTGCCCGATGCGGTCGCCGTGCTACAGCAGTGGTCCACCGCTGGCGCGCACCTTGGTGCCGCCTGCTCCGGTAGTTTCTTGCTTGCAGAGAGTGGCCTGCTTGATGGGCATCGTGCGACGACGTCATGGTGGCTGGGGCCGATGTTTCGGCAGCGCTATCCGAACGTCACGCTGGACGAGTCACGCATGATCGTGAACTCGACACGCTTCACTACCGCGGGTGCCGCTTTGGCCCACGTCGACCTGGCCTTGCGCATCATCCGGGGGCGCAGTCCGGCGCTGGCGGCCCTAGTAGCACGCTATCTGCTGGTCGAGGCACGCAGTTCGCAAGCCGAGTTCGTGATTCCCGACCACCTTGCGCATGCCGACCCGATGGTGGAGCGCTTCGAATGCTGGGCCAGACGTCGGCTCGCGAAGGGGTTCTCGCTGGCCGAAGCGGCCTGCGCCGCGGGCACAAGCGAGCGCACCTTGGCGCGGCGGCTGCAAAGCGTTTTGGGCAAGACGCCGCTGTCGTATTTCCAGGACCTGCGCGTGGAGCATGCCGTCCATCTCTTGCGCACCGGAAACGCGAGCGTCGACCAGGTCGCCGCACAGGTCGGGTACTCGGATGGGGTGACCCTGCGGGCCCTGTTGCGCCGCAAGCTGGGCCGGGGTGTCAGGGAGTTGCGACGCGGTGGATGACCAGAGGCGTTTGGTGTATGTACGGCTGGAGACCACCGGGAAACTGACGCAGGCCAAACGGCGCATTTGGACCTGATAAAACTACTGCGCCACGTTATTTGAACTGGTTTGCTAGGGTCTGTTGCCATTTCGCGCTAACCCATTGATCTATAAGAGCAAGCCCGTATCGTTGAAGCTCTGACCCAACATCGATACGAGCTTGCAATGCCCCGATTACTGCTCAGCGATGAGCATTGGTCGAAGCTGCGGGAAATTCTGCTGCACAAGGCCATCTACAACAAGCGTGATCTACGAATGACCGTGGAGGGCATGCTGTACCGCATGCGCACGGGATGTCCCTGGAGAGACCTGCCCAAGGCGTTTGGCTACTGGAATAAGGTCTACAAACGCTTCAATGCAGGCCGCAGCGGTACAAGAGGATTCACCGAAAGAATTGCTTGGCATGTTGTTCTCCTCTGTTCAAACGGACGGCGCAGCTATCGCGCGCCAGGACGGCAGCTCGTCAGGAAGATTTCTCTTCCGCCGCCGTGTCGCTGTGGGCGTGTCTTATCCTGCGGACGATCCACCAGATCGTCAGCATCACCGCAGGTACCAGAACCGCCATCACCGGCGCCACGCTGTCGTGAACGATCGGAATGCCCTTGAGCAGGTAGCCGAGAAGACTCACGACGTAATAAGAAATTGCCGCGACCGACAGGCCTTCGACGGTTTGCTGAAGGCGCAATTGCAACTTGGCCCGGTTGTTCATCGAAGCCAGCAGATCGCGGTTCTGGCGTTCAAGTTCGACGTCGATCCACGAACGCAGCAACGCGATGGCTCGGGTCAGTTTGTCGGAGAGCTTGGCCTGGCGCTCCTTTACGGATTGGCACTCCCGCATGGCTGGAGCGATGCGACGCTGCAGGAAATCCGCCCAGGTGCTGTATCCGGATACGGCCACTTCTGAAAGCGCAGCCAGCCTTTCCTCGACGATCTCGTAGTAGGCACGGCTGGCGCCGAAGCGATAGAGATTTGCCGCGACGCCAGCTTCCAGTTCGGCGGCCAGACCTGTCAATTCGGAAAGCAGCACGTCGCTATCGCGGCGTTCTACCAAATTCGTACACATCTCGTCAGTGATCGCAGCAAGGCGCGACTCCATGTGTCGCAGCTCCGACGTCATCGATCGCGTCAACGGCAGAGACAGCAACGCCAAGGTACGGTACGTCTCGATCTCCAATAGAAGTTGAGCCAGCGCACCTGCCCGCGCCGGGGTCAAATCACGAGCAAGGATGAGGATCTGCGTCAGGCCATCCTCATCCTGTCGGAAGTCGGTCAAGATGGCGGCAGAGCCGTTCTCTACCAACGAGTAGCACAGGCTGGCAGGATCGAAGCGATCAGCCTCCTTCTCCGTTTCTGGTATCCACGGAAGAAGTCTCAAGCGGATGCCGGATATGACCGGGCCCGGAGGAACAAATCCATGTTTGAAGGGATTTTCTCCGCAAGGCTCTCCCGTCTTGGAATCCAGCGAAGCGCACCAGAGATACGTAGAGAACTCGGTGTGCTTTTCACAGTGAAGGTCTCCCTCATCCCATGTCATGCCGTGTAGCGGCGTAGCGTGGTCGGGCTCGGCAACGCCGAAGCGATGAGACAACTCGCTCATCGCCATCTGATCCCTGGTCTGGTCACCTTCGGTCATGAAAGCGAGCTGCAATATACCGCGGGGGGCCTCAAGCAACAGATGCGGGCGCGCATGCACTTCACCCACGGCTGCAGCACGATCGGCATAAGCCGGCATGCCGTACACGGTGGCGGTTGGGGTGGGTTGTACGGTCGTCGTATTGATATTGGCCGGCTCTTTCATAACGACCTCATTTCTCATTGGTTGAAAAGCACGCTTCAAAACAAATGCCCGCAGCCATGCGTTTCACACATGGCTGCGGGCCGATCTTCATGAGCATGCACCGCGTTACGCAGTCCGTCTAACAGGCTCGCCGTATAATAGAGGCTTGTGCTGACCCTGTCAGAACGCTCTCAGCTTCCTTGCTTTCAGACGAAGGTGTACGAGCAGACCTTGTTGCCCGCCGGATCACGCAGGTAGGCAGCATAGGCACCCGGCAGGTGACCACGTGCGCCAGGTTGGCCCTCGTCAGTGCCGCCTGCGGCAAGGCCGGCGGCGTGGAAGGCATCCACTTCAGCGGGAGTGGCGGCCGCAAAGCCGATCGTCACGCCGTTGCTGGAAGGCGCTTCACCATTGCCCGGGCGGGCGATGATGAAAGCCGGCTTTTCGCGACCGAAAAGTACCCATCCGTTGTTGAAAGGACCGAGGTTCTTGATGCCAAGAGCACCCAGAGCGGCGGCGTAGAACGCGACCGACTTCTGAAGGTCGGCAGCGCCGATAAAGATGTGCGAAAAGATGCCATCGCCAGAAATGACAGGAGTGGACATGATTAATTTCCTTGGTGGTTGGCGTTGAATGGGTAGTGGGCGATCAGTAGTGGATCACCGTGCGAATCGACTTGCCTTCATGCATCAGGTCGAAGGCCTTGTTGATGTCGTCGAGGCCCATGGTGTGGGTGACGAACGGGGCGAGATCGATCTCGCCTTTCATTGCGTCCTCCACCATGCCGGGAAGTTGAGTGCGGCCCTTGACCCCGCCGAAAGCCGAGCCCTTCCAGGTGCGACCGGTGATCAACTGGAACGGGCGCGTCGAAATTTCCTTGCCTGCACCAGCCACGCCGATGACGATCGACTGGCCCCAGCCACGATGTGCTGCTTCCAGTGCCGAGCGCATCACGTTGACGTTGCCGATGCACTCGAAGGTGTGATCGACACCCCAACCGGTCATCTCGATGAGAACCTCGTGAATCGGCTTGTCGAAGTCCTTCGGGTTGAGGCATTCGGTCGCGCCGAAGGTACGAGCCAGCTCGAACTTCGCTGGATTGGTGTCGATGGCGATGATGCGACCCGCCTTGGCCTGGCGTGCCCCCTGAATCGCAGCGAGCCCGATGCCGCCGAGGCCGAAGATGGCCACAGAGTCACCCGGCTGAACCTTGGCCGTGTTGTGAACAGCGCCGATGCCGGTGGTCACACCGCAACCCAGCAGGCAGACATGCTCGGGATTGGCGTCCGGGTTGATCTTGGCCAGCGAGACTTCGGCCACCACCGTGTATTCGCTGAAGGTCGAGCAGCCCATGTAGTGGTAGATCGGCTGGCCGTTGTAGCTGAAGCGGGTGGTGCCATCGGGCATCACGCCCTTGCCCTGGGTGGCGCGCACCGCCACGCACAGGTTGGTCTTGCCGCTCTTGCAGAACAGGCACTCACCGCACTCGGCGGTGTACAGCGGGATCACGTGGTCACCCGGCTTGACCGAGGTCACGCCCTCGCCGACCTCGACCACGATGCCGGCGCCCTCATGGCCCAGCACCGCCGGGAACACGCCTTCCGGGTCCTCGCCCGACAGGGTGAAGGCGTCGGTATGGCAAACGCCGGTATTCGTGATCCTGACAAGCACCTCGCCCTTGCGCGGCGGCTCGACGTCGATCTCGACGATTTCCAGTGGCTTTCCAGGCCCGAAGGCAACTGCTGCACGTGATTTCATGATGGCGCTTCCTTTACTAGCTAACTAAATTTTCCCTCACCGAGGGCACCCTGGTGCCTCTACCGCAGGTAGGAGCGGACGATGGAGATGGTCTCGTCAATGGACTTGTTCTGCGAATCGCTCCTGATTTCGCTACTGGGAAACTCTTCCCGTAGATAGCTCTCCATAACCGTTGCCATCAATCCGTTGTCAGCCCCACGAACAGCTGCAAGCTGCTGAAGAATTGCAGGGCATTCAGCACCTGCATCGAGCGCTTGCTTCTTTTCTTCCGGGCCATGTGGCACTCACCGCTTTTCACTCCAGATAAGCGGGGCCTGACGCCGAAGAGACAGGCCCTCAACTCATTAGAATTCCTGCACGGTTGGGCGC
>NZ_KQ033949.1:0-26240 GCF_000970615.1 Pseudomonas sp. 10B238
TCAAGCCGCACACCAAGTTCGAAGGCGAAGTCTACGTACTGAGCAAGGAAGAAGGCGGTCGTCACACTCCGTTCTTCAAGGGCTACCGCCCTCAGTTCTACTTCCGTACGACTGACGTGACCGGTAACTGCGAGCTGCCCGAAGGCGTTGAGATGGTAATGCCGGGCGACAACATCAAGATGGTTGTTACCCTGATCGCTCCGATCGCCATGGAAGACGGTCTGCGCTTCGCGATTCGCGAAGGTGGCCGTACCGTTGGTGCCGGCGTGGTTGCCAAGATCATCGAATAATCGTTCGGTGTCGAAAAGGGCCCTTCGGGGCCCTTTTTCTATTGCTGATCATTTATTGACACCCTCTGGACGCATCCGTACAATTGCGCCTCCTTTTACCGGGCGTATTGCGTTTGGTAGGGATGGCTAATTGGAGTCTGAGGTCAAAATGCAAAACCAACAAATCCGTATTCGGTTGAAGGCTTTTGACCATCGCCTGATCGATCAATCAACCCAGGAAATCGTGGAAACCGCGAAACGTACTGGTGCTCAGGTGCGTGGTCCGATTCCACTGCCGACCCGCAAAGAGCGGTTCACTGTTCTGGTTTCTCCGCACGTCAACAAAGATGCGCGCGACCAGTATGAGATCCGTACTCATAAGCGTGTGCTGGATATTGTCCAGCCGACCGACAAGACTGTCGATGCGCTGATGAAGCTTGATCTTGCGGCTGGCGTGGAAGTGCAGATCAGCCTCGGCTAAAACCTGGAGTTTTAGTCGTGTAACGCTCTGAAATGGGCGGCCATAGCGGGTGAAAGCCCCGTACACTCAAGAGGTTACAACATGACTATTGGTGTAGTCGGTCGTAAATGCGGAATGACCCGCGTTTTCACCGAAGATGGTGTCTCTATTCCGGTTACGGTCATTGAGATCGAGCCGAATCGCGTCACTCAGTTCAAGAATGAAGAAAGCGATGGCTATCGCGCCGTGCAGGTTACTGTCGGCGAGCGTCGTGCGTCCCGTGTCACCAAGGCTCAGGCCGGTCATTTCGCTAAAGCGAATGTAGCTGCTGGTCGTGGTGTCTGGGAGTTCCGCCTCGATGGCGAGGAATTCCAGGTTGGTGACCAGATCAAGGCTGAGATCTTTCAGGCTGGGCAGATGGTGGATGTCACCGGTCAGTCCAAGGGTAAAGGCTTTGCCGGTACCATTAAGCGCTGGAATTTCCGTGGTCAGGACAATACTCACGGTAACTCCGTATCCCACCGCGTCCCGGGTTCGATTGGCCAATGCCAGACACCAGGCCGTGTTTTCAAGGGCAAGAAGATGTCCGGGCACATGGGCGCCGAGCGCGTAACCGTGCAGTCCCTGGAAATCGTGCGTGTCGATGCCGAGCGTAATCTCCTGTTGGTCAAGGGTGCAGTGCCCGGCGCCACTGGTGGTGACGTAGTCGTGCGTCCGGCTGCCAAGGCTCGCGGGTAAGGGGGAGTTCACATGCAATTGAATGTTAATGGCGCACAGGCCATCGAAGTCTCCGAGCAAACCTTTGGTGGTGAGTTCAACGAGACGCTGGTGCACCAGGCAGTCGTCGCCTACATGGCTGGCGGTCGTCAGGGTAGCAAGCAGCAGAAGACTCGCTCCGACGTCTCCGGTGGCGGTAAGCGCCCCTGGCGTCAGAAGGGCACTGGCCGCGCGCGTGCTGGTACCTCGCGTGGTCCGATCTGGCGTGGCGGTGGTGTAACTTTCGCTGCTCGTCCGCAGAATCATGAGCAGAAGCTCAACAAGAAGATGTACCGCGCTGCGCTGCGTTCCATTCTTTCCGAATTGGTTCGTTCCGAGCGTTTGGTTGTCGTTGAAGATTTCGCCGTCGACAGTCCCAAGACCAAGCTGCTTGCTAACAAGCTGACTGGCATGGGCCTGAGCGACGTACTGATCGTTTCCGATGCTGTCGATCAGAACCTGTATCTGGCGGCCCGCAACCTGCCGCACGTCGATGTTCGTGACGTTCAGGGTTCCGATCCCGTCAGCCTGATCGCCTATGACAAGGTGTTGATCACCGTGTCGGCTGTGAAGAAATTCGAGGAGCTGCTGGGATGAACCAGGAACGCGTATTCAAAGTCCTGCTTGGTCCGCACGTCTCCGAGAAGGCAACCATGCTGGCTGACAGCAAGAGCCAGTTCGTTTTCAAGGTTGCTACTGATGCAACCAAGCTGGAAATCAAGAAGGCCGTCGAAAGCCTGTTCAACGTGAAGGTCGCCAAGGTCAGCACTCTGAATGTTCAGGGCAAGACCAAGCGCACTGCTCGCGGTCTGGGCAAGCGTAACGACTGGAAGAAGGCGTACATCGCTCTTCAGCCGGGCCAGGATCTCGATTTCTCCGGCAACGCTGAGTAAGGAAGGGGTGCATCATGGCAATCGTTAAATGCAAACCGACTTCCGCGGGCCGCCGTTTCGTGGTCAAGGTGGTCAATCAGGAGCTGCACAAAGGCGCTCCTTATGCTCCGCTGCTCGAGAAGAAGTCGAAGTCTGGTGGCCGTAACAACAACGGCCGTATCACCACTCGTCACATCGGTGGTGGTCATAAGCAGCATTATCGTCTGGTCGATTTTCGTCGCAACAAGGATGGCATTCCAGCCGTCGTTGAGCGCGTTGAGTACGACCCGAACCGTACTGCGCACATCGCGCTGCTGAAGTACGCGGACGGCGAGCGTCGTTACATCATTGCACCCAAGGGTGTAACTGCTGGCGATCAGCTGCTCTCTGGCGTCAATGCGCCAATCAAGGCTGGTAACAGCCTGCCGCTGCGTAATATTCCGCTTGGTTCTACCGTTCACGGTGTTGAACTCAAGCCGGGCAAGGGTGCACAGATCGCTCGTTCTGCTGGTGCTTCAGCTCAGTTGGTCGCGCGTGAAGGCGCTTATGTAACCCTGCGTCTTCGCTCCGGCGAGATGCGTAAAGTGCTGGCTGAGTGCCGTGCGACTCTGGGCGAGGTCTCGAATTCCGAGCACAGCCTGCGTTCGCTTGGTAAAGCTGGTGCCAAGCGCTGGCGTGGCGTTCGCCCAACCGTGCGCGGTGTGGCAATGAACCCGGTCGATCACCCCCACGGTGGTGGTGAGGGTCGTACCTCCGGTGGTCGTCATCCGGTGTCGCCATGGGGCTTCCCGACCAAGGGCGCGAAGACTCGCTCTAACAAGCGCACCGATAACATGATCGTCCGTCGTCGCAAGTAACTAGAGGGATACGACAGTGCCGCGTTCTCTGAAAAAAGGTCCTTTTATCGATCTTCACCTATTGAAGAAGGTCGAAGTGGCGATGGAAAAGAATGATCGCAAGCCGGTTAAAACCTGGTCGCGTCGTTCGATGATCCTGCCGCAAATGGTCGGTCTGACCATCGCTGTGCATAACGGCCGTCAACATGTCCCCGTTCTCGTGAGCGAAGATATGGTCGGTCACAAACTCGGCGAGTTCGCTGGTACCCGCACCTATCGCGGGCACGTAGCGGACAAGAAAGGCAAGCGCTAAGGGGTAAGGAAAGATGGAAGTAGCCGCTAAGTTGTCGGGCGCTCGCATCTCCGCCCAGAAAGCCCGCCTGGTCGCCGACCAGATCCGCGGGAAGAAGGTGGGTGAAGCGCTCAACCTGCTGGCTTTCAGCAGTAAGAAAGCCGCCGAGATCATGAAGAAAGTGCTGGAGTCGGCCGTGGCCAACGCCGAGCACAACGAAGGCGCAGACGTGGATGACCTCAAGGTTTCCACCGTTTTCGTCAACGAGGGGCGTTCGCTTAAGCGCATCATGCCGCGTGCCAAAGGCCGCGCTGATCGCATCGTCAAGCGGTCTTGCCATATCACTGTCAAGGTTGCGGACAAGTAACGGAGTCGATCAGATGGGTCAGAAAGTACATCCCACTGGCATACGCCTGGGAATCGTCAAGGAGCACACTTCCGTCTGGTACGCAGACGGTCGTACGTACGCCGATTATCTGCTTGCAGATCTGAACGTGCGTGCGTACCTCCAAGACAAATTAAAAAGCGCGTCCGTAAGCCGTATCGATATCCATCGTCCGGCTCAAACCGCACGCATCACCATCCACACCGCTCGTCCCGGCATCGTGATCGGCAAGAAAGGTGAAGATGTTGAGAAGCTGCGTCAGGACCTGACCAAAAGAATGGGTGTGCCTGTGCACATCAACATCGAAGAAATCCGCAAGCCGGAACTCGATGCAATGCTGGTAGCACAGAACGTCGCTCAGCAGCTGGAACGTCGCGTAATGTTCCGTCGCGCTATGAAGCGCGCGGTACAGAACGCCATGCGTATTGGTGCCAAGGGCATCAAGATCCAGGTGAGCGGTCGTCTGGGTGGGGCTGAAATCGCCCGTACTGAATGGTATCGGGAAGGTCGTGTGCCGTTGCACACCCTGCGTGCCGATATCGACTACAACACCTACGAAGCGCACACCACCTACGGTGTGATCGGCGTCAAGGTCTGGATCTTCAAAGGCGAAGTAATTGGTGGTCGCCACGAAGAGCTCAAACCGCAAGCGCCAGCGCCTCGTAAAAAAGCTACCAAGTAAGGAGTACGCCAAATGTTGCAACCTAAGCGTACAAAATTCCGCAAGCAGATGACCGGCCACAACCGTGGGTTGGCTCAGCGCGGTAGCAAAGTCAGCTTCGGCGAGTTCGCTCTCAAGTCTGTCGCTCGTGGTCGTTTGACTGCGCGCCAGATCGAGTCCGCGCGTCGTGCGTTGACTCGCCACGTCAAGCGTGGCGGCAAGATCTGGATCCGCGTTTTCCCCGATAAGCCTATTTCCAAAAAGCCGCTTGAAGTGCGGATGGGTAAAGGTAAGGGCAACGTCGAGTACTGGGTAGCCCAGATTCAGCCGGGCAAGGTGCTCTACGAGATCGAGGGTGTTTCCGAAGAGCTGGCGCGTGAGGCATTCGCCCTGGCTGCTGCAAAGCTGCCGCTCGCCACCTCCTTTGTTAAGCGGACGGTGATGTGATGAAAGCGAATGAGCTTCGTGAAAAATCCGCTCAGCAGCTGAACGAGCAACTGCTCGAGCTGCTGCGCGACCAGTTCAATCTGCGTATGCAGAAAGCAACTGGCCAGTTGGGGCAGTCTCACCTGCTCTCGCAAGTCAAGCGCGACATCGCTCGTGTCAAGACTGTGCTCAACCAGCAGGCAGGTAAGTGATCATGGCTGAAGTTGAAAAAACTGTCCGCACGCTGACTGGCCGCGTCGTCAGCGACAAGATGGACAAAAGCATCACCGTTCTGATCGAGCGTCGCGTCAAGCACCCGATCTACGGTAAATACGTGAAGCGTTCGACCAAACTGCACGCCCACGACGAAACCAACCAGTGCCGTATTGGCGACAAGGTCACTATCCGCGAGACTCGTCCGCTGGCGAAGACCAAGTGCTGGATGTTGGTTGATGTCGTTGAACGTGCCGTCGAAGTCTAAGGGCTAGGGGTCGGAGAAATTATATGATTCAGACTCAATCAATGCTCGATGTGGCGGATAACAGTGGCGCTCGTCGCGTCATGTGTATCAAGGTGCTCGGTGGTTCGCACCGCCGTTACGCCGGCATCGGCGACATCATCAAGGTTACCGTCAAGGAAGCGATTCCTCGTGGCAAGGTCAAGAAAGGCCAGGTAATGACCGCTGTTGTGGTCCGTACCCGTCACGGTGTTCGTCGTCCAGACGGCTCCATCATTCGCTTCGATGGCAATGCTGCTGTTCTGCTGAACAACAAGCAGGAGCCTATTGGCACCCGTATTTTCGGGCCGGTGACGCGTGAGCTTCGTTCTGAGAAGTTCATGAAGATCGTCTCGCTCGCGCCTGAAGTGCTGTAAGGAGAAGCCGCATGCAAAAGATTCGTCGCAACGACGAGATCATCGTCATCGCCGGCAAAGACAAGGGCAAGCGCGGTAAGGTGCTCCGGGTTCTCGCTGACGACCGTCTGGTTGTCGGTGGCATCAACCTGGTGAAGCGCCATACCAAGCCGAACCCGATGTCGGGCGTTCAGGGCGGTATCGTCGAGAAGGAGGCGCCACTGCACGCCTCTAACGTCGCTATTTTCAATGGCGAAACCAACAAGGCTGACCGCGTTGGGTTCAAGGTTGAAGACGGCAAGAAAATTCGTGTCTTCAAGTCGACCCAAAAGCCGGTTGAAGCTTGAGACTGCTAGGTAGATAACCATGGCACGACTAAAAGAAGTTTATCGGAAGCAAATCGCTCCCAAGCTGAAAGAAGAGCTTCAGCTTGGTAACGTGATGGAAGTTCCGCGCATTACCAAGATCACCCTCAACATGGGTATTGGCGAGGCCATCGGTGATAAGAAAATCATCGATAACGCGGTTGCCGATCTTGAGAAAATCACCGGCCAGAAGGTCGTCGTGACTCACGCTCGCAAGTCTATCGCTGGCTTCAAGGTCCGTGAAGGCTGGCCGATCGGTGTCAAGGTGACGTTGCGCAGTGATCGTATGTACGAGTTCCTGGATCGCCTGTTGTCGATCTCCCTGCCTCGGGTTCGCGACTTCCGCGGCCTGAATGCCAAGTCGTTCGACGGCCGCGGCAACTACAGCATGGGCGTGAAAGAGCAGATCATTTTCCCGGAAATCGATTACGACAAAATCGATGCCCTGCGTGGTCTGGACATCACTCTGACTACTACTGCTCGGACGGATGAAGAGGGGCGCGCGCTGTTGCGTGCATTCAACTTCCCGTTCCGTAACTGATTGGAGTAGGCACATGGCTAAGCAAAGCATGAAGAACCGCGAGCTGAAGCGTCAGCAAACGGTTGCTAAGTACGCCCAGAAGCGTGCCGCGCTGAAAGCAACCATCGCCAATCCGGAGTCCACTCCGGAAGCGCGCTGGGAAGCTCAGGTGGCTCTGCAGAAGCAGCCTCGTGATGCAAGCGCTTCGCGCCTGCGTAACCGCTGCCGTTTGACCGGTCGTCCGCACGGTGTTTATCGCAAGTTCGGTCTTGCGCGTAACATGCTGCGTCAGGCCGCTATGCGTGGCGACGTACCAGGTCTGGTCAAAGCCAGCTGGTAAGAATGGTAGCCCGGCGTTCCTGTCGGGCTGGCTGTTCCAAAATCAAGCCCCTATGGGGCTTGATTCGTTTCTGGACTATCTCTAGAATGTCCGGCTCGCCCGAGCCACGCCTTTGGCGTTCGCTCTTCTAGCAGGCGACACGAGCCTTCGCGGGCTTATTTTTTTGTATTAGGAGCCAAGAGCCCATGAGTATGCAGGACCCGTTAGCGGACATGCTAACTCGTATCCGTAATGCCCAGATGGCTGAAAAGTCCGTCGTAAGCATGCCGTCTTCCACTCTGAAGGTGGCAGTAGCCAACGTTCTTCAGGGTGAAGGCTATATCGCAGGATACAACGTCAGCAGCGACGCCAAGCCGCAGCTGTCTATCGAGCTTAAGTATTTCGAGGGCCGTCCGGTCATCGAGGAGCTGAAGCGCGTAAGCCGTCCTGGCCTTCGCCAGTACAAATCCGTTGATCAGTTGCCGAAGGTTCGCGGCGGTCTGGGCGTTTCGATCGTGTCCACCAACAAAGGTGTGATGACTGATCGGGCTGCTCGCGCTGCTGGCGTTGGCGGCGAAGTGCTCTGCACAGTGTTCTAAGGGGGGATAAGCATGTCTCGCGTTGCTAAGAACCCCGTAAAGCTGCCCGCTGGTGTTGAATTCAACATGTCCGGCCAGCAGCTTTCGGTTAAGGGTGCCAAGGGCGCTCTGGAACTGAATGTGCACTCGTCAGTGGAAGTGATTCACGAGGCTGGTGAGCTGCGTTTTGCTGCTCGCAATGGCGATCAGCAGAATCGCGCCATGGCCGGTACCACCCGTGCGCTGGTTAACAATATGGTAATTGGTGTCAGCCAAGGCTTCGAGCGCAAGCTTCAGCTGGTTGGCGTTGGTTACAAGGCGCAAGCCAAAGGTCAAGTGCTGTCCCTGGCTCTCGGCTTCTCGCATCCGGTGGAATATGAACTGCCGCAAGGCGTTACCGCTGAGACCCCCAGTCAGACCGATATCCTGATCAAGGGTGTCGATAAGCAACTGGTCGGTCAGGTGGCTGCTGAAATCCGCGATTTCCGTCGTCCTGAGCCTTACAAAGGCAAAGGCGTGCGTTACTCGGACGAAGTGGTCCGTCGTAAAGAAGCTAAGAAGAAGTAGGGCATAGCAAATGAGCGTAAAGAAAGTTACTCGTCTGCGTCGCGCTCGCAAGGCACGCCTGAAGATGCGCGAGCTGGAAACCGTACGCCTTTGTGTGTACCGCTCTTCCCAGCACATCTACGCCCAGGTCCTTTCGGCCGACGGCGGCAAGGTCCTGGCCAGCGCCTCGACTCTGGACAAAGAACTGCGCGGCGGAGCCACTGGCAACGTCGACGCTGCCAAGAAAGTTGGTCAGCTGGTCGCTGAGCGTGCTAAGGCCGCAGGTGTCACCCAGGTGGCGTTCGACCGTTCTGGCTTCAAGTACCACGGTCGTGTCAAGGCACTGGCTGATGCTGCTCGTGAAGGCGGGCTGGAGTTCTAAGTTATGGCATATAACGAGCAAAAGCGCGACGAAGGCTACATTGAGAAGCTGGTTCAAGTTAACCGCGTCGCCAAGACTGTAAAAGGTGGTCGTATCTTCACTTTCACCGCGTTGACCGTGGTGGGTGATGGTAAAGGCCGTGTAGGTTTCGGTCGTGGCAAATCCCGTGAAGTGCCGGCAGCCATTCAGAAGGCCATGGAAGCGGCTCGCCGCAACATGATCCAGGTTGATCTGAACGGCACCACGCTGCAGTACGCCACCAAGGCGGCGCATGGCGCTTCCAAGGTCTACATGCAGCCCGCTTCCGAGGGTACCGGTGTGATCGCCGGTGGTGCTATGCGCGCCATCCTTGAAGTGGCTGGTGTGCAGAACGTCCTGGCTAAGTGCTACGGCTCTACTAATCCGGTGAACGTGGTTCATGCCACTTTCAAGGGGTTGAAGGCCATGCAGTCGCCTGAGTCGATCGCTGCCAAGCGTGGCAAGAGCGTCGAGGAGATTTCCTGATCATGGCTAACACCGTCAAGGTCACGCTGATTAAAAGCGTCAGCGGTCGTATCCCCAATCACAAGCTATGCGTCAAGGGTCTCGGCCTGCGTCGCATTGGTCACACCGTCGAAGTTCAGGACACTCCTGAAAATCGCGGCATGATCAACAAGGCTTATTACATGCTCCGTGTGGAGGGCTAAGCCATGCAACTGAACGATTTGCGTTCTGCGCCGGGTGCCCGTCGCGAAAAGCTGCGTGTGGGTCGCGGTATCGGTAGCGGCCTGGGTAAGACCGGTGGTCGCGGCCACAAGGGTCAGACTTCCCGTTCCGGTGGCAAGATTGCCCCCGGCTTTGAGGGCGGTCAGCAGCCTTTGCATCGTCGCCTGCCGAAGTTCGGCTTCGTTTCGCTGAAAGCCATGGATCGCGCCGAGGTGCGTACATCCGAGCTGGCCAAGGTCGAAGGCGATGTCGTCTCCGTGCAGAGCCTCAAGGATGCCAATGTCATCAACCAGAACGTTCTGCGTGTGAAAGTCATGCTGTCCGGTGAGGTTGGTCGCGCTGTTACCCTGAAAGGCATCGCCGCCACCAAAGGTGCGCGTGCGGCTATCGAAGCAGCTGGCGGCAAGTTCGAGGAATAAATGGCTAAGCAAGGTGCTCTCTCCGCGCTGAGTAATGGCGGGCTGTCTGAACTCTGGGCTCGTCTGCGCTTTTTGCTGATGGCGATTATCGTCTATCGGATAGGGGCGCACATCCCGGTGCCGGGGATCAATCCCGACAGGTTGGCCGAGCTGTTCCGTCAGAACGAAGGGACCATCCTTAGTCTGTTCAACATGTTTTCAGGTGGTGCGCTGGAGCGCATGAGCATCTTTGCTTTGGGGATCATGCCGTACATTTCGGCATCGATCATCATGCAGCTCATGACTGCTGTCAGTCCGCAGCTTGAGCAGTTGAAAAAGGAAGGCGAGGCCGGTCGCCGCAAGATTAGCCAGTACACGCGCTATCTAGCGCTCGTTCTGGCGATCGTGCAGGCCATTGGCATGTCCGTCGGTCTGGCCGGTCAAGGCGTCGCATTCAGCAGTGACTTCGGCTTCTACTTCGTCGCCATCACGACGTTTGTGGCGGGTGCGATGTTCATGATGTGGCTGGGTGAGCAGATCACCGAGCGCGGTGTCGGCAACGGCATTTCGATGTTGATTTTTGCTGGTATCGTTGCTGGCTTGCCGGGCGCCCTTGGGCAGTCCTTCGAGTCGGCTCGCCAGGGTGATGTCAATATCATTGCGCTGTTGGCAGTGGGTCTGCTGGCCGTTGCGATCATTGGTTTCGTGGTCTTCATTGAGCGTGGTCAGCGGCGAATCGCAGTGCACTACGCCAAGCGTCAGCAGGGTCGTAAGGTCTTCGCTGCGCAGACAAGCCACTTGCCTTTGAAGGTCAATATGGCTGGTGTGATTCCGGCAATTTTTGCGAGCAGCATTCTGTTGTTCCCGGCTTCGTTGGGTCAGTGGTTTGGTCAGTCCGAAAGCATGAGCTGGCTGGCTGATATCTCGCAGGCGATCGCTCCCGGTCAGCCGTTGAATATCCTTTTGTTCAGTGCCGGCATTATCTTCTTCTGCTTCTTCTATACGGCGTTGATGTTCAACCCTAAAGACGTCGCAGAAAACTTGAAGAAGTCCGGTGCGTTTATTCCAGGGATTCGTCCTGGTGAGCAGTCGGCGCGCTATATCGATGGTGTGCTGACCCGCTTGACCTTGTTCGGTGCCCTGTACATGACGGCTGTTTGCTTGCTTCCTCAGTTCCTTGTGGTAGCCGCAAATGTGCCGTTCTACCTTGGCGGGACCTCGTTGCTGATTGTGGTCGTGGTTGTAATGGACTTCATGTCCCAAGTGCAGTCACACCTGATGTCCCATCAGTACGATTCCCTGATGAAAAAAGCCAACCTGAAGGGCTACGGCAGCGGAATGCTCCGCTGAAGTCGGCTCGTAAGGTTCTAGGAGTTGGTCATGAAAGTTCGTGCATCGGTTAAAAAGCTGTGCCGCAACTGCAAGATCGTTCGTCGCGAAGGCGTCGTTCGAGTGATCTGCAGCGCAGAACCGCGACACAAACAGCGCCAAGGCTGAGTGTGAGCTAAGGCTCGAGCCCGGTAGCTAGTGCGCTGCCGGGTTGATTATTTGTTATTACAGCGTTAGTATCTCGCGCCCTTTTCTTGGCTTCCGGGGCGTTGGGTAGCTGTCAATTGGAGTTTCACTGAATGGCCCGTATTGCAGGCGTAAACATTCCGGATAACAAGCACACTGTTATCTCGCTGACCTACATCTATGGTGTTGGTCGCACTCGCGCACAGACAATCTGTGCCGCTACCGGTGTAAACCCGGCAGCAAAAATCAAGGATCTTAGTGACGAGCAGGTTGAGCTGCTTCGTGGCGAAGTGGGCAAGTTCATCGTTGAAGGTGACCTGCGTCGCGAAGTCAACATGAAGATCAAGCGCTTGATGGACCTGGGTTGCTATCGCGGCCTGCGTCATCGTCGTGGTCTGCCGGTCCGCGGTCAGCGTACCAAGACCAACGCTCGTACCCGTAAGGGTCCGCGTAAGCCGATCCGCAAGTAATCGCATTAGCGCATCGACAGGAATCTAATCATGGCAAAACCTGCTGCTCGTCCTCGTAAAAAAGTAAAAAAGACGGTGGTTGATGGCATCGCCCATATCCACGCTTCTTTTAACAACACCATCATCACTATCACCGACCGTCAGGGCAATGCGTTGTCCTGGGCGACGTCTGGTGGATCCGGCTTCCGCGGTTCACGTAAGAGCACCCCGTTCGCTGCTCAGGTGGCTGCCGAGCGTGCTGGTCAAGCTGCGCTGGAGTACGGCCTGAAGAACCTGGACGTTAACGTCAAGGGTCCTGGTCCGGGTCGTGAATCTGCCGTTCGTGCATTGAATGGTTGTGGTTATAAAATCGCCAGCATCACCGACGTGACGCCGATCCCGCACAACGGGTGCCGTCCGCCGAAGAAGCGCCGCGTGTAATCAGGAGACAGTGAGAAATGGCTCGTTATATTGGTCCCAAGTGCAAACTGTCTCGTCGTGAAGGCACCGATCTCTTCTTGAAGAGTGGTGTTCGCGCGCTCGAATCGAAGTGCAACATCGAAACCCCACCGGGTGTTCACGGTCAGCGTCGTGGTCGTTTGTCTGACTACGGTACCCAGTTGCGTGAGAAGCAAAAAGTCCGCCGTATCTATGGTGTTCTCGAGCGTCAGTTCAGCGGTTATTACAAGGAAGCTGCCAGCCGCAAGGGCGCTACCGGTGAAAACCTTCTGCAACTGCTCGAGTGCCGTCTGGATAACGTCGTGTATCGCATGGGCTTTGGCTCTACTCGTGCCGAATCGCGTCAGCTGGTCTCGCACAAGTCGATCAGCGTGAACGGTCAGACCGTGAACGTTCCGTCTTACCAGGTCAAAGCTGGTGACGTGGTAGCCGTTCGTGAGAAGTGCCGCAACCAGCTGCGTATCGCCCAAGCCCTTGAACTGTGCGTACAGCGCGGTCGCGTTGAATGGGTCGAAGTAGATGCCGACAAGAAATCCGGTGTTTTCAAGAATGTTCCGGCGCGCAGTGATCTGTCAGCCGACATTAACGAAAACCTGATTGTCGAGCTCTACTCCAAGTAAGGGCTAGAAAATAGGTGTATCCATGCAGATTTCGGTAAATGAGTTCCTGACCCCCCGCCATATCGATGTGCAGGTGGTCAGTCCGACCCGTGCCAAGATCACACTCGAGCCACTCGAGCGCGGTTTTGGCCATACCCTGGGCAACGCGCTGCGTCGTATTCTGTTGTCCTCCATGCCCGGCTGCGCTGTGGTCGAGGCTGAGATCGACGGTGTGCTCCACGAGTACAGCGCCATCGAGGGCGTGCAGGAAGATGTCATCGAAATCCTGCTGAACCTCAAAGGTATCGCCATCAAGCTGCACGGCCGTGATGAAGTGACCTTGAGCCTGGTGAAGAAGGGCGCGGGCGCTGTTACCGCTGCCGATATCCAGCTGGATCACGATGTCGAAATCGTCAATGGTGATCACCTGATCGCCAACCTGGCGGCTAATGGTTCGATCAACATGAAGCTGAAGGTCGCTCGCGGCCGTGGCTACGAGCCGGCTGATGCGCGTCAGAGCGATGAAGATGAAAGCCGCAGTATTGGCCGTCTTCAGCTCGACGCAACCTTCAGCCCGGTCCGTCGCGTGGCTTATGTTGTCGAAAATGCTCGTGTTGAGCAGCGTACCAACTTGGACAAGCTGGTTATCGACCTGGAAACCAACGGAACCCTGGATCCTGAAGAAGCGATCCGTCGTGCCGCGACCATTCTGCAGCAGCAGTTGGCCGCGTTCGTCGACCTCAAGGGTGACAGCGAGCCGGTTGTGGTCGAGCAGGAAGACGAGATCGATCCGATCCTGTTGCGTCCAGTTGACGATTTGGAACTGACCGTACGTTCGGCGAACTGCCTCAAGGCAGAAAACATCTACTACATCGGTGATCTGATTCAGCGCACCGAAGTCGAGCTGTTGAAGACGCCGAACCTGGGCAAGAAATCTCTGACCGAAATCAAAGATGTTCTGGCTTCTCGTGGTCTGTCCCTCGGCATGCGCCTCGACAATTGGCCGCCAGCCAGTCTCAAGAAGGACGATAAGGCTACGGCCTGATCGACCATAGTCACCGAACTGATCGTTTGGTAAGGAATTTCAATCATGCGTCATCGTAAAAGTGGCCGTCATCTCAGCCGCACAAGCGCTCACCGCAAGGCCATGTTTCAGAACATGGCGGTGTCGCTGTTCGAGCACGAACTGATCAAAACAACCCTGCCCAAGGCCAAGGAACTGCGTCGCGTAGCTGAGCCGCTGATCACTTTGGCTAAGGAAGACAGCGTCGCTAACCGTCGCCTGGCTTTCGATCGTACTCGCTCCAAGGCTATCGTTGGCAAGCTGTTCAACGATCTCGGCCCGCGTTACGCCACCCGTCAAGGTGGTTACCTGCGTATTCTCAAGTGCGGATTCCGCGCTGGAGACAATGCGCCGATGGCTTACGTTGAGCTGGTTGACCGTCCGGTCACCGGTGAAGTGGAAGCTGCTGAGTAAGTTTTGCTTGCTTAAAAAAACCGAGCGTATGCTCGGTTTTTTTATGCGGGTAGATTAGTTCCTAGTTATTGCTCTGCTCTGCTCTGATTGATGTGTTGGCTTTCTGAAGGCATCTCTCTAGAACACCAGGGCAATCGCCTGGCATTCAGCTCAAGGAGATATGAGCGAAACATGGCCGCTTAAGATACCTGCTCTTCGTTTGCTGCGAATCACAGTTCGCTAGGCCGGTGGTCATGGGCTCGCTATGTGTCTGCTCGTTCAGCCACGCGCGCGCGTTACGGTTGTTGGCGGCAGGTAGGGAGACGTCGTCGACCGCCAATAGGGTGAGCGACCCTCAGGAGGAATGAGGAATAGCCGGATAGCTGTCGTTAAAGCCGGGCGCTATACCCGGCTTTTTCTGCTGTCAGGCCTTGTCGCGCTCCAGCAAGGGCTTTAAGAAGTGACCGGTATGTGACTGGGGCATTGAGGCGACTTGTTCCGGTGTACCTGTTGCGATTATCTGCCCGCCCTTCGAGCCTCCTTCCGGCCCTAGATCGACTAGCCAGTCGGCCGTCTTGATCACATCCAGGTTGTGTTCGATGACTACCACCGTGTTGCCGTGGTCGCGCAGTCTGTGCAAGACGTCCAGCAGTTGCTGAATATCGGCAAAGTGCAAGCCGGTGGTTGGTTCATCGAGGATGTAGAGCGTCTTGCCGGTGTCGCGTTTGGAGAGTTCGCGTGACAATTTGACCCGCTGAGCCTCTCCGCCTGAAAGGGTGGTCGCGCTCTGTCCTAACCTGATATAGGAGAGCCCGACATCCATCAGCGTTTGCAGCTTGCGCGCCACCGCAGGGACCGGATCGAAGAATTCCCGGGCTTCTTCGATCGTCATTCCCAATACTTCCGTGATGCTCTTGCCTTTGTACTTCACCTCTAGTGTTTCGCGGTTATAGCGTTTGCCCTTGCATACGTCGCAGGGCACGTAGATGTCCGGAAGGAAGTGCATCTCCACCTTGATCACGCCGTCGCCCTGGCAGGCTTCGCATCTCCCACCTTTGACGTTGAAGGAAAAGCGCCCGGGGCCATAGCCGCGTGAACGTGCTTCCGGCACGCCAGCAAAGAGTTCTCGAATAGGCGTGAAAAGCCCAGTGTAGGTGGCCGGGTTGGAGCGTGGCGTACGGCCGATCGGGCTTTGGTCTATGTCCACCACCTTGTCCAGATGCTGCAGGCCGTCGAACGAATCGTGCGGCGACACTTCAAGAGTGGTAGCGCCGTTCAGGGCGGTGGCGGTGATCGGAAACAGCGTATTGTTGATTAGCGTCGATTTGCCCGACCCGGACACGCCGGTGATGCAGGTAAGCAGTCCAACCGGAATCTCTAGATCGACGTTACGTAGATTGTTGCCGCGGGCGCCTTTCAACCTCAGCAGTTTTTCAGGGTCGCGCGGAGTGCGTTTTTCGGGGTAGAGGATCTTCACTCGGCCCGAAAGGTAGCCGCCTGTAAGCGAGGCGGGGTTACTCATTACCTCGTCTGGCGTGCCTTCAGCGACGATCTGGCCACCATGAACGCCGGCGCCCGGTCCGATATCGACCACATAATCCGCCATACGGATGGCGTCTTCGTCGTGCTCTACGACGATGACGGTATTGCCGATGTCCCGTAGGTGGCGAAGCGTGCCCAGCAGGCGCTCGTTGTCCCGTTGATGGAGCCCGATGGAAGGTTCGTCGAGGATGTACATGACGCCGACCAGGCCTGCACCAATCTGGCTCGCCAGGCGGATGCGCTGAGCTTCGCCGCCCGATAGGGTGTCGGCGCTGCGGTCCAGGGTCAGGTAGTCGAGGCCGACATTCACCAGAAACTGGAGGCGCTCGCAGATTTCCTTGAGGATCTTATCGGCAATCTCGCCGCGGCGGCCGGGTAGCGTGAGCCCCCCGAAATACTCGGTGGCATCGCCAATTGGCAGCCCGGTCACTGCGGGCAGCGTCTTGTCCCCGACCCAGACATGGCGAGCTTCGCGGCGCAGCCGGGTGCCTCGACATTCTGGGCAGGGCTGGGTGCTGAGATATTTGGCCAGTTCCTCACGCACCGAATTGGACTCGGTTTCACGGTAACGGCGCTCGAGGTTGGGAATGATGCCCTCGAAGGGGTGCGAGCGTTTGACGATGTCGCCGCGGTCGTTCAGGTAGCGAAAGTCAACATTCTCCTTGCCGCTGCCGCGCAAAACGAACTTCTGCTGCTCGGGCGGTAGTGAGTCAAACGGTTCGTCGAGACTGAAGCCGTAATGCGAGGCGAGTGAACCGAGCATCTGAAAGTAATAGACGTTGCGGCGATCCCAGCCACGAATAGCACCTTCAGCCAGCGTCAGCTCGCCGTTGACTAGGCGCTTGGCGTCGAAGAACTGTTTCACGCCAAGGCCGTCGCAGGTCGGGCACGCCCCGGCTGGATTGTTGAACGAGAATAGCTTGGGCTCCAGCTCGCTGATCGAGTGCCCGCAGATGGGGCAGGCGAAGCGGGCGGAGAAAATCATCTCGTCGCTTTCATCCTCTTCCTCCATCGAGGCGACCAGAGCAATGCCGTCGGCGAGCTTCAATGCGGTTTCGAATGATTCAGCAAGTCGTTGCTGAAGATCGCTACGGACCTTGAAGCGATCGACCACAACGTCGATGGAGTGTTTTTTCTGCTTGTCCAGCTTGGGCAACTCATCGAGTTCGTAGAGCCGGCCGTTGACGCGTGCGCGTACGAAGCCTTGCGCGCGCAGCTCGTCGAAAACTGCCAGATGCTCGCCCTTGCGCTCGCGGATGACCGGGGCTAGCAGCATCAGCTTGCGGCCTTCCGGCAGTGCCAGCACCTGGTCGACCATCTGGCTAACGGTCTGGGCCTCCAGTGGCGCGTCATGGTCGGGGCATCGTGGCGTGCCAGCGCGTGCATAGAGCAGCCGCAGGTAATCGTAGATCTCGGTAATGGTGCCAACCGTGGAGCGCGGATTGTGCGAGGTCGACTTCTGCTCGATGGAAATGGCGGGAGAGAGCCCTTCGATGGTATCGACGTCGGGCTTTTCCATCATCGAGAGGAATTGCCGGGCGTATGCCGATAGGGATTCGACGTAGCGGCGCTGGCCCTCGGCATAAAGCGTGTCGAAGGCCAGCGAGGACTTGCCCGAACCGGACAGGCCAGTGATCACGATCAATTTGTCGCGTGGCAAGGTCAGGTCGATGTTTTTGAGGTTGTGGGTACGAGCCCCACGAATCAGAATCTTGTCCAAAGCAGCCTCGCATGGCGGGCGAAAACCCGAAAGTATACGGCCAGGGGCGACATCGCGGCAAAGTAGCGAGCCTGTGCCGAGCAGGGGATGACTGCTAGAATCGCCGCCGGTTAATTCAAGCGAGACCCCACATGCATGATCCTTACAGCGAGGGCATGAGCGCTAGCGAAACCCGTGCAGCCTCCGGCTTAGCCCTGGTTTTCGCGTTTCGCATGCTCGGCATGTTCATGGTTCTGCCGGTGCTGGCAACCTATGGTATGGATCTGCAGGGCGCAACGCCGGCACTCATTGGTCTCGCCATTGGTGCTTATGGTTTGACCCAAGCGATGCTGCAAATTCCGTTCGGAATGATTTCCGATCGAATTGGACGCCTTCCGGTGATCTATTTCGGGCTACTGATCTTTGCCGCTGGCGCTGTGCTCGCCGCAACGGCCGACACCATCTGGGGGGTGATCGCCGGTCGCGTCCTGCAAGGGGCAGGTGCAATTTCGGCTGCGGTAATGGCCTTACTATCCGACCTGACTCGGGAGCAGCATCGCACCAAAGCAATGGCGATGATTGGCATGAGCATCGGCGTATCGTTCGCGGTGGCGATGGTTGTCGGTCCGCTACTGACAAGCGCATTCGGACTCTCAGGGTTGTTCTGGGTAACGGGAGGCATGGCGGTGCTGGGCATTCTCGTCGTAGCCGTGCTTCCGCGCGCGCCAGCACATATCCGGCACCGCGAATCAGGGGTCGCCAGACAGGCGCTGGGAGCAACGCTTCGCCATCCAGACCTGCTGCGGCTTGATTTCAGCATTTTCGCGCTCCATGCCGTTCTCATGGCCAGCTTCGTGGCGTTGCCGTTAGCGCTTGTGAATGAAGCCGCTTTGCCCAAGGAAGAGCATTGGTGGGTGTACCTCACCGCACTGGTGGTGGGTTTCTTCGGCATGGTGCCTTTCATCATATATGGGGAAAAGAAGCGCCAGATGAAGCGCGTCGTACTTGGCGCGGTAGCCGTACTGGTGCTCTCCGAGTTGTTTCTCTGGTGGTTCGGCAATCGGCTCTGGTCGCTGGTCGCCGGCATGATCGTGTTCTTCATCGCATTCAACTTGCTGGAAGCTTCGTTGCCGTCGCTGATTAGCAAGGTCGCCCCCGCAGGTGGCAAGGGAACGGCGATGGGGATTTACTCAACGAGTCAGTTTCTCGGCTCCGGCCTGGGCGGCGTGCTTGGCGGTTGGCTCTATCAGCAGGGTGGGCTAGGCCTGGTATTTGCCGGTTGTGCAGCGCTCTGCGCGCTCTGGTTGGCCGTGACTTGGAGTATGCGTGAGCCTCCCTATGTAACGGGGCTTCGTCTGCCGCTGTCGGACGGGGCTGCGCGTAATCCCGCACTCACGGAACAGATGATGGCGGTCCCTGGTGTGTCGGACGCAGTGGTCATCGTCGAGGAGGCCGCTGCTTATGTGAAGGTGGACCTGAAGGCGCTGGATCGGGCTGCACTGGATCACTTGGTAGCCTGATCGAGCGACGCCACATTGCCCGTCGACAAGCTTGAGGCTTTGGCCATCGTCCGGTCGCGCCGGTTGGCCGACCTCCGGCGGTAGGGTAAGATTGCCGGTCATTGGTTGTTTCCCGATCGCGAGGATTTCAGCCAACTACATTCATGTTTCAGCAAAGGAGTTACCCATGGCCAGAGGGGTGAATAAAGTCATCTTGATCGGCAATGTCGGCGGCGACCCGGAAACCCGCTACATGCCCAATGGCAATGCGGTGACCAATATCACGCTGGCCACCACCGACAGCTGGAAAGACAAGCAGACTGGCCAGCAGCAGGAGCGCACCGAGTGGCATCGTGTCGTGCTGTTCGGCAAGGTTGCCGAGATTGCTGGCGAGTATCTGCGCAAGGGCTCGCAGTGTTATATCGAGGGTCGCCTGCAAACCCGAGAGTGGGAAAAGGATGGCGTCAAGCGCTACACCACGGAGGTGGTTGTGGACATGGGCGGCACCATGCAGCTACTCGGTGGCCGTGGTGGCAGTTCCGACGATGCGCCTCGTCAGTCTCAGCCACGCCCCCAGCGTGACTCCCAGCCGCAACAGCAACAGCAACAACAATCGCGCCCGCAGTCTCAGCCGCAGCCTGCTCAGCAGCCGGCCCCGGACTACGACAGCTTCGACGACGATATTCCGTTCTAGCGGTTACCTTAGCGGAAATTGTAATGTTTCTCTTGGAAAGCCCCGCACTTGCGGGGTTTCTTCATTTTTGGAGTGTAAAAAATATCTTGTGAAGTTTTTTTTGTTGTACACCATGTAGAAGAGTAAATTATGGGGGCGTAATGGACATATCGATGCGTAGTTTCGTGGCTGCTGATGGCGAGCGGTTTGCAGTGCTGGTAGATGGATCAGGTATGCCTCTTTACTACCCCGCTCTTTTCACCACATGGCATCTACGGTCGCGCTCCCTAGCTGCCAATTCGATTGCGAATGCGTTGACCGCGATCAAAGCACTTTATGCCTGGGAAGCTCAGGTAGGCATTGATCTGATGTTGCTCTTTTCGCAAGGCGAGCTACTCGGTGAAGAGCGAGTGAGGGGGCTCAGTGACTTCCTGCAGCTTGCGCTCGCTCCAGGGCATCGAGATAAGAAGATTACCCCGATCCCTCGACGACTAAAGACGGTCGGTACCAGTAATCACTATTTCAGGTTGACCGTTGTGGCCGACTATTTGGGGTTTCTGGCCAAGCGGTTGTACCCATCCAGTCGGGTTGATGGGGAAATCAAGATGATGGTGGCCTCGATCAAGGCTAACCGTCCCAGCAAGCCCAACAAATCAGGATCGGACAAGGACGAACGATATCTGGACGAGGCTGTTGTGGATGCGGTGGAGCAGGCACTTAGGCCTGGTTCGGAACACAATCCGGCCAAGGACTATGCAGTGCAGGTACGCAACGCTTTGATGTTCACTATACTCCGCCTGACAGGGCTTCGTCGGGGCGAGCTGCTGAACCTCAAGGTTGATGACATCGATTTCGCCAAATACGCGCTGCGAGTGGTGAGACGTCCTGATTCAAAGGGCGATCCACGAGCCCATCAGCCTACGGTTAAGACTCGCCAGCGAACCTTTCCGCTCGCGCCGGAGCTCATCGCTCGGATTCACGAATATGTGCTCCGCTATCGGAACAGATTGCCCGGCGCGAAGAAGCATGGGTACTTGTTTGTGACCCATAAGGAGGGTCCCACTCAAGGTCGCCCACTCTCGATCTCAGCCTTTCAGAAGTGGATGTTGGGCGTCGGCTCTATCGTCGAGGATTCTGGCATCCATGCGCATGCCCTCCGACATCATTGGAATTATGGCTTCTCTAAGGATAGCGATGCCAATGAGATACCCTCTGCCACAGAAGAAAAACTTCGCTCCTATCTAATGGGATGGGAAGAAACCTCTGGTACGGCGCAAATCTACAATAAGCGGCACACCAAACAAAAAGCCGCAGAAGCTGCTCTTGCACTTCAAAACAAGTACCTGAAAAAAGTCCAGTGAGGAGATGGCCGGTGAATAAAAACGCACTTCAGGTAGCTGTAGCTGACCGTTTTTACTCTAGGGACGGCTATCTCGTACTATTCGATAGCTCTCGATGGGAACTTAGTAAGGATATAGCCATTCCGGTTGGCTCACTTTCGCAGTATTTAGGGGAAAGCGATTACTCATTTCGGAGGGTTCTGGAGTTCTATGCAAGAACGGGAGCGCCGTCGCATGCGAGGAATATTTTTAATCGTTTCTCGCATTACTGCGAGCAGATGCAAGGCCTCGAGTTGTTTTCCGTCGATTCGTTGATCTCCTACCGATCATCGCTAGATAGGAAAACAGAATGGTACATGGGGGTGTTGCGCGGGGCGATCCGCCAATGGTCGCGGCTTGGATATCCAGGTATCTCTGATGAGGTTTTGGCCCTGCTAAATAAGTGGGTCATCAAGGGGAACGAGAAAGGCTTCGCTGTACAGTCGATGTGTCCCGACGCTGGGCCGCTAACTGATATTGAACTCCAAGGGGTTATCGCTGCGGTGATCGATGCATTCACCGAGCAGCGACTTTCCTTGGAGCAGACGTGCCTATCAATGATCTTAGCCATGACGGGGCGGCGCCCTGGGCAAATTGCTGCGCTCAAAGTCAAAGACCTGCATACCACTGCGCCAGGGGTCTATTGGATTAGCTTCCCTAGGGCTAAACAGCGCAATACGCCATGGCGCTCTGCGTTCAATCGCTTTGCGATTGTTGAGGATCTTTGGTTGCTGTTGCAGCGGCAAGCGGAGTCTGTGAAGACCGCTTTCGCCGAGCAGGCAGGCGGCGCGCTCCCTCAGAAGGTACTGGATGCGTTGCCGTTGTTTCCCGTATCGCGCTCTCTCGAGACCGATTCCGATGTTGAGGCGTTACTCGGCAGCGACCGCCTGCATATCCCCTCTCTGGAGGTGTATCAAGCGATGTTGGGAGTTGCCAGGACGATTGCAGTAATTAGCGAGCGCACTGGGGCGATTATCGCCCTCAACCCGAATCGCTTCCGCTATACGCTTGGTACGAACCTGGCTCGCGAAGGGCGAGGAGAGTTAGTAATTGCTGAGGCGCTGGATCACTCCGATACCCAGAATGTAGGCGTGTACGTTAAGAACATCCCTGAGATAGTCGACCGCATCGATAAGGCCGTGGCCTTGCAGCTTGCACCGTTTGCCCAGGCGTTTCGAGGCGTCCTTGTTACCTCGGAGCGTGATGCGCGCAGAGGCGATGATCCGAACAGCCGAATCTCGAACGGTAGAGCCAACCTAGGCACCTGTGGTAGCTATGGCTTTTGTGGCGCCCTGGCACCCATTGCTTGCTACACCTGTACTCACTTCCAGCCTTGGCTCGATGGCCCTCACGAAGAGGTCTTGGATTGTTTGATTGAGGATCGGGACCGGATTAGCGACAACTGCGGAGATCTGAAGATCGCCTCGACCAACGACCGGTTGATTCTTGCGGTGAGTGACGTAATTGACCGCTGCAAAGAAGCCAGGGGAGAGGTTGCGTATGGCTGACATACTGCTATTCACCCCAAAGCATCAGCGTGATAGCCAGGAAAATCTGGAGGATTTCATAGCGATGTGTCGCGACCGCCTGACGGTATTTGGCGCGGATTTGGACTGGCATGCCAACGCCTGGCCAAAGGTTGGAAACTTTACGGTCATGGGGGCGCACGCGAGGGGCTACACAGCTGATGAGTTGCTGAGCGCGGACATCATGCCCTTTGCCAAGGCTTATGTCCGCTATCAGCAAGGCCATAACCCCACCAAGCTCAAGAACGAATTCAAGGCGATACGCTGCATCGAGAAGGCTCTCCTGACCGCCAAAGGCAAAGCAGATATCACACTGGTAGACCAGTTGGTCATGGATATAGCTGCGGAGGTTGCGCGGGAATATGGAGCCTCTAGCTACCAGGCCGGCATGAGTTTGGTAAGGCTCGTGGAATTCCTCAATGACAGTCAAATCGCTCCAGACCCAATCACCTGGCGAAATCCAATTTCTAAACCAAAAGAGATGAACAGGATAGATGCTGAGGGCAACAGAAAACGATCAGAAAAGCTTCCAGAGGATTACTGTTTGGAGGCAATCGCTGAGATGTTTGCCAATGATTTGGTGGGGGCTCGCGATCGCTTTACCACGTCAGCATTTGCGTTGCTAATGTGTGCTCCATCCCGAATTACAGAGGTCCAAGACCTTCCGATGAATTGCCTTCACTCCGATACAGATGACAAAGGTGTCGAAAGGCTGGGGCTACGGTTTTATGCCGGAAAAAGTTACGGATCTGATATCAAGTGGATTCCGACTATATTTAAGGATATAGCTACTGAAGCTGTGCGTCGGTTGACTGAGTTGTCTGCTCCAGGGCGGGCGTTAGCGAAATGGTATGAAGTCCGTCCCGAAAGGTTTTACCGTCATGAAAACTGTCCTGATGTCCCAGATGACCATCCGCTCACTACTGATCAGGCTTGTATTGCACTAGGAATTAGTGCGAGTCGAGCGGCGCTAGATCAGTATTTTGCGAAGTACGAGCCATATCGAATTCTAAAGAAGAACGGTGTATCTCTGACACTGAGCTTTCTAAATGAATATTGTCATAGCCGGCTTCCTAGCGGATGGCCTTGGATGAACCGGGAGCGAAACATCAAATATTCGGAGGCATTGTGCTGTTTCAGGGCCCATGAGTTTGTGTCGAATTTCAGCCCCAGCCCTATAAAATTGTGGGCGCCCGGTAAGAGCACGTTTACAACCGATCTAAATTTCATTGATGGTCAAGAGAGCAGTATTTGGAAACGTCACGGTTACAAAAAAACCGACGGCAGCGAAATCTCGATGACTTCTCACCAAGTACGCCATTTCCTGAATACAGTGGCGCAGCGTGGTGCGCTGGGTCAACTCGATATCGCCAAGTGGTCGGGCCGGGCCAACATCCGCCAGAACGTTGTGTACAACCACATGAGCGACGACGAGTACATCGAGCTGGCAAGGAATGCCGGCGTCGGTGGTGTGCTCGAAAAGATCCAAGTGAACAAGCCCGTTACCTTCGCGGATCTGGAATCAGTTGGGGAGGGCATCGCCCATGTCACAGAGTATGGGTTTTGTACGCATGACCACTCGATGCTGCCCTGCCAGAAGCATCGGGATTGCTTGAACTGCACCCTGCAAGTCTGTGTGAAAGGCGACGTGCCCAGGCTTGATCGCTTGAAGCAGCTGCGGAATCTGACCCTGCTGCAGCTTGATAAGGCCAAAGCGGAAGATACCTCGGGCACCTATGGTGCCGACCGTTGGAGTCAGCATCAGATCAAGACCTTGGAGAGAATGGATCAATTGATCCAGTTGCTTGAGTCGCCTGATCTGTTGGACGGAACGGTGATCCGTCTCGGCGATGATCAGGAGTACAGCCCGTTAAAACGAGAGCTTGCTGCCCGGCAGGCCTTCATCAAGCTTCCGTCGCCAGAGTCCGATATTGATGAACTGCGAAACCTGTTGGGAGCGTTTTAATCGTGGCCAAACATCTGACGGCAAGAGATCTCCAGCTGCTGGTCGGATTGATTGATGGGTGGGATGGTAAGCTCACCTGGGATGCCTTATGTGACGAAGCTGAAAGCTTAATTGGAACGAGGCCTACTCGGCAGACCCTCAATGCACATGCTCCTATCAAGATCGCCTTTGGCGACAAGAAGGCCCAGCAGAGAACAGGCTTCAAGCCTACGAAACGGCCGCAAAGCCTAGCAATTGCTGAGCAGCGCATCCATCGTCTGGAAAGCGAGAGCCAGCGTCTGAAAGCTGAGAATGAGCGTCTGCTCGAGCGCTTCATTCGATGGCAATACAACGCTCAGAAGCGTGGCCTTTCCCAGGCGGTGCTTGACGCGCGTCTGCCAGAGATTGATCGAGATTCGGCGGAGAAAGATAAAACAGCCCGCCGATAACGGTATTGAGCGTAGCTGCGTTCCTGGCAAACGGAACGGAAAAGGCCAATCTGCGCTTCTGGGATGAACGCCGATCCAGAATCGTCACTGTATATAAGCACTAGGCAGCGAGCTTTGCAGTGGCTAAATGACACTCTTCGGCTACCATTTTGAATTGCTCCTCTACGTCAACGGAGAACAGGGAGGTCTGATCTAGCGAATGAAGCGGTTGGGGTCCGAGACTTCGATAAATGGTTGAATGACCGTAATGGTTGGCTTCAGACGGCCGCCCAACAGCTTATCGACAACAAACGCTTGCCTAATGTGGACGAGCTCGCAGAACTGGTTCGACTCTGCAAGCTGGAGGCGGCCAAGCAGAGTGACCTTGGGTTCTTGAAGGTGGCTCCTGGTGCATTTTCGGCTGGGGCGGTGCAGCGGGTTGTGCGGGTCGAAGAGGTAACCCAAGTCTTCGGCGTTAACGCGATTAAGCCGGGAGCATCTCTACCATTCGGAACGGGTAGTTTGACTGTCATATACGGGCAAAATGGTTCGGGCAAAAGTGGTTTTGCTCGTCTGCTCAAACAGCTCTGGAAAGTGTCTAGGGAATCCGGGGCGATTCACACATTCCAGTGATGACCGCGACTCGTCCGAATAGGCGCTTGATTACCTCGTCACCGATCGTGTGGTGGTTTTTGCGCTCATTTTGAGCCGGGATCGGCGTGGCAGTAGTGCTCGGCTCTGCGAAACCTCGTTTGAGAAATTTTGTTAGTCACCTTTTGATATTTACAAATAATAATCGCGGTAGACAAAAAAATTGAGTGTGCAAGAGCTAGTTTGCCAATTTGTTGGATATGCACATTTGGTGCGTGCATTGTCCCTGCGCGTCATTCCGATAAAGCAGCCCGCCCTTGTTCGTCCGGTAACGCGGGTAGAGGAGGGGGACAATTGCCTAGTCGTGCCCCAGCGGATGGCGCCCGCGGCAGACCACCACCTGGCACACGTCTTGTTCGCCCTCAAGCACGAGGGTATGAACATGGCCGTCCTTGCACAGGCGCTGCCCAAGCTGCCAGAGCGGGACCTGCTCGAGGCCCTGGCCGAAGCGCCTGGCGGCGCTTACATTCGCAAGGCCTGCTACCTCTGGGAAGCGTTCACCGGTAAGCGGCTTCCTTATGAGGAAAACGCCAAGGGAAACAAAGTTCTGCTATTTGATCCCGACCGCTACATCACCGGCCCTTCTATTCGTAACAGTCGCTGGCGTGTCGACTTCAATGGCCTGGGCTCTCTTCGCTACTGCGCAACAGTCGAGCGCACCGCCGACATCTGCGCGCTTCTCGATTTCGAAGTCCCCGTCAAGTCGCGAGTGTTCATAAAATCGCTTTCGCCGGGGATGAGAGATCGAGTCATACAGTTGGGGTACTTATGGCGATGTGCCGTTCCCTAAGATCAAAT
>NZ_KQ033950.1:0-21361 GCF_000970615.1 Pseudomonas sp. 10B238
GCGGTTTGGGCGCGCGGAAAATGCGCCCATATCGCACATGGATAGCGAATGCATAGTTGAGTCCTACGTGACAGTGGTATTGGCCGCATAGCGGCCGTTGTCAGAGTGCGAATCTTGGGCGTGGTGGCCGCTCGATCAGGAAGATCGGACTGGGAGGGATGACGTAGCGCGTGGCTTCTATCGGCTGCGGACGCTCTGGCAGCGTACTGACGGTGAGAAGCGTACTCAGGTATGGCGTTTCGTGCACGTGGTCGGCGGTAAGCGTGGAGTGGTAGTGATCCGCGCATCTGGCACAGACCGAAATACCCGTGCTTTGGGAATGAGCATGAGCATGGTCCCCGCCGTTCCACCCACCTTGGCTCACCCCAGGGCCAAGTGCGGCGCTATGCCCGGCCCATGCCATTAGCATGACGAGGGCAAGGACAAACGTTAACTGAGCGCTGACCGGTTTACTGAGCATGATGTGTCTTCGATTGCAGATTCGGCTGGCCGCCCGACGACAACGGCCGGTTTACACTGGTCGTGTGGAAACTGGATCGGCTCGGACGCGACCTGCGACATCTCATCAACACCGTGCACGACCTGACTGGGCGCGGCATCGGCTTGAAGGTATTAACCGGGCACGGCGCGGCCATCGACACCACGACCGCCGCCGGCAAGCTGGTCTTTGGCATCTTCGCCGCCCTGGCCGAGTTCGAGCGCGAGTTGATCGCGGAGCGCACGATTGCCGGCCTAGCCTCGGCCCGCGCGCGCGGGCGGAAAGGCGGCCGGCCGTTCAAGATGACCGCCGCCAAGCTGCGGCTGGCGATGGCGGCAATGGGTCAGCCAGAGACCAAGGTCGGCGACCTGTGCCAGGAACTTGGCGTCACGCGGCAGACCCTGTATCGGCATGTTTCACCCAAGGGTGAGCTACGTCCAGATGGCGAGAAGCTACTCAGCCGAATTTGATGCCGGCATGAGGCAACGTAGCGACAGCGTGGTTTGTCTCAATGGGAAGCGCTCATGATCGATCTTTGAAGGCCCGCAGCAGTCGTGTCACAGACAGGACGAACAAACCGGTCAGCGTGAGGGCTGCGATACCCCAGTACTCTCCGATGAACGCGCCGGCCGTCGTGCCGGCCAGCACAATGGCGAGAATCGGCAAATGGCAGGGACAGGTGAGCACGGCCAGCGCGCCCCACAGGTAGCCGGTGATCGGTTTGTGCGTCTCGGACGGCAAGCGCTCGGGGCTGTTCATGGCAGACTCTCCGCGTGCTGTGCCGGCTCGGTCGGCATGGTGGCCAACTGCACCTCCAGATCGGCCAACGCTTCGCGCCGACGCTCGACGAACTGGCGCAGAACGGCAAGCTGCGCGGCCGCTTCATCGCCGTCCGCAGCATCCAGCGCCCGGCACAGCCGCGCCAGCGCGTCCAGGCCGATGCCCGCCTCGAAGGCCGCCCGCACGAAGCACAGCCGTTGCAAGGCGGCATCATCGAACAGGCCATAGCCGCCCGGGGTGCACGCCACCGGACGCAGCAATCCGCGCAGCAGGTAGTCGCGCACGATATGCACGCTCACCCCGGCATCAAGGGCCAGCCGGGACACGGTGTAGGCGCTCATTGAAAACCTCCTTTTTTTATCCAGCGCAGCAGGAAAGCTGCTTCACGTCCTTGTTGAAGGTCTGCGCCGCAAGCTTCAACCCCTCGACCATTGTCAGGTAGGGGAACAACTGGTCGGCCAGTTCCTGCACCGTCATGCGGTTGCGGATGGCGAGCACCGCCGTCTGGATCAGTTCGCCCGCTTCCGGGGCCACCGCCTGCACGCCGATGAGCCGTCCGCTACCTTCCTCGATGACCAGCTTGATGAAGCCGCGTGTGTCGAAGTTGGCAAGCGCTCGCGGAACGTTGTCGAGTGTCAGCGTGCGACTGTCGGTCTCGATGCCATCGTGGTGCGCTTCCGCCTCGCTGTAGCCCACGGTGGCGACTTGCGGGTCGGTGAACACCACTGCCGGCATCGCGGTCAGATTGAGGGCTGCGTCGCCGCCGGTCATGTTGATCGCGGCACGGGTGCCGGCGGCCGCTGCCACGTAGACGAACTGCGGCTGGTCGGTGCAGTCGCCGGCCGCGTAGATGTTCGGGTTGCTCGTGCGCATGCCTTGGTCGATAACGATGGCCCCTTGCGCATTGACAGTGACCCCCGCCGCGTCCAGCGCGAGGCTGCGCGTATTCGGTGCCCGACCGGTGGCAACCAGCAACTTGTCAGCGCGCAATTCACCGTGTCCGGTGGTCAGCACGAATTCGCCGTTCACATGGGCGACCTGGCTGGCTTGCGTGTGCTCCAGCACCTCGATGCCCTCGGCGCGGAAAGCGGCTGTCACGGCCTCGCCGATGGCCGGGTCTTCCCGGAAGAACAAGGTGCTGCGTGCCAGGATCGTGACCTGGCTGCCGAGCCGGGCAAAGGCTTGCGCCAGTTCCAACGCCACCACCGACGAACCGATCACGGCCAGGCGTGCGGGAATGGTGTCGCTGACAAGCGCTTCGGTGGAAGTCCAGTAGGGTGACTCTTTCAGGCCCGGAATCGGCGGCACGGCCGGACTGGCACCGGTGGCGACCAGGCAGCGGTCGAACGTTACCTCGCGCTCGCCACCCTCGTTCAAACGGACGACCAGGCTCTGGTCGTCCTTGAAACGCGCTTCACCGTGCAAAACGGTGATGGCTGGATTGCCGTCCAGGATGCCTTCGTATTTGGCGTGCCGCAGTTCATCGACACGGGCCTGCTGCTGGGCCAGCAGTTTGCTGCGGTCAATCGCAGGCACAGTTGCCGCAATACCGCCGTCGAACGGACTTTCCCGGCGCAGATGGGCAATATGGGCAGCGCGGATCATGATCTTGGACGGCACACAGCCGATATTGACGCAGGTGCCGCCGATGGTGCCGCGTTCGATCAGCGTGACCGTCGCGCCTTGCTCGACGGCCTTCAGCGCCGCCGCCATCGCGGCCCCGCCGCTGCCAATGATGGCGATATGCAAACCGGCGCCCTCAAGTGCATCACGGATTTTTGGTTCATCTTTGAAATCACCAACCCGGATCGAGCCTTGATAACCCAATGCGGCGATGGCGGCCAGCAGTTGGTTGTGGCTCACGGCGGTGTCTGCCATGACTTGCGCGCGGCTTTCTGGATAGGACACCACAGCGGCATTCACGCCGGGAATCTTTTCCAAAGCATCTTTGACATGGGTGGCGCAGGATGTGCAGGTCATGCCATTCACGGTGATTTCGGTCATTTTTTTACTCCATTGAATTTCGGGGTGCAGCAGGCATCGGCTTGGCGTTTTCGTTGGATGGCGTAGATGGTCAAGCCGATGAAAATCGCCAGCGCAGGCAGCAGCACATAGTCCAGATAGCCGGTCAGCGCGGACAAGCTGACCACACCGAGCAAAATGACCAGAACAGGGGTGAAGCAACACAGCGCCACGAGGGTTGTGCCAATGATGCTGACCCGCAGCAGTGTCTTCGGGTCTTTCATGATCAGTTCTTGACTGATGATGGGTAGCCCGCATCCTCGGTAGCCTTGGTCAGTTTCTGCACGCTGGTCTTGGCATCATCGAAGGTGACCACCGCTTCGCGCGTCTCGAAGGTCACGTCAACTTTACTGACGCCATCGACCTTGGAAATCGCCTTCTTGACAGTGATCGGACAGGCCGAGCAGGTCATGCCCGGTACGGACAGCGTAACGGTCTGGGTGGCGGCCCACACGGGGGCAACAACGGCAGCGAGGGCAAGGGCGGAAAGCAGCTTTTTCATGGTGAACTCCTGTGATCAATAGAAAAATGGCACGACGTAGGGAAATCCGAGCGCGACCAAAACCAGCACGGCCACGCCCCAGAAAATGAGCTTGTAAGTAGCTCGCACTTGGGGAATCGCGCAAACCTCACCCGGTTTGCAGGCGGCTGACGGCCGGTAGATGCGCCGCCAGGCGAAGAACAACGCCACCAGCGCCACGCCGATAAAGATGGGGCGATAGGGTTCCAACACCGTCAAGTTGCCGATCCAAGCGCCGCTGAACCCCAAGGCGATCAGAACCAGCGGCCCGAGGCAGCAAGCCGAGGCGAGGATGGCGGCCAGCCCGCCAGTGAAGAGCGCGCCGCGCCCGTTTTGAGGTTCAGACATACGTTTGTCCTTTCGAATCTGAATTGGATAGCTTAAGCTTACTTCCGTAGTTATGTACGGAGTCAAGCGATATGGAAAACAATTTGGAGAACCTGACCATTGGCGTTTTCGCCAGGACGGCCGGGGTCAATGTGGAGACCATCCGGTTCTATCAGCGCAAGGGCTTGCTCCCGGAACCGGACAAGCCTTACGGCAGCATTCGCCGCTATGGCGAGACGGATGTAACGCGGGTGCGCTTCGTGAAATCAGCCCAGCGGTTGGGCTTCAGCCTGGATGAGATCGCCGAGCTGCTGCGGCTGGAGGATGGCACCCATTGCGAGGAAGCCAGCAGCCTGGCCGAGCACAAGCTCAAGGACGTGCGCGAGAGGATGGCTGACCTGGCGCGCATGGAGGCCGTGCTGTCTGATTTGGTGTGCGCCTGCCATGCGCGGAAGGGGAACGTTTCCTGCCCGCTGATTGCGTCACTGCAAGGGAAGAAAGAACCGCGCAGTGCGGACGCGGTGTAGCCCGAGGGAACTACGCCTTAGCGTGCTTTATTTTCCGTTTTCTGAGGCGACTCCAACGTCAGAAAAGACCGTGCGGTCGACTTTTGATATTTCGTGCTGTCGCCTTCTGAAAGTGACAAACGGGCCAAGGAGAACATCGAGCGCTACTGCCTGGAACCCTACGGCATGAAACGGCTGGAGTCGGGCCACTACGAGTTGGCCATTTCGTATCGAAGCGACGACGAGCTGGACAAGACCGTGCACGACCTGCTGACCGAGATCAGCCAGGAAGCCGACATGCGCAACTGCTTCATCGAGGCGGATGCCTGGGAAGAAGGCACCGAGCGCAGGTGGTAGGGCTTACGTTGGTTTTTGGTTCCATTGCTCCCCAAACCCCACAAACCTCTTTCGTAATCCGGCATAAAGTCATTTTTGCGTCGTCTTGAATCGCCCATAGCGCTTGACCCTATAGCAGCTATAGGGTGTTCACTCGGGCATCTACTGCGTAAGTGAGATCCAGATGAATACCGCTCTCAGCATTGCCATTGATGAGGCCTTCTTCCAGGCTAGGAAAGCACTTAATGAAGAGGCGCCAACCGAGGCTTTCTCCTGGCTGGAGCGAGCCCACATATTGAGCCAGCGAATGCCTATTCTTCATGCTCAGAGCCATTGGCTGATGCTGAGGGCCGGCTGGCAGTTGCGCGACTTACGAAAGGTGCTCAGCCAAGTACCGCGAATCATGGCGGCCCTGCTGTTCTCGAAGATCTGGGTGCCGCTCGGAAACAGCGGGCGCGCCAGGGTCAGTGCTTTTGCGCCGATGCCTATTTCACCGGAGCTGCAGCGACTTCTTCAAGGAGAAATGCAATGAGGTCGTCTCCTAGATCACCTCTTGTTGCTCCTGGGTTCTGGTGGATGCTATCGCTAGCCATTGCCTCGGCCGACCTAGCGTTGAAAAGCGCAATTACGGGTTCGCTCCCGGTCGGCACCGTGATTCCTCTCACCCCGTTCTTCAACCTGGTTCACTTCTGGAATACCGGTGCAGCGTTCAGCTTCCTGGCTGACGCGGGTGGTTGGCAGCGTTACTTCTTCATTGTCATAGCTTTGGTCGTTTCGATCGTGCTGGCTCTGATATTGCGTAAACGCAGAGCCAAAAGCGAAGCCCTAGGCTATAGCCTTATCTTGGGCGGGGCAGTTGGGAATCTGATTGATCGCGCATTTCGAGGCCATGTAATCGACTACCTGGATTTTTACTGGCTGTCCTGGCATTGGCCTGCGTTTAACCTGGCGGATATTGCTATCGTCGGTGGCGCCGCCATGTTGATCCTGAGCAGTTTGCTAAGCCCAAATGCGGAAGCCGGCCGAGTCAACGAATGAAAGGCTCGCTCTCAACGGATACCGTACGCTGGGCAGGCCAGGCCTGGATAGGGCCCGGCATCGGCATCTTTCATGGCCGTGCCGGCCACCAGGAGTGGCACCACCATCAGGCGCATCAGATTTCAGTGGGCCTCGATTCACCTGTATCGGTTGAAACCCCGTTGGGCATTCAAACAGGGGCTGCCATCTTCATCGCCGCGGGCCTGAAACACCGGATCAGTGCTGGTCGAGTGCTGTCGATCTATCTGGATGCACTATCCGATGAAGCCCCAACTATGCGGGGTACCGAAGAAGCAAGGGTAGTCGTGATCGCCCCGGCGGACGTAGTAGCGATTATCGATATGCTGCGCGAGACAGGACATACCGCTCTCCAGGTTAGGACGGGGGTGCGCCAGGCACTGCGGCTACCCGATCCACCGATTCCAGATCCTCGCTTGACAAAGGTGATTGAAGCGCTGCATAGAGGCCAAATGAGGCGCGAAGAAATGGCCGCGTTGGTGCATTTATCCCCTACACGGTTTTCCCATTGGTTCGTGGAACAGACAGGCTTGCCGCTGCGCAGCTATGCGAAATGGTTACGTCTCACACAAGCCCTACAGCACCTAGCCAAAGGGGGTCTACTCACTGAAGCGGCCCATGAGGCGGGCTTTTCTGACTCGGCACATTTCTCCCGGACATTCCGGGCACTGCTGGGCATCGATCCTTCCTCCGCCCTGGCTGAAGTCGATCTTCAGGGGTCGTAGCTCTTTCGTTCAAGCCGAAAGCGGACCTTCCCACATACAGTCATGGCTCCCTACTCAGGAGCTGAGCGATGTCTATTCCCTTGCGATTCGCCATACGGTGGCTGAGCTATCCACTTGTGTTTGGCGGCTGTGCCTCCTTCATGATTTGGGCGCTGTATGCAGGTATACCGTATTGGCCCACCACACCCATAGTCGCCGCGGCGGGGCTGCTACTCATTGCTGGCTTGGAGCGCATCCAGCCTTTTCGGCGAGCCTGGCTGGAAGATCATCAGGACACCCTGACGGATCTGCTGCACATGCTGGTGAACCTGTCTGTCATTCAATTTACTGCAGAATTTCTGGCTAAGTTAGGCGATGCGGTACCGGCTTCGGTTCGGCTCTTTCCGATCGAGAGCCCATTGTGGCTGCAATTGCTACTAGTCGCCGCCGTGCTCGACTTGAGCCTGTATGTGATGCACCGCATCAGCCACCGGGTGCATTGGCTGTGGCGCTTTCACATGATCCATCACAGCGCTGAGCGGCTCTACTGGATGAACGGAGAACGTCGACATCCTCTGCATGCGGCGTTGATGGCCGGGCCGGGGCTGGTGGTTTTGCTCATATCTGGAGCTCCGTCTGCCGTAGTCGCAACGTGGTTTGGGATCCTAACCGTCCATCTGGCCTTTCAGCATTCGAACCTGGACTACAGCGTGGGTTGGCTGCGGCATGTGCTAGGGGTTGCTGAGGTCCATCGTTGGCACCATAAGCGCGACTTCGAAGACGCTCAGGTCAACTTCGGTGAGTTTTCAACTGTGTGGGATCAGATGTTTGGAACCTTCTACGACAGCGCCGGGAAGCTGGGCGAGGCTGAGGTTGGATTGCATGAAAAGGACTACCCCAGAAATTATTTCGGGCAATTTATTGATCCTGTTCATCCAACATCTGCTTACCCGGCCGGTCACAATTCTTCAGAGCAGGATGAAATCCGCAACACGTAGCTAGAACGGGTGGAGTCAGCAATGCCAAACATACCGCGTGACACCGGATTGGACAGTACTTGGGCCTTTTTGCGAGATCCCTACCGATTTATCTCCACGCGCAGTAAGTTTCATCAATCGCCTGTGTTTCAAACTCGCTTGATATTACAGAAAACTCTGTGCCTAACAGGTGCCGAAGCTGCTCGCTTGATTTGCGACCCTGACCGATTCGTTCGCCAGAACGCTGCGCCCAAGCGACTGCAAAAAACCTTATTCGGACAAGACGGTGTCCAAGGTTTGGACGGTGATGCGCATCGTCACCGAAAGGCCCTCTTCATGGGAGTGCTCACACCCGCGAACGTGCAGGAACTAGCAGAGTTGAGCGAGGTTCGTTGGAGGGAGTATGCGCGAACTTGGCGTCCCGGTGAGTCAATCGTCCTCTACGAGATTGCTCGCGAAATTCTATGCCGCACCGTATGCGACTGGGCCGGTGCTCCAATCGCTGAAAGAGATGTTCAACAATGGACTCAAGATCTTGCAGCTCTCTATGAGCACGCCGGCGCGATCGGTCTGCAGCACTGGCAGGCACGGAAGGCACGTCGCCGATTGGAGCAATGGGCGGCAGAGCTCGTCGAGTCCACTCGCGCCGCTCCCCCTACACCCGAGCAATCGCCTCTCGAACGCATCGCCCATTACAAGGACCAGCACGGACAGCCGTTGGATCTACATACCGCATCAGTGGAACTACTAAATCTGCTGCGGCCGACGGTAGCCGTCTCTGTATTCATAACCTTTGCAGCGCTAGCGCTGCACAAGCACCCGTTCTGTCTGAGAAACCTGCAGTCGGGAGATGAAAGAGATATAGGTTGCTTTGTGCAGGAAGTGCGGCGTTTCTACCCCTTCTTCCCAGCGATCAGCGCTCGCGTGAAAGAAGATTTTCTATGGGAAGGATTTGCCTTTGGCAGGGGCACCTTAGTCCTGCTGGACTTATACGGAACCAATCACGATTCCCAGCTCTGGGAGGAGGCAGATCGTTTCAAGCCTGAGCGCTTTCGATCCAACTCTCCGTCGCCATACTGCTTCATCCCACAAGGACCAGGCGACCCGCATGTTAACCATCGCTGTCCAGGTGAAGGCGTCGCCGTCGCATTGATGAGCGTTGCTGTTCGCTTCCTGGCTCGCTCGCTCCAATATGAGGTTCCCGAACAGGATCTATCAATCACCTGGGACCGATTGCCGGCACTGCCCCGAAGCCACTTCGTCATGCGGAATGCGCGAATCACAATGTAAGTTTGGTGTTTAACGAAGCGAGTCTCGCCCATCTCAAGATATGAACGGTGGGGCATGGCGTTGAGCTGCCCAGCGCAACCACGGCAATCGGGGAATACTCAGAATAAGCTGTTCACAGTCATTCCCCAATTGAGTCATTTCCGAGGGCCGTTCTGACTTATTGTCGCTTGGTATCGTCCAGATTCAGCGCAACGGGCAGGTCAGTCGGTGCCAGACAAATGCCCTCGTCACTGCAGGCCTGCACCCGTACAATCATTTCGAGCCTGCCTACCTTTTCCAGCACGGCGGTCTGTTTTTCGTCGGGCCGCAGCCGAATACTTGCACCGTCGTCATACACCTCTAGGGCGGTGTCACTCAGCACAATGTCACTGACCCGGCCGCGCGGGTACTGCGTCGGGATTATAAGCGCCTGGCCGTTGACTGAAGAGCTGACGACGGTGGGAATCAGGAATTCCATGGAGGCCGGATTTGCATTCACATGCCAGCCCGGTTGAATGTTCAGTGTTAAAACGAAATCACCCGTCTTTCCCGCCATTGCTGCGGCGCCTCCCGCAACAGTGAGGCGGACCTTATCAGCGGAATTTGCCAACCCTGCTCGGGTCGGCACCGGGACTTCAAGACCGGCACGTTCAGTCTGGGCAGCGTCGAGGTTGTTTCCGTTGGTGTCGATCAACATGAACGCAGCGATCGCGATCGCAAAAACCACTACTCCAGCTAGCAATCCTTTTTGTCGAATCACCATGATTGGGTCTCCAGTATCTAAGGTTGTGGGTTTCCGGTGCGATTGATAGCTTCGACCAAGCTGTCGGTGTCAAAAAGCCCCGTGAAACGGGCGATAACGGTGTCGTCACGGTCAACAACCACTGCGAAGGGTAAGGCCTGCCCGCCGGTCGCAGTTAATAGCGCATCTTTTTCTGGGTTGCTCGCTGTCACGTCAACTTGTATGGGCACCATCTTGGTGCGCCGCACGGCTTCGGCCACAGCGGCCTCCTGGTAGACCGTGCGCTCAAGTATCTTGCAGTTGATGCACCAGTCGGCGGTGAACTCCAGCAAATAGGGTGTGCCCTGGGCTTTTGTCTCCGTCAGTAGTTTTGCGGAGTAGGGTTGCCAGACGAGTTCGTCTTCGCTGTTGCCCAGCGGGGATGCGAATTCCACAGTCATCGCAAGGGCAAGGCCTGCCGCCGTTGTGGTGATCACACGCACGGTACCATTACCCTGGACGAAACGGCGGGCACCCCAGGCCAGCACCAGGGCCAGCCAAGACCACCATAGCCAGGTATAAACCGCTTTGGGCACCAGGCTCGCGCTGAAAAAGACGGCTGCGGCCAGCAAGACCAACGCGAGCACTTCTCTAATGACCAGGGTCCAGGGCCCCGCCTTGGGCAACCGGCTCAGCCAATCGGGTTTGAGCATCAATGCTGCGTAGGGCAGCGACAACCCCAGCCCGATACTGCCGAATATCCCCATACTTACCGGCGTCGGCTGGGTAACGGCAAAGGCTAGGACTCCACCAAGGAAAGGACCGGCGCAGGGTGCGGCCAAAACCGCACTCAATAACCCAGATACGAATGCTTCAAAGTAGCGCCGGCCATGGACCGAGGCGGCGAACGCCGGGATCGGGATGGGCAAATCCAGCCAGGTGACCACCGCAAACCCGACCATCAAGGCAACAAGGACACCAACGAACACCGCAGACTGAAACAAAGTGCCCCAGCTCCACTGCAGAAGTGCGGTCAGTCCGCCCAACGTCAGGAAAAACGCGAGCGTTCCTGCGGTGAACGCCAATGCCGCCAGCACGCGGTGCGATCGTTGGCTGCCCGCCTCTCGTAAGATGGTCCGGACCTTAATGGGAATTGCAGGCAAAACGCAGGGCGTCAGGTTGAGCAGCAAACCTGCCACTATCGCCATTAAGAGCTGGCCGGCGATGAGTAAAGAGGGAATTTGATCCATCACTCAGCTATTCCCAGCCCCTTCCCACCCTTCCTGGCCGGAACGTCCGGTCTGACCCCGCCATTGGCTGCTTGCATACTTAAACAGCAGATTTTTTGAGTGCTCATATCTCTTCTCCATATAGACCCCGTCCTTTGAGTTATTGGCAAACGTCAGCTATCGGTAACGATTATCGCATCGGCTTCAGGCATCGCGAAGAGCTGAGATGACATTAAGGAGACGCTGAACAATTAGCCAATTCTCACCGTCCCCCTTTTTCAACCCGGTTTTTTCAACCTACCGGCCTTATTCTGCGTTTCTTGGGCCGATTTCTACCCTGATTTTGCTGATTAGCGGGCCAGCCCCGCCTTTCGGACGGACTTATCCCGCCGTCCGTTGCAAATACCGCTTGGCCAGTACCAGATTGGCCAACCCAAACAGACTGAACAACTGCGCCGTATTCTTTTCCAGTCCACGGTAGCGAACCTTACGATGATTGAAGCGCACCTTGATCACCTGGAAGGGATGCTCGACCTTGGCACGCAGCTGCGCCTTGGCGTATTCGACTTTGCGCTTGACTCGGTACAGCACGCTGTCTTTGCCGTGATGTTTGTAACTGCTTGGCCGTGCTGCAATCGACCAGACAACGTCCCGTTCAGCATGCTCCGGTCGCTTGGCCGCACCAGTGTATCCAGCGTCACCCGAAACATAGGTTTCGGCGCCGTGCAGCAACTGATCGACCTGGGTGACATCCGCCACGTTGGCGGCAGTCCCTACCACGCTGTGCACGAGTCCCGATGTGGCGTCGACACCAACGTGGGCCTTCATCCCGAAGTGCCATTGATTGCCTTTCTTGGCCTGATGCATCTCAGGATCACGCTTACCTTCTCGGTTCTTGACCGAGGGCGGCGCGGCGATCAGGGTAGCGTCGACGATAGTGCCTTCCTTGAGCAGCAGACCCCGGCTGGCCAGATGCTGGTTAATCGTTTCAAACAGCACCCGCGTTAGCTGATGGGTTTCCAGCAAGCGGCGAAATCGCAACAAGGTAGTGGCATCCGGTGCCGACTCACGGCCCAGGTCGATGCCGATGAAACCACGAATGGCCTGGCTGTCGTAGACGGCATCTTCGGTACCTTCATCGGAGAGACCGAAACACTGCTGCACGACATACATGCGCAGCATGCGCGACAACCCAATCGCAGGGCGTCCACGCTTGCCTGTGGTGTCGCTATAGAACGGCGCCACTTGCGCCTCCACTTGTGCCCAGGGCACCAGCTGTTCAAGGTCAGCCAGGAAGCGATCTCGGCGAGTCTGCTTTTTCTTGCCGGTATATTCGAGTTCGGAGAAGGTCTTCTGCACGCGCGTAACAAAGCTCATGGAGGGGGCTGGTTGAGGGGGCTCAGTGTGCCAAGGGTGGGGGCGGCTGGCTATTTATGCAGTGTCTCCTTAAAGAATTTTACACAGGCGAGGCAGATGCTTGGTTAGTGCCACTCTGGGTATGCTAAAAACCTAGCGGCTTACCATTTTCATACGACTAGCCAACAACTAAATATAAGTCTGTTCACGCTGAGGCCCACAATCGCTCAATGAGCAGCTGCACGCACCGAGCCTACTGGTCCTCTCAAGAATAAGTAATGGCCTATAAACAATCCCCTAGGGATGGTCTGAAGTAGCCATGTATTTCTGGCTGACTTCAGCTTCCGCCGATTTTGAAAGCGGAAAATCGACCAAAAATGATCAGATCACCGCTCATTTCTGTGTTTTTAGCCGCCGCGAGCACCTCGCGGCGGCCATTCCCCGCATTACAGGCGCACCTCTCCCGCGTTGGTCAGTAACCGTCGGCGCGCCTTCCACAGATTCGACAGCGCGAACAGCGTGACCAACTGAGCGGTGTTCTTCACCAGCCCGCGGAACCGCACCTTGGTATAGCCAAACTGCCGCTTGATCACGCGGAACGGGTGCTCGACCTTGGCGCGTACTTGGGGCTTTGGCCTTCTCGATCTTGCGCTTGGCTTTGTATAGCGCGCTGCGCTTATCGAGCTTCTTGTAGGTGATGCGGCGTGCCGCAACCTGCCAGATCACCTGACGCCCCTCATGCTCGGGACGCTTCTCAACGCCGGTGTAACCAGCGTCGGCGCAAACCACATTCTCGTCGCCGTGCAGCAGCTTATCGACCTGGGTGACATCCGCCACGTTGGCCGCCGTGCCCACCACGCTGTGCACCAAGCCCGATTCGTCATCCACGCCGATGTGCGCCTTCATGCCGAAGTAGTATTGCTGGCCTTTCTTGGTCTGGTGCATCTCCGGGTCGCGCTTGCCGTCCTTGTTCTTGGTTGAACTCGGCGCGTTGATCAGTGTGGCATCGACGATAGTGCCTTGGCGCAGCGACAGGCCGTGGTCACCCAGGTGGCCGTTGATCACAGCCAGGATGCCGGCAGCCAGCTCATGTTTCTCCAGCCCGGCTTTGGAGCTTTTTCCTGCGAGCCAATGCCATATGTAGACAAATCCCTTCCTTCTCACCCGATACAGAGTCTGCTCGCTGTGAGAATGGCAAGCGTTATGTATCCAACCGATGATACTGCCGAATTCGACGAAGCAGGAGCAAACCGAGTCCGAGTGCGATCACGCCAAGGATAGGCCAATCCCGCCAGCGCACATAAGGGGTCGCGCCAGTTCGGGGGGTCACTTCGGCGCTGAGGGTGGCTACGCGGAATTGAGGAGCGCGTGTAAGGACCTTTCCCTCATAGCTGACAGTTGCTGTGATGCCCGTGTTCGTGGCTCGCAGTAGGTCACGTCCGGTTTCGATGGCACGCATGCGGACCATCTGGAAGTGCTGGAGAGGGCCGATTGAGCTGCCGAACCAAGCATCGTTGCTGACATTCACCAGTAACTGCGCTTCGGGCAGAAGTTCCGTGACTTCAGCACCAAAGACCGCCTCGTAGCAGATGAGTGCTCCGACGGGCACACCCGCTGCGTTAAGGACGTGCGCTTCCCGTCCTGGTGTGAAATCGGACATAGGCGCCCCGAGCACGTCGAGGGCCGAACCCAAGAAGTTCCGGAGCGGAACATATTCACCGAAGGGCACCAGGTGGCGTTTGTAGTAGAAGCCTGAGGGATCGGAGAGGCTTACCACGGCGTTGTAGGTACGGCCCTCCGCCTCGCGTACCGGGACGCCAATCATTAACGATGTGCCTGCCTGATCGGCTAACGCCTCAAGCTCAGCAAGATATGCTTTGGCCTGGTCATGCCACATCGGGATTGCCGCTTCTGGCCAGATCACGATATCGGCTCCGAGATGCTGCGCGGTAAGCGCCTGATAGCGCTCAAGTGTGATGTCCCGGTATCCCGGGTCCCATTTCTTGTCTTGCGCGATGTTTCCTTGCAAGAGGACGACATCGATCGGGTCAGCGGCTGGCTGCGTCCATTCACGATCCAGCAGTTGCAAGCCGGCGAGGGTAGCGACTAACACGGCACCGACTACCGCAGCACGGCGCAGGCTTGGCCCCTGGACAACCCAGGCAAGCCCGCCAGCGAGAAGTGCCACCAGTAAACTCACGCCAAGCACGCCAAAGACGGGAGCGATAGTGGCAAGTGTGGTGTCGGTCTGGCTGTAGCCAATGAAGAGCCAGGGAAAGCCGGTCAAGAACCAGGTGCGCATCCATTCACTCAGCACCCATGCCGCAGGTAGCCCTAGCCAGAGTGCCATTGCATCCATCTCAGGGCGCAGGCAGCGCACGAGGTACGCGACGCCCCATGGAAAGAGGGCGAGCAGCGAGACAAAGGCCGCCGTGACTAACACCGCCACCACGGGGCCATTGCCGTACTGGCTAATGCTGATAAAGACCCAGGAGACACCCACGCCGAAGTAGCCAAGGCCAAAGAGGTAGGCCGACCACAGCGCCTGACGCCTTGAAGACTGCGCGGTCAGGACAAAAAATGTTGCCAGAGCGATCACCGCAAGCCATGCCCAGCCCACAGGGGCAAAGGCAAGCGGCATGGCGCCTCCAGCAAGTAGAGCCATCCCCCCTGTCAGAAGCGGCTTATAGCGCACGCCCGTGTATAGGCTAGAGGGTAGCGCGCACTTATCACCCAATGCTCTCTCGCCTCCGAATCCAGGATCAACCCTGTGGCTCATGCTTTCTTGCTCCGCTTAATCAAGCTGCGTCAATTCATTCGGCCGGCTGGCCAGGGTGGCAAAGTGAATGTTTCTGGACTCGACTAGGTGCGCCGTAAGCTGGGAGCTGCTTCGTATTCGGCCAGCACGACAGTGGCTGTGTTGGGGAGCAGTACGTTAGCTTTGCGATACCACCCCTTCCAAGCCCGCTGATACCAGAACGAACAGGACGAAGCCGCCTATGAAAGCCAGCGGTGAGATGTGCGTATCGTCACCGCTCTCGTGAGCCTCGGAGACCATATCTTCGATGGCAGCGACCGTGAGAAGGCCTGCCGTGAACGTCAGTGCCGCTAGCTTAAATGCCTCCGGCTGGTTCCTGAGTACGAAGTAAGCAAAGACGGCTGCCGAGAGCACAGGAATCGCGAAGGAAGCAGAGAGCAGTATCCGCTTGCTACGAGGGATTCCTTTATCTTTCATGGTGGCGATCGTCGCAAAGCCCTCAGGAACATCGGCGAGAACCTGACCCGCCGCCAGGATTATCGCGACCGACGGTGAGACCGCCGACCCCGCCCCGATCAGGAGGCCATCGCTGAACAGGTCGATGGATACGGCGATATAGATCATCCAGACACTCGTCTGACCGCCTTCTCCCTGCTGGCCTTGTCGCTTCTGGAGACTCTCAACGAGCTTCTCGATACCTACGTAAGCAATGCCGCCCAGCGCGAAAGCGAGGGCGATTACCCAGGCTGAGAGGTTCTCTAGCACGCGCGGCATGATTTCAACCGCCACCACCGCAATGACGAGGCCGGCAGCGCCGTGAAGGGCGTAATTGAGACGGCGCCCGGTAGTTCGGGAGGCCTCCGCAGCGAGCCCACCACTAAAATTGCCTAAGGCGGGCAACAGCGCCAGGCCGAGTACCAGCCAGATACTATCCATCATCTTCCTTCCTTGGTTGATTCCTAGATACGCTACCTTGCTGGCTCCGAGCCTTCGCGCTATATGCTGTCGTTCAGGCCTAGCGCGCTTGTACAGCCACTTCGATCAAGTGTCCCAGGCATCGATAGCTGCGTACCGTGCAGCCTCACCCCTTGAGCGCCAGGATGCGCCGAGCGCCGTTGAGGACGATCAGGCCCACGATGGTACCGATAATCAGGTCAGGGTAGCTGGACCCCGTCCAGGCGACCAAGGCACCGGCGGCGATGACGCCCATGTTGATCACCACATCATTGGCCGAGAATATCCAGCTTGCCTTCATATGCGCGCCGCCTTCGCGGTGCTTGGATATCAACAGCAGGCAACCGGTATTGGCGATCAACGCGACGAAGGCGATCGCCATCATCATCAGCGATTCAGGCTCACTACCGAAAACAAAGCGTCGCACCACCTCGACGAGTACGCCGATAGCCAAAATCAGTTGCAGTACCCCTGCCAGATGCGCGGCACGTACCTGCATTTTCGCACTGCGCCCTACGGCATAGAGAGCCAGGCCATAGACGGCTGCATCGGCAAACATATCCAGGGAATCAGCGATCAGGCCGGTAGACTGGGCGATCAGGCCAGCAGTCATTTCCACCACGAACATGATCGCATTGATACCGAGCAACACGCGCAGAGTGCCTGACTCCTGCGTAGCAGAGACTGCCGAGCTCTCAGCGGCCTTGATCGTCTCTGGGTCGGCAATGACGGTTTCCTGAAGAGAGGCGCCTAGCCCCAAGGTCGCCAGTTTCGCGGTAATGGGCTCAGCCTCGCCGTCATGCACGACCTCCAATCGGCGGTTCGACAAGTCGAAGGACAGCGTTCGAATCTCATCAAAGCCGTTCAGCGCCAAGCGGATCATCCGTTCTTCTGAGGGACAATCCATCTTCGGCACAGCATACACGCTGACCCATTCCCCTGACGCTTCGGAGGAGACCGGCATATCGGTATCCGCTGCAGGCGTTGCATCGCAGCTACATGGGCCACCACAGGCTTTACTCACGATACGGCTCCAGTTAACCAACATAGATTGCTAGTATTAAAAACTATATAGCTACTATAAGGTCAATGGGACAGATGATCCGTTGAGGAGTAAGCCTGATGCGCATTGGTCAGTTAGCCCAGATAGCGGGTATCGACACGCAGACGATCCGCTTCTATGAGCAGCAGGGCCTGTTGCCGCCGCCAGAACGGCAGGAGAATGGTTACCGTGTCTATACCGAGAAGCATGGCGAGTGGCTTGCCTTTATCCGCCGCTGCCGAATTCTGGACCTGTCACTGACAGAGATTCGCGAGCTACAGAGCTATCAGGACGACCCTCGCCAGCCCTGTACCGCCGTCAACGCCATGCTCGATGACCACATCTCTCATGTGCGGTCGCAGATAACTGCTCTGCAAGCGCTTGAGCAACAACTCGTTTCACTGAGGGCGAGTTGCAACGAGGGTCGGGAGATCAATGCCTGCGGCATCCTGACGGGGATCAGCGAGGAGAGCAAACAACAGCTGTATAGGGCTAGCTCAGGCCGTAAGGACTGAGCAGAGACATGCCGGACCTTGCAGTGACATTGTGAATGCATGGTGTGTTGATCGCGAAGCCTCACTGCGTATCTCGGCATGCGAACCTGGGCGTTGCTGCAAACTTGCAGGGGCCGTGAAGAAGAGTCGTCATCAACCAGGTAATCCGCTGAGCTGATGGTTGGTTCCGTCATCATGATATGAGCCAATCAACCAAAAAATCCGGATACCCGCCAGGTCAAGCAAGCCGCGCCGCTCCAGATTCGGCGGCTGGTCGAGCTCGATGACTGGTTGGCTGCAGCGATCGCTGCGGCGCATGCCCGGGGCGATGGAGCGGCAGCGCTTCGCCACCAACGGGACCGAGCGCTGGTGCTGCTCGGATTCTGGCGTGGCTTTCGCGGCGATGAACTGCTGCGGCTGCTGGCGAACTCACGAGCGCACCGCGCTGGCCAGCGCGTCGCCGGAAGCTCTATGCGCCCATCTGCCTCTACTGGAAAACCAGGTCAGCAACGTCTGGTCGATGGGTAAGGATGGCCGCTCCTACTGGCCCATCAAGCGCCAGGCCGCCACGGCGGATCGCATTGCCAACCACAAGGGACGCAATCCGCAAGAGCGCGCCTCCCTGAAAAAGCGTCTGCTGCGCAAGTGGATGAGCAAATGAACCTGTCCACCATCGAGGCGCTGGCTATCGCTTGGGCGCGAATCGCTGAAGAAGCAGAACTCCCAGCCGGCTACGAGGGCACGGCGACGCCAGAGGCGCATCGGGCCTGCGAGGTGATCCAGGAGCGGATTCGAGAGCACGTCGTCGCCACCAATGACATGCGGCTGTTCGGCCTGCTGCACCTGCTTGGGCAGGCGTCGCTGCGCATGGAGCAAGCGCTGTGGCCGGAAGAATATGCGCGGATGACCCGCGAGGTCGAGGAAGCTCTCCGAGAGGCCGACGACCCCAACGCCAAGTCGTACACCCACGAAGAAGTCATGCGGGCGATGCAGGAACTCATCGACCAAGCGCGAGACAAGCCATGTTGATCGGCTGACGGAAATTTCTGGGTTTCCGGCTTACAACCCCCTTTACATACACTTTAAATAACGATAATAATTCTCAGCCGCTAGCGCATTTAATTATCAGAAATACTTAGACAGAGCGGCACTTCTCTGCCCACAACTCAGCCAAAGGTGACGGGCAGCGCTCCGTCGCTGCTGCCCTGCTGCGCCTGAGGCTCTCAATCAGGAGCTCACCTCCGCATGATCAGGACGACCCGCCGTATCGGCGTCACTGCCAGTCTGCTGGCCATCGCCATTGCCCAGGCCGCGCAGGCCAACGAGACCGAGGACAACCGTCAGCAGAAGCAGGACGGCCCGGTATCCCTTGCCCCGCTCGTCATCCAGGGGGATGTGCTTGGTAGTGCCAGTGACGAAGAGGTACGCACCTATGCCGGCAGCCGCAGCGTGGTCCAGGCTCACGAACTGAAGAAGGCCAGCGTGCGTGGCCTGGATGACGCGCTGGCGCGGGTCCCAGGGGTGAAGATCCTCGACGAGACCGGTGCCGGGGTACTGCCGCAACTGTCCGTGCGCGGGCTTTCGGAAAGTCGCAGCGGCCGCGTCCAAGCGCTCGCCGATGGCATCCCGCTGGCCCTGGCGCCCTATGGCCAGACCAGCCTGTCGCTGTTTCCGCAGACCCTGGCGACGGTCGATCGCATCGACATCGTGCGTGGCGGCGCGTCCGTGCAGTACGGACCGAACAACGTCGGCGGCGTGATCAACTTCATCAGCCGGCCAATTCCGGATAAGTGGGAAACCACCCTGCAGGAGCGTGTCACCTTCGCGCCCGGCGGGCGCCAGCTGTACGACAGCTACCTGGGCACCGGTGGGCGCCTGACCGACAACTTCGGCCTGCAGCTGGACGTCAACACCATCAGTGGCGAGTACGGTCGCGAGCATTCTGAGACCGATGTGCAGAACTACCGCCTGCGCGGCCAGTGGGATATCGATGACAGCCGCAGCCTGAGTTTCGGCGTGCAGCGCTACATCGCCGACATGGACCTGGCCGGCGCCCTCAGCGTGGCCGACTACAAGGACGACCCGCGGCAGTCGACCCGCAAGCTCGATCGTTTCGAAGGCGACAGCGACCGCGTCTGGGGCACCTATACTCAATACCTCGGCGCCATGGGCCCGTTCGACGACGTGGAATTCAGCTGGACCAACTTCGCCCAGCACAGCTATCGCAACTTTGTTGTCGGGCTGCCCTTCGCGCCGGATGCCACGCCGACCACCCTGCAGGATGCTCCCCGCGACTTCCGTGTCTGGGGCAGCGAGCCGCGCCTGAGCCTCGGCATCGACGGTGATGGCGTCAGCCAGACCTGGCTGCTTGGCGCCCGCCTGGTCAAGGAAAACGTCGACTTCGATGTCGACCGTCTGAACCTGAATACCGGCGCCACAAGCGTGGTGCGCGACTGGGTATTCGATACCAAGGGCCAGGCCGCCTATGTGAGCAACGAAATCAAGCTGCTCGACGACCGCCTGACCCTCACCCCCGGCGTGCGCTATGAGCACGCCAAGATGGAGTACGCCGACGGCGTCAGCGGCATCGAGCGCAAGACCGTGGCCGAAGAGTGGCTGCCCGGTCTGAGCATCGGCTACCAGGCCAGCGACGACTGGTTCGTCTACGCCAACGCGCAGCGCTCGCTGCGGGTGCCTCAGGTGTTCCAGATCGTCAGGGATGGCGTGGTGCAGGCGGAAATCTCGCGCAACTACGAGACCGGCGTGCGCTTCACCCCACAGGACAACCTGCGCATCGACTTCGGCCTGTACCGCATCGACTTCGACGACCAGATCGTGTTCGCCAACAGCCGCTTCCAGAATCTCGGCAGCACCCGCCACCAGGGGATCGAGACCGAGGTGTTCTGGACGCCGGCCGCGCTGCCAACCCTCGACCTGCACGCCGGCTACGCCTACCTCGATGCCGAGCTGCGCACCGGCGACTTCAAGGGCAACGAGGTGCCGTACAGCTCCAAGCACCAGTTCACCGTCGATGGTCGTTACCGCTTCGCCGAGTTCTGGACCTACAGCCTGGATGGCCTCTACGTCAGCAGCGCCTATACCGACGACGCCAACAGCGCCGAGGAGAATGCCAGCGCCTCAGTAGGCGAGCTGCCCGCCTACTGGATCTGGAACACCGCCATCGAGCGCGAGTTCAAGCTGCAGGACGACAGCGTGCTGACCGCCTCGGCCGGCATCAGCAACCTGTTCGACCGCCAGTACTACTTCCGCGGCATCGACACCAGTCCCGAGGGACGCCAGCCAGCACCGGGCCGTACCCTGACACTGGGGGTGAACTACCGCTTCTGATCGCCTAGTCGTCCTGCCTCATCCCCTGGCGTCACGCCAGGGGCCTCATTTCACGCGCCCGGCTGCAACGTCGGTACCGTATTCGAAGCCATCAGCCTCACTCCGAACGCCACCAGCACGCCACCCTGTCAGCCGATCCAGCGCCCTAGTCAGTCCACGCCGGCGCAGCAGTCTGCCGAGCGGAATGGTTGCGGCGATCAGGATGGCGAACCCGCCCAGGGTCAGTAATACGTGAAGGCCTGAGAGGAACGAGTACGCCGCCACATCCGCACCGGGCGGAACGAACTGGGGCACAAAGGTGACGTAGAACACACCGGCCTCGGGGTATTCAGACGGACAACTGTCGCGCGCCGATACCCTGGCGATCTGCCAACCAACGCCGATTCGAGAGCCACTTCGGGCTCAAGCGAAACAGGGACAGATTTATTTATTGGGCTGACTGTCCGCTTGTGGCCGATTCTGTTGAAAAAGTAAGCTTCAGCGG
>NZ_KQ033951.1:0-16693 GCF_000970615.1 Pseudomonas sp. 10B238
GCCAGGACTGCCTTTTCCCGAGCAGGCTGCATACCTCAGATCATCTATCCACTCGTCAATATGCTCGTATCGTCAAAGGCTGGGTAAAAGCCATTGGCCTTGATCCAGCCATGTATGGCACTCACACAATGAGACGTACGAAGGCATCGCTGATCTATCGCAGGACGAAGAACCTACGGGCGGTTCAACTTCTGCTCGGCCATACGAAGCTGGAGAGCACCGTTCGATATCTTGGGATTGAGGTCGATGACGCTCTGGAAATGGCGGAGCAGACCGAAGTCTGACCATATATTGCGACGGTCGAAGTCAGGCCGTCGCTAACCGGCCAAGACCGGCCAATGATGCGCCGATAAACGTGCCGAATCAGTCAGAATACTGCGCCTGCGCCCCGGTGAAGCCGGCGCGCCAAGTTTGAGGTAGGTTCAAGACTGCACCAATGCTTCCGCAGCCCATTTGCGCCGATAAAGCCAAAGGCGATCTCTACTTTCGTCGGCGAAGCGTCGTGATGATTACCCCGCCCAGCAGCAATAGCGCCGCCGCAGCCAGGGTGCTCATAGTGCCTAGCGCAGGCACCATCGGGGTATAACCGGCGACCATCTTCGAGTACAACCACTTGGGCACGGTCGAGTCGGCCCCGGAGGTGTACAGCGACAGCGGGAAGTTACCCCAGGACAGCAGGAAGGCGAACAGTGCCCCCGACCAGATCCCCGGCCACAGCAGCGGCAGGGTGATTTCGCGGAATATGAACAGCTTGCCGGCGCCCAGATCGCTGGCAGCCTCCTCCAGGCTCGGGTCATAGTTGTAGACCTGGATGGCGATGACCAAGGTCACCACCGGCACGATCCACACTAGATGGGCGATCACCGCGGTCTTCCAGCTCGGACTGAGGCCCAGCGCGTTCATCCACAGCAGCAGGGCCAGGCCCAGCACAGTCTGCGGAAAGAAGATCGGCAGCAGCAGCAGCTTCTGGTACAGCTTGCGGCCCTTCCAGTCGTAGCGGGCGAAGGCCAGCGCGCCGAAGAAGGCCAGCACTACCGAAATCAGCGTCACTAGCAGGGCGATCTTCAGCGAGTTGTGCACGAGGATCTGCACCTCAAACGAATCGACCGTGCGCTGCCACCAGCTCAGCGAGTATTCCCGTACCGGGAACAGGAAGTAGCGACTCATCGACAGCCCGGCCAGCGCACTGCAGATGATCGGCAAGTAGATGGCCACGAGTACGAAGCCCGTCCAGCAGCACACCAGAAAGTCGGAACGGATTTGTGCCTGATTTCTCATCTCAACGTTTCCCTAACACTCGATCAAGGTCCAGGCGCGTCAGCACGAAGAGCGTCAGACTGCCGATAATCAGCACCAGCAGTACCGCCAGCGCGGCGCCTAGCGGCCAGTTCTGCGCGTAGGTGAAGGCCACCTCGATGTCGTGAACCACAGTGATCACCGACTGCCCGCCGAGAATCCTTGCCTCTGCCACCGCGCCCACGGCGAGCACGAAGGTCAGCAACATACCGATGAGGATGCCCGGCATCGCCAGCGGCAGCTCGACCTCGCGCCAGACCATCAGCCGGCCGGCGCCCAAATCCTTCGCCGCATCCACCAGATCCCGCGGCACCATGGCCAGCCCTAGGGTGATGGGGAACAGCATGAAGGGCAGGTACACATAGACCATGCCGAACAAAGTCAGTCCCGGGCTGTAGAGCACATCGGGCGCGCGGCCCAGATCGAACGCCTTAAGCACGCCGTCGAGCACGCCGTTCTTAATGAAGAACTGCACCCAGCCGTAGAGCCGCACGTTCTCCGAGACGAACAGAGGGAACACGAACAGCACGCTGATCAGCGGGGCGAAGCGGCCAAACACCCGGTTGAGCCCGTAGGCGATGGGATAGGCGATGACCGCTAGCATCGCCACGCAGAGCGCGGCCAGCACCAGCGACCAGACGAACGAGCGCCACACCGTGTTGGACGGATTCAGCACGGCGGCGAAGTTATCCAAGGTGAAGGTGCGGAACACCTCGAAGCTTTTCGGCTCGGCGAAGGCGAAGGCCACCACTGTCACCAGCGGGGCGAGAAAGCCCAGCAGCAGAAAGATCACCAGCGGACTGGCGTAGCGGGCGCCGGTGGATAGGCCGCGCCCCGAAACAGCATCCATGGTCAGGCTCCTGCAATGATGGCGTTCGCCGCGTTCCAGCCGATGAGCACCTGCTCGTCACGGGCCCGGTCGCGGGTAAAGGTGCGCGGATTTTCCAGCAGCACGCTGCGGTCGCCGCAGCGGATCTGGTATTGCATGCGCGAGCCGAGCGAGTACTCGTTGAACACCGTGCCGCGGATGACGTTGTCGAATTCGTCCTCCGAACCGGCGAACTGCATGTATTCCGGGCGCACCACCACGGTGGCGGCCGTCGCGCCCTGCAGCTCGGCCGGCAGGTCGAGGCGGAGCGGACGGTCGAGGCCGGCGCTGTACCAGCCCCGCCCGGCTACCAGGCTGACCGGGAATTTGTTGACCTCGCCAAAGAATTCGGCGACGAACTCGTCGGCCGGGTGCGCGTAGATCTCCTCCGGCGACCCTACCTGAATGATCTGCCCCGATCGCATCACGGCGATGCGATCGGACATCACCATCGCCTCTTCCAGCGAGTGGGTGATGTAGATGAAGGTCTTACCGCTTTCCCGGTGCAGATCCTTCAGCTCCTTCTCCAGCACCTTCTTCAGCTTGTAGTCCAGCGCCGAGAGCGGCTCATCGAACAGCAGTACGTCCGGGTCGTAGGCGAAGGCGCGGGCCAGCGCCACCCGCTGACGCTCGCCGCCGGAGCACTTCATGACGTTCTTGTCGTAGTAGTTCTCCGGCAGCCGCAGCATCCGCAGCAGTCCCAGCGCCCGGGCCCTGCGCTCAGCCTTCGGCACCTTCTTCACCTTCAATGGAAACTCGATGTTTTCCCCCACCGTCTTGTGGGGAAACAGCGCAAGGGACTGGAACACCAGACAAGTAGGCCGGCGCTGAGCGGGCAGGTTGTTGATCGCCTCCCCGCGCAGGGTGATGTTGCCGCTGCTGGGGGCCTCCATGCCCGCCAGCATACGCAGCATCGTGGTCTTGCCGGAACCGGACGGCCCGACGATCGTCAGGAACTCACCTTCCAGTACATCCAGCGAGATGTTCTTCACCGCCGTGAAATCACCGAACTTCTTCTGCACATCCACCAGTTGCAGCACCGGTAGTGGCTGTTTCGCGACGTTGTCGATTGTCGAGCTGTTCATTGATGCCTGCCCTGACCGAACCATATCAACGCATCCGCTTTGCCGCGGAGATCATTTCCAGAGCCTGGTCGAACTCCGGCACGATGTCGTAGGCCACGCAGCGCTCCATTTCCTCCCCCAGGCTGTCCCACTGGATAGCGGCGAGCTCGTCCTTGGTGAACAGCTTGAAGCACTCTGGATTGCCCATCTGGCTGACCGGGTTGAAGGTGCCCTCGGCGAAAGCCACGCGATGGGCGATCTCCGGCTCCTGCACGTACTTGAGGAAGTCGTTGGCCAGCGGAGAGAGGTTGGGGTTGTTCACCAGCGAGGTGATCTCCACCCAGGACACGCCCCCCTTGCCATCCACCGGACCGCGCAGAGGGGTGATGCCGCGGATTTCCGGGAAGCCGTCGGCCCGCGCCGGCGAGCAGCTGTAGGTGCCGCCGGTCATGTACAAGTCGATTTCGCCGGAGATCATTGCCTGATTGAGGCTGGAAGCGTCGCCGATCATCTTCGCGCCCTTGAATACCGCATTGGCGGTTTCCTGGAACTTCGCCATCTGCGCCGGCGTGTGCTCGATGAAGGGGTTGATCCCGGCCACCAGGAATATGTCGAAGACGTTCCAGTCATCCGACTCCTGGATGCCGTACTTGCCGCTCAGGGCCTTATCGTTGAACAGGTCCCAGCCGGTGTCCTCGGCCGTCGCGCGGCTGATCCGGTCGGTATTGACCACGTAGTTGAACGGACCGAAACGCTGTGCCATACCCAGCAGCTCGTTGCCGTCGGCGCTCATCGCCCACTGATACGGCGGCTTGAACTGGGGCAGCATGTCCTCGAAATAGGGCTCGAACTCGGCCCGCGGCAGCGGCTTGATCAGGCCCTCGGGCAACATCACCTTGCGCGCCCAGGGGTTGTTCACGTTGATCAGGTCCCAGACGTTGGTCTCGCCGGCGCGCAGCCGGTTGATCATGGTCGGGTCGTTGGTCAGGGACTCGGCGCGCACATTGGCACCGGTCGAACGGCGGAACGGATCGAGCACCTGTGCCGAGTTGTAACCCTCCCAGCAAAGGATGTTCAGCTCCTTCTCCCGCGCAGCAAAGGCGCTGGAGCTCATCAGCAACGAGCCGCCACCGAGGGCTGCCGCACCGGCGCCCATCCCCATCAGCTTCAACAGTTCCCTTCTCGATACGCCCTTCATGATTCGTCCTCGCCTGTCTTGAAGTGAAAGAAACGAGGGCGAGTAAAAACCAGATACGAGGCGAGTTCAACATTTTTTTTGGCAAGCACCAACATGATGCGAGGCGCCCCAAAATGGGAGGCTCAGCGCCCTCCCGCTGGGCTAACCTCGGCTGTATAACCCATTTTTAGAAGGTGAATGCCTGGTCCGCATATTGCAAATTGGACCACAGGAGGCGTTGCAGGCCGTCCTTAACAGGAGATAGAAATGTTTGAATCACTACAAAAAAAGACGGTAATCGTCACGGGCGCTAGCCGGGGCATCGGCCGCGGCATCGCCCGTCGCTTCGGCGAGGCCGGGCTGAATGTGCTGGTGGTGTCACGCTCGCTGGGCGACGCCCGCAAGGTGGCCGAGGAAATTGGCCCGCAGGCCTCGGGCTTCGCCGCTGACGTCAGCCAGCAGGCCGACTGCCAGGCGATGGTCGATACGGCCGTCGAGCGCTACGGATCGGTGGACGTGCTGGCCGCCAACGCCGGGATCTTCCCCTCGGCCCGCATTGCCGAGATGACGGTAGAGGATTTCGACCATGTGATCCACACCAACCTGCGCAGCGCCTTTCTCTGCACCCGCGCGGTCACACCGGTGATGGAAAAGCAGGGCTTCGGCAGGATCATCCTCACCTCCTCGATCACCGGACCGATCACCGGCTTCCCAGGCTGGTCCCACTACGGCGCCAGCAAGGCCGGCCAGCTGGGCTTCATGCGCACCGCGGCGATCGAACTGGCCCGCGCCGGCATCACCGTCAACGCGGTGATGCCGGGCAACATCGCCACCGAGGGGCTGGAAGGCATGGGCGAGGAATACGCTGCAAAAATGGCCGCCTCGATCCCCTCCGGCCGGCTGGGCAAGGTCGAGGACATCGCCAACGCCGTGCTCTTTTTCGCCAGCCGCGAGGCCGGATTTATCACCGGGCAGACCATTGTCGTCGACGGCGGCCAAGTCCTGCCGGAATCCTCCGAGGCGCTGGGGTGAAACGAGGCAGTTGAAACTGAAAACGGCGGACCCGGTCCGCCTTTTTCATGCCCTGGACTCCACAGTCGGAGCCGGATTCCGGTTCACGGCCAAGACCGTCCCCCAGGAGCCCGCTGGCCCGGGTCACCCCTGGCGCAGCACCTCCTGCAGGGTGGTCAGGAACTGATCGGCATTGGCCTCGCTGAAGCATAGCGCCGGGCGGATCTTCAGTACGTTGCCATAGGCGCCGGCGGCACCGATCAACACGCCCCGCTCCTTCATCGCATTGATGACGAACCCCGCCAGGGCGGCATCCGGCGTGGCGTTTTTGCTGACGAACTCCAGGCCGATGAACAGCCCGGCCCCACGCACGTCGCCAATCCGCGCATCGCTCAGCCCCATCTGCTTCAGGCCGTCGCGCAAGTAGCGGCCGACCCTGTCGGCATTGGCGATAAGCCCCTCCCGTTCCAGGGTGTCCAGCACCGCCTGGCCGGCCGCCGCCGCCACCGGGTTGCCGGCGAACGTGTTGAAGTAGCCTGTCTCGGCGCAAAAGCCGTCGAGCAGCTCCGGCCGGGTCACCACGCCGCCCATGGGAAAGCCGTTTCCCATGGGCTTGCCGAGGGTCACCACATCCGGATCGACGCCGTGGCGCTGGAAGCACCAGTGCCCCTGGCCGGTCCGGCCGAAGCCCGGCTGCACCTCGTCGGCGATGAACAGCCCGCCGGCGCGATGCACCGCCTCCACCGCCTTGACCAGAAAGCCCGGTGGATCGGCAAACACGCCATCGCTGGAAAAGATGGTGTCGACCACCAATCCGGCAAAGCGGATGTCATTGCGCTGGAGGTCGGCAATGGCCTGCTCCAGATGCGAAGCGAATACCTCGCCAACTTTCTCCCCCGGCGCCAGGCGGAAGCTGTCTGGTGCCGGAATAGTGCGGATATGTGGCGGCAGCTCGCGCCCCTTGCGGTAAGACGAGGGGGAAATTTCCATCACCGCGCTAGTGTTGCCGTGGTAGGCCGTCTCGGTCACCACGAAACCGCTGCCGCCTGTCGCAGAGCGGGCGATGCGCATGGCGATGTCGTTGGCCTCGCTGCCGGTGCAGGTCAGCAGCAGGTTCGATAGCGACGGGGGAAAGGTACCGAGCAGGGTTTCGGCGTAGTCCGTCAGGTTCTCGTAGAGATAGCGCGTGTTGGTATTCAGCCGGGCGGCCTGCTCGCTGATGGCCTCCACCACCGCCGGATGGCAATGCCCGAGCACCGGGACATTGTTGTAAACATCCAGATAGGGCCTGCCCGCGGTGTCGTACATGAACACCCCCTCGGCTCGGGCGATCTCCAAAGGCTGCTCGTAGAACAGCACCGAGGAGGCGCCAAAACAGCGCCGGCGCTTCTCAACCAGCGTACCCAGCCGGCCGCCCAGCGCGCTGGCGCGGCCAGCGTCGAAGCGGTTTAGGGCAAGGATTTGTTTGGGTTCGGTCATGGGATGTCCCCGCTGTGGGTGTCAAGATAGCGTTGAGCCAGGGCCACCGTGCCCCGGGTGTAGTCCTCGCCCATGGACTGCGCGGTAGGCGTTTCCGCATGGCTGGCGACCCAGGCGGTCAGCTGCATGCGGCGCAACATGAGAAACATCGGAATGGCTCGCTCGTCCTCCTCGGAGAGCGGCGCCACGCTGCGATAGCCTTCGAGCCAGGCAGCGAGAAACTCGCCCACCCGCGGGTCTTCCTCGAGAAAGCTGAGGCAGGCGGCAAAGTCGTAAACAAACCAGCTAAAGCCACAGTCGTCGAAATCGATCACCGTGAGCCGCTCACCATCCACCAGCAGGTTGGCCAGGCGCATGTCGCAGTGCACCAGCCCAAACCGCTCCGGCGCCATGCCGTAAGCTTCAGTCTGCCCGCGCAACAGCGCCTGGGTGCGCTCGAGTACCTCGCGCCCTTCCGCGGTCAGTCCCAACGCATTGCGCCAATCGCCCCAGTACGCCTGTTCGCCAATGATGGTGTCGAAGTTCCAGACCTTGCGCGTAAAGCCTTGGGGCTGAGGCCAGCACAGGCTGTGCTGGTGCAGGCGCGCATTGGTCTGGCCGAGGACCCGGTACCAGCTGATCAGCTGCGAGCCTGGCTCCGGCTCACTGCCCGGCACCCACTCGAAGGCCGTTACATGACGAAGGGTCTGGCCATCGACGAAACAGCTCAGGGCCCGTCCATCAACCGTGGCTACCGGCGCCGATGTGCTGACCAGCCCCGATTCCCGCAGCGCCCGGATCCAAGCCAATTCCGATTCGATTTCGGCGAGACTGTGGTACTCCGGGCGCTGCACCCGCAGTACCAGTCGCCGACCGGCCACATCCTCGGCAAGGTAGGTGGCATTCTCGGAAATGGTCAGAAGCTTCAGCGCAGCGTCCGGCGCCATCTCCCATTCAGGAAGCAGGACGCGCAGCCCGGCCTCCAGTCTTTCGAGAAAATCCGATTGATAAAGCATTGTCGCCCCTCTTGGAGTGATGCGAGAAGTACAACATTTTGCAGAGATAACCACAAATTTATTTTAGTGTTTACCACATTAAAATGTCGCACTACCTTCAATTAATCCAGCCTTTTAGGAGTTAGCGTGGTCTGCGCCAAAAGACTGCATTACCATGTCCGCTTCACCATTTTGTGGCATTCACCACATCCCGGCCGATGTCGACAAGGAACCAAGCGCGTAATGTCCAGAGCCAAGACCGCCCGCCAGGCTGAGATTCTCGCCGAGCTCAACAACACCCCCAGCCTGCGCATCGCCGACCTGGCTAGGCTGCATGGCGTATCCAGTGAAACCATACGCCGAGACCTCGACGAGCTAACCCGTAGCGGCCACCTGAACCGTACCTATGGCGGCGCGGTGCGGGCCATCACCAGTGAGCCCTCGGTCACTGAACGTCACCGACTGTTCGGCCCCGAGCGCGAACGGATCGCCCGGGTGGCGGTGGAGCTGATGAAGGACGCGCGCATTCTGATGATCGGCTCCGGTTCAACCACCTTGCATGTGGCTCGCCGCATCGCGACGGCGATGAAGGACATCACCGTGATCACCCATTCCTTCGGGGTTGCCACGGTACTGTCGATCAACCCGACCATTCGGGTCATCGTTGTGCCGGGGGACTATCACGCAACCGAAGGCGCCATGGTCGGCGCCCACACGGTGGCCTTTCTCAACGGCCTGACTGCCGATTTCGCCGTCCTCGGCGCCAGCGGCCTGTCCGCCGAAGGTCCGACCGACGCGCTGATCGACTGCGGGGTGGTCTACAGCACCATGCTGCAGCGCTCGGGTAGCACGCTGGTGGTGGCCGATCATTCGAAGTTCGACGCGACCTTCCCGGCTCGTTATGCCAGCTGGCAGCAGGTGGATCACCTGGTCACCGACGAGCAGCCGACCGGCAAGCTCGCCAGCGCCCTGAGCCAGCACAAAGTCATTGTGCGACGCGAGTAGCCGCCAGGGCGTGGAAGCGGGCGCGAAACTTGCTTTGCTCCCTTCGCAGGCCGCTCGAGCCCCCGCCCGGGGAAGTGCCCGATGAGTCGCGGCCTCCGTACGGAGACGACCATGCTGGAAAAATTCGAGATACCAGAACTGCAACCTGACTTGGTACAGCGGGTTCAGGTGGATGGCCACGAGGTGGCGGCCTACAGCTACGGCAGTGGCGACGAGGTCCTGCTGTGCCTCAACGGCGGGCCTGGCCTGCCCTGCGACTACCTGCGCGACGCCCACGCCTGGCTGAAGGACCGAGGCCTGCGCATCGTCGCCTTCGATCAGCTCGGCACCGGCAAGGCGGACCGCCCGGAAGACCCAGCGCTGTGGACCATAGCCCGCTACGTAGAGGAAGTGGAAACCGTACGCAAGGCCCTCGGCCTCGGCCGGGTGCACCTGCTCGGGCATTCATGGGGTGGCTGGCTCTCCATCGAATACAGCATCCATTACCCGCAGGCGGTGAAGACGCTGATTCTGGAGAACACCGTTGCGGACATTCCGCACCTGTCCCAAGAGCTCGGCCGGCTGCGCGCGGCACTTGGCAGCGAAACCGTGGCGATGATGCAGCGCCACGAAGCGAAGGGGACCACCGATCACCCCGAGTACCAAGCCGCGGTCACCCTGCTGAACTACCGTCACGTGTGCCGCCTCGAGGAATGGCCGGCCCCGGTGAAGCGTTCGCTGGACGACTGGAACATGGGCCCCTACCAAACCATGCAGGGACCGAACGAGTTCCTTTACATCGGCAACCTGCGCGACTGGAACCGACTAAAGGAAATGGGCGAGTTCCGCATGCCTATCCTCATCACTACCGGCCAGCACGACGAACTCACCCCCGCCTGCGCCCTGCGCATGAAACTGGCCGCGCCCCATGCGGAAGTGCATGTATTCCCCAATAGCAGTCATATGCCATTTTATGAAGAGCCGGCGGCTTATTTTCCAGCCTTGCTCTCATTTCTGAGGCGTCATTTTAGTTGAGCACTAGCCTTAAGGCGAAGACTGAAGGCGCTGCTGAGCCGCCAGTTCAACGAGGCCCCGCCCGGCCGCTCCAAGGAATTCGCCACAAGCGGCCAGTCGTAACAGGCTGAAATCGACCCGGAGCTGCCGGTCACGACAGGCAACAATCGGCCAATAAGTGCCGCACAAATCCCGGCGGGTGCAGATTTCCGGGCGGTTTGCGCCAGATCAGTTGGAGACGCTTTTCAAGCCCCGGGATGGGAAGAGCTACCAGCGCGCCACTGCGAACTTCGTCTTGTACTGCGGAAGCCATCACCAACGACACGCCGAGTCCCGCCCTGACTGCTTGTTTGACTGCCTCGGTGCTGCCTAGCTGCATACCGCTGCGAGGCACGCCCAGCTCGCCAAAGTATTCGGTCAGAAGCCGTCCGGTACCGCTACCCGGTTCACCTCCCAGCATCGGCAGGTCCACCAGACGATCGCGTTCTATGCACCCTGCTTCAGCCAGCGGATGGTCGGGGCTGACGATAAGTACCAGCGGCTCGACCCGCCAGAGGCGGTGTTCGAAGTCGGGGTGAGGTAGCCACCATTCCATGATCGCGGCGTCGAGCTGGCCCGCCAGTAGCTGGTCGGCCACATCCGGGTTGGCGGCGATGCGCAGATCCACCTCGCCCCTCTCATTTGCGGTCGTCAGATAGCTGCGCACGAATGGCTGGAGAAGGTAGGTGCCGATGTTGGAGCTGGCCCCGACGCGCTCACTATTTCCATGCAGGGCTTCTAGCGCCCGGGCGTGCATGTCGAGCAAGGCGGTCGCATGCGGCATGAAGGCCAGCGCACGTGTGGTAGGCTGGCAGCCGCTACGACTGCGCTGCACCAGCGTTACGCCGACCTGCTCTTCAAGCTTCTGCAAGTGCTGCGACACCGTCGGCTGGGCCAGCCCCAACGCCCTCGCCGCGCTCTGAAAACTGCCTGTTTGAACGATCGCTACCAGGCTCTTCAGCCAGACCGGATTCAACATGCGGCAGGCTCGGCCTGGGGCAGACGGTTCGCAGCGTTGATTGGGCGCGCACCTGCCAACGCCTGGATGATGCTCTGCGCTGCACAACGTTCAATCTCCAGGCGCACCGCGCGCACTGCCGACCCTATGTGCGGAGTGAAGAGCGTATTCGGATGCGCGAGCAGCGCAGGATCGATCAGCCGCGGCCGGTCCGCGCGAGCCCAGTCTTCCATTTCGAATACATCCGCCGCATACCCGCCGAGCTGGCCTCGCTCAAGCGCCGCGAGCACGGCGGCTTCATCCACTACCGAACCACGACAGGGGTTTACAAGCAGAGCGCCCGGCCGTACGAGGGCAAGCAGCTCGGCGTTGACCAGATGCTCAGTATCGGCATTCAAGGGAAGCGCCAGCAGGATGAAGTCCGAGCTGGCGAAGAGTTCGCTGCACGCCACCTGGCGCAGGCCGAGCCGTTGCTCGGTTTGTGTATCCAGAGCCTTCGCCTCGTGGTACTGCAGGGTCGCGCCCCATCCCTGCAAGCGCTCAGCCATGGCCTGTCCGATGGCGCCCATGCCAAGGATGCCGACCGTCGCGTTATCCAGCCCCGTGCCGTAGAACTGTGGTTGCCAGCCCTGGAACTCGCCAGAGCGGACGAACGCATCTGCTGCGCGCAGATGCCGCCCCAGCCCCACCGCCAGTCCGATCGCCAGCTCGGCAGTCGGGACCGTCAACAGATCAGGCACGAAGGTCAACCAGACCCCGCGGGCAGTACAGGCGTCCACATCGAAATTGTCGAAGCCCTTGAGCGCGCAGCCGACCACACGCAGCTCGGGGCAGGCTTGGAGAAATTCTGCATCGACCCGATCGGGCATGAACGCCATCATCGCCTGAGCATCGCGGCAGCGGCGCAGAATTTCCTCGCGCGTCAGCGTGCTGTCGCTCTGGTTGGTCATCAGCTCGCAATGTGGCGCCAGCAGTTGCAGGATCTCATCGTGTACTCGGTGAGTTATAACGAGTTTCGGCAGCATGGTTTGTCCTATTTGAAACGTTTGCGCAGCACGCCACTGAAGGCGTCTACTAGCGTGACCATGGCCAGGATGACCAGCAGGATTGCTGCAACCTCCTGGTACTGCATGATGCGCAGCGAGCCCATGAGTTCGAAGCCGATACCGCCGGCGCCAACCATGCCCATCACGGTGGAGGCGCGAAAGTTGTATTCCCAGCGGTAGATCGCCACGTCGGCGAACTGTGGAGTCACCTGTGGCAAAACCGCGTGCAGCAGCACTTGCATCGGCGTAGCCCCCGCCGCCCGAGCGGCTTCCACCGGCGCTTCGTCGACGTGCTCGATGGCCTCGGCGAAGAACTTGCCGACCATGCCGATCGAATGCAGACCCAGGGCAAGCACGCCCGGCAAGGCGCCGAACCCTACGGCTGCAACGAAGATGATGCCCATGATCAGCTCCGGCACCGACCGCAGGGCATTGAGCAGCACCCGGGCAACACCGAACACAAGGGGGTGCGGCGCCGTATTGCGCGCTGCAACGAAGGCCACCACCAGCGAGAACACCACTGCGATGGCCGTGCCGGCGATGCTCATCGCCAGCGTGTCGATCAACGGGCGAATCCAGCTTCGATAGCCCGAAAAGTCTGGCGGCATGGCCTCGCCTGCCAGGGTCGCGATGGAGGGCAGCCCGTTCAGCAGCGTGGTGGCATCGAGCAGCCCCACGTACCAGCAGGCCAACAGCACCACTCCGAGTACAATTGCCACCTGCCCCAGCTGGCGCCACCAACCGAGGCCGAAGCCTCGAAGGATGTGCTCGCGTTGCTCTGCAGGCAGCGCCTGCACGTCATGATGAGTAGACATATCGGTGCTCACATCGTGGCGAAGTCGAGGCCGAGCAGCGATCCCATGTTGCGAATCACATCGTAGTCGGCGTCGGTGATTGGCGCGAAGGCCTCGGCTTTGAAGTTGCGCAGCACTTCGGGATCGTCGATACCGACGAATACATCCCGCACCTTGGTTTTCAGCTCGGGGCTCAGGTTCGAGCGCATCGCCCAGGGGTATTGGGGATATTCGCCGCTGTAACCAAGTACTTTCACCTTGCTCGGATCGATTAGGCCACGTTCGGCTACTTGATTGAAAATTACCTCCGACAGCCCACCCGCATCGGCGTTTCCGTTCGCCACGTTGACGGCAACGGCGTCATGCGTGCCCACAAAATGTTGTTCGTAGTCCTGCCCACCCGTCAGCTCGGCCGTCTCAAGAAGCACGGTTTTGGGAATCAGATGGCTGGACGTCGATGCCCGGTCACCATAGGCCATCTTCTTGCCCTTAAGGTCGGCATACTCATTCGCGCCTGACGCCACATTGGCGATAATCACCGAGCGATAGGTCGGCTTGCCGTCGATGACCATGGCAGCGAAGGGCTCGATGTCGCTTTTGCTTTTGGCCATGACGTAGGACAGCGGACCGAAATACGCCAGGTCGATACGGCCAAAGCGCATCGCCTCAATCATCGAGGAATAGTCGGTGGTTACGATCAGCTGCACCTTCTTGTCCAGATGCTCTTCCAGATAATCCTTCAGCGGCTGGTTTCGCTTGATCAACTCCGAGGCGTTTTCGTCCGGCAGCAGCGCAACCTTTAGCACATCCGGATCGGCATCGGCCGCTACGGCGGACAGACTTGAAACAGCGGACAGCAAACAGGTCAATAAGAGAGCGGATAAGCGTTTCATCGGGACATCTCCAGTGAAGGTGCGAGCATGACAGGGGTTTCAGCCGGAGCAGTTGCTGGCTGAGTCGTAGAGCGGCCTGCATAGATGCGCTCAAGCTGCGCATCGGTGAGTTCCGAGGGCGCGGCATCGAAAACGATCTGAGAATCGGCCAGCCCGACGACGCGATCGGCGAAGCGGCGGGCATATTCGAGTTGATGCAGCGAAACGATGGCGGTGATGCCGTCTTCCTTGCAGATGTCGCGCAGCAGTCCGAGAACACGGACCGAAGTGGCCGGGTCGAGACTGGCTACCGGCTCATCGGCAAGAATGATCGCGGGCTGTTGCGCTAGCGCACGCGCGATGCCTACCCGCTGCTGCTGGCCACCGGACAGTTTGTCCACCCGGCTTAGCGCCTTGTCTGCCAGACCGACCCGAGCGAGGCAACTGAGCGCAATCTCCTGATCGGCACGCGGCAGAGGAAACAGCGAGCGGAGCGTGTTGTGAAAGGCCAGCCGACCGGTAAGCACATTAGCCAGTGCGCTTTGACGTTCGATTAGCTGGTGGTGCTGAAAGATCATGGCGGTACGCCGACGATGCTGACGCAAGGCCGAGCCGCTGCCGAGCTCACCGAGCTCGCTGGTGACACTGCCGCGAGTGGGCGTGACGAGTCGATTGAGGCTACGGAGCAAGGTCGACTTGCCTGCGCCCGAGAGACCAAGCAGCACGGTGAACTCACCACGCCGAAATGCAATCGAGGTATCGCGTAGGGCTGTCACGCCGCCTGGGTAGACGACGCTCAACCGGTCGACCCGCAGCACGGCGTCCTGTATCGGATGGGGCGTCATTTGATCACCTTTCGCAATATTGCTGGCCGCACAATTGCGGTTCGCGATGCAAAGGGTAGAAATTCCTTGTTAACGCACTGCTTCTAAATGATGACATTTCGATGAATGCTTCGAATCTGCCGTAGCGGGGCGGCAAGCGAAGCCGTGGAAGAACGGGCGCAACGTAGCGTCTTTCTTCACGCGGGATACAGGAGGCTTTGATTGATACTGCTGCGGATTCGCTACAGTAACGTTGGGCCAGAACGTAATGCCATCCAAGCAAGAGAGCGCACACTAGCGGACTATAGGAGACATTCTACTCTTGCCCGTCGATTGACCCAGGCCGTTATGTGGCTGGTCGAAACCTTCAGGTGCCGCCCAACTAGATGTCTGTTGTCGCGCCCAGCTTAATGCTAGCGCAAGCCGCTTATTCTTCTAGCAACGCCGCGCTAGTCTTGAATGATGTTTCCTCAGTAGACTGATCATGCGCGGTATCTGCTTCGATGCCTTGAAGAGAACGCCTTCGGCTAAATGTCATATGACCAGCGCTTTTTACACTTCGGTTATTACTCCTTTTTTCAGCGAGATTGGGAGGGAAGGATGATTGCATATACAATGGTCGGAACGACCGATCTGAACCGTTCAGCGCGTTTCTACGAACCTATATTCTCAGCAATGGGGTTGGAAATTTCGTGGAGGGACGAGCGATCGGTTGCTTGGGGAGTTCCGGGCAACCGGACCCCCACCTTTCACGCTTGTCTTCCTTATAACCAAGAGGAAGCATGCCCCGGCAATGGAACCATGACGGCGTTACTCACGGAGAGCCCAGCGCTAATAGGGCGACTCTTTGAACTCGCGCTTGAGAACGGAGGTACTGACGAAGGCTCTCCTGGCCCCAGACCTGAGTACGGAACGGGATTCTACGCAGCCTATGTTCGTGATCCTGACGGCAACAAGTTGGCCTTTGTCTATTTCGACGATAACCAGTGTGGCGGTTAGCGTTACCACTAAGTCTTGGTCGCCTCTATATAGATGAATCATTTATATGAACAAGCGACCAAACAAACATGTATTAGCTACTCAAGATAGCAATCCGATATATCCTGCACTTAGTGACCAAATCGTCTTAGCTCCTTTTGACCCCTTCGGCGATATTCGCTGGCATGCCCCGGCTGGCGTCACCCCGGTAAATCTCATGCCGTTTCTGGTTCGGGGTCGACTCGGAACGCTTCGTTAGCTGAACGATGCCACTTGATACGCTACCGGCCAGTACGAGGAGTTACAGTACTAGACGACCGCTTTCGGCCAAAAGCAGCCACTTAACAGATCTTAGATATGATGTGGCCGGCGCCTAAAACTTACCAATTGTTACGTGCAAGCGATTAGCGAGTCATTGCACGTAACAAGACAACTTTCCGCCTCTTAGTCGTGAGAATGACCGTGACTTTCGACTTCAGCTTGCGTCTCCGGCTCGCTGCCGCCACATGCCGACAGCAGACCTAGTAAACAAACCAGCAGCAGGGAGCGGCTCAGCGTAATTGAATTCGTCATGATGTATTCCTTCAATATCGATCAGGGATGTAAAAGCCCCGGCGCCCATGACGCTGGGGCTATTTCTCTTAGATAACGCGTTTGACGCTCAGGTACTCACCCTTGGTCTTGAGCGTAATCGTCACGTCACGGTTGCTACGGTTTCGCCAGAACCAGCCGTGGGTGCCGTCGAAAATGGCAGTGAATTCGCCTTTATCACCTTTGACCTGCTTGGCCTTGCTGTAGCTGTGGTAATAGCCCTTCGGGCCGTTATAGGGCTCGCCATGGGTGTCGTGATTGACCGGAACGCCATCGGTTGCCCACTCATAGCTGACCGTGGCCTTGTCCAGCATCTCCAGCTTAATTTCACTGGCCTCGCCCGGCTTCAGCGTGACAGTCACTTCATCGGACTTCAGGGCGGGCTGCGGCTCTGCAACCGGCTCAGCCACAGTTGCTGCCGCAACTTGCTCCTGAGGCGCCACCTGACTAGACGCGGGGGCTTGTACGACCGGGGCCGCTGCTGGCGGGACAGCTGCATCCGCAGCCGCTTCTTCGGCGAGAATTTCTTTCATTTCACCCATCTGAGTCAGGCCAAGTACACGGCCGACGCCCGTGGGGTCGATGGCATATTCAGAAGGCATCACTACGGTGACCAGTAACGCTGCGGCAACACCCACGGCGATCACAGTGGAGCGCAGCAGCTGGCGGCTGGTTGGCAATTCACACTGGGTTGGAAGCTTGGTATTGAACATGCTGAGAATTC
>NZ_KQ033952.1:0-16056 GCF_000970615.1 Pseudomonas sp. 10B238
TGCGTGACCTGCTGTCGACTTACGACTTCCCGGGCGACGACACTCCGATCATCATCGGCTCTGCGCTGATGGCCCTGAACGGCCAGGACGACAACGAGATGGGCGTGTCGGCCGTGCGTAAGCTGGTCGAGACTCTGGACAGCTACATCCCAGAGCCTGAGCGCGCCATCGACAAGCCGTTCCTGATGCCTATCGAGGACGTGTTCTCGATCTCCGGTCGCGGTACCGTTGTGACTGGTCGTGTCGAGCGCGGCATCGTCAGGATTCAGGAGGAGATCGAGATCGTTGGTATTCGTGCCACGACCAAGACTACCTGTACCGGTGTGGAGATGTTCCGCAAGCTGCTCGACGAAGGTCGTGCCGGTGAGAACGTTGGTGTTCTGCTGCGCGGCACCAAGCGTGATGACGTCGAGCGTGGTCAAGTTTTGGCCAAGCCGGGCACCATCAAGCCGCACACCAAGTTCGAAGGCGAAGTGTACGTTCTGAGCAAGGAAGAAGGCGGTCGTCACACGCCGTTCTTCAAAGGCTACCGTCCGCAGTTCTACTTCCGTACCACTGACGTGACTGGTAACTGCGAACTGCCGGAAGGCGTCGAGATGGTAATGCCGGGCGACAACATCAAGATGATTGTCACCCTGATCGCCCCGATCGCCATGGAAGACGGTCTGCGCTTCGCGATTCGCGAAGGTGGTCGTACCGTTGGTGCCGGCGTGGTTGCCAAGATCATCGAATAATCGATTGATCTGATTCATTCGGGCCGGCATAATAGTCGGCCTGACTCTTGTTAGGCCAGTAGCTCAATTGGCAGAGCGGCGGTCTCCAAAACCGCAGGTTGGGGGTTCGATTCCCTCCTGGCCTGCCAAATTCAATATCGAATTTGGCAATATTTACAGGGTTCTAGCAGATGAATGTCAAAGCAGAAGCCAAAGACTCGCGCTTCGATCTGGTGAAGTGGGTTGTTGTGGCTGCTTTGGTTGTTGTGGCTGTGGTGGGTAATCAGTATTACTCCGCCGAGCCTATTCTGTACAGGGTTCTTGCACTGCTCGTATTTGCTGTGGTTGCAGCGTTTGTTGCGCTACAGACGTCTAAAGGTCGTTCCTTTTTCGTTCTTCTGAAAGAGGCGCGCGTCGAGATTCGTAAAGTCGTTTGGCCGACCCGTCAAGAGACTACTCAGACCACGCTTATTGTCGTCGCGGTCGTGTTGGTTATGGCGCTGCTGTTGTGGGGTCTCGATTCTCTGCTCGGTTGGCTGGTTTCCATGATTGTAGGTTAAGGGTGTCCCGTGGCTAAGCGTTGGTATGTCGTTCATGCTTACTCGGGTTACGAGAAGCATGTCATGCGTTCATTGATTGAGCGCATCAAGCTTGCCGGCATGGAAGATCATTTCGGCGAGATTCTAGTTCCCACTGAAGAAGTGGTTGAGATGCGTAACGGGCAGAAGCGCAAAAGTGAGCGCAAATTTTTCCCGGGTTACGTTCTTGTTCAGATGGATATGGCTGAAGGCGCTTGGCACCTGGTTAAGGATACGCCGCGCGTGATGGGTTTCATTGGTGGTACCGCTGACAAGCCTGCGCCGATCACGGATAAAGAGGCTGAAGCCATTCTGCGCCGCGTTGCTGACGGTAGTGATAAGCCTAAGCCCAAAACATTGTTCGAGCCGGGTGAGGTTGTGCGCGTGGCTGACGGCCCGTTTGCTGATTTCAATGGCGTGGTTGAAGAAGTTAATTACGAAAAGAGTCGCATCCAGGTCGCGGTATTGATTTTTGGTCGATCAACGCCGGTAGAGTTGGAGTTCAGTCAGGTCGAAAAGGTCTAGCTGAAAAAGCATCCCACACCCCGCAGCTGATGGCTGCGGGGTTTTGTCGTCACTGGGATATTCAAGTGAACAGGGGAGCCGCAAGGCGCTAATACCCAGAACGGAGTACTTATGGCTAAGAAGATTCAAGCTTATATCAAGCTTCAGGTAAAGGCCGGCCAGGCCAACCCGTCGCCGCCAGTCGGCCCGGCGCTGGGGCAGCATGGTGTCAACATCATGGAATTCTGCAAGGCGTTCAACGCTCGTACGCAGGGTCAGGAACCAGGTCTGCCAACGCCGGTAATCATCACCGTCTATAGCGACCGCAGTTTCACCTTCGAGACCAAAAGTACGCCTGCTGCCGTTCTGTTGAAGAAAGCCGCTGGCATTGCTAGTGGTTCTGCTCGTCCTAACACCCAGAAGGTCGGCACTGTTACCCGTGCGCAGCTGGAAGAGATCGCCAAGACGAAGAATGCTGATCTTACCGCTGCTGATCTCGATGCGGCCGTGCGCACTATCGCCGGCTCCGCTCGCAGCATGGGCCTGAACGTGGAGGGTGTGTAATGGCTAAGTTGACCAAGCGTCAGAAGGCTTTCGCTGAAAAAATCGAAGCTGGCAAGCAGTATTCGTTCGAAGATGCCGCGACGCTGCTGGCTCAGCTGTCGGCAGTGAAGTTCACTGAGTCCTTCGATATCGCTATTAACCTTGGCGTTGATCCGCGTAAATCCGATCAAGTTGTGCGTGGCGCTACTGTTCTGCCGAACGGTACAGGTAAAAGCGTTCGGGTGGCGGTGTTCACTCAGGGTCCAGCAGCCGAGGCGGCGCTTGCTGCAGGTGCGGATCGCGTCGGCATGGACGATTTGGCTGCTGAGATGAAGGGTGGGGATCTGAGCTACGACGTCGTTATTGCTTCTCCGGATGCAATGCGTGTTGTTGGTCAGCTGGGCCAGATTCTTGGTCCGCGCGGTCTGATGCCTAACCCGAAGGTCGGTACTGTGACGCCTGACGTTGCGACTGCCGTCAAGAACGCCAAGGCCGGTCAGGTGCGCTTCCGTACCGACAAGAACGGTATCATTCATACTTCAGTCGGCAAGGTTGGTTTCGAGGCTGGTCAGCTGAAGCAGAACGTCGAAGCGCTGCTGTCGGACCTCAAGCGTTTGAAGCCGTCCACTTCCAAAGGCATCTACGTCAAGCGCGTCACCCTGAGCACCACCATGGGTCCTGGCTTGGTCATCGATCAGGCATCGCTCGAAGCGTAAAGCATTCAGCGCCCTGCTTGGCAGGGCGCGACACATTGGGGTCCCTGCCTGGCGGGGGCTATCCAAGACCGTAGGCGACGTGAGTCTTAAACCGTAGAAGCTTAGCTTTTCCAGGCCTACGCAGAGGTGCTCCCGATTCGTACCGAATCAGACACCAAAACCCGTCCGGTTTCGACTGGACGAACCGGTAACATCCAGGAGTAAAAACCCGTGGCAATCAAACTCGAAGACAAGAAAGCCATCGTCGCTGAAGTCAACGAGGCTGCCAAAGCTGCCCTGTCCGCTGTCGTGGCTGATGCCCGTGGCGTGACCGTGGGAGCCATGACCGGACTCCGTAAAGAGGCCCGCGAAGCTGGCGTATACGTGCGTGTAGTACGTAACACCCTGCTGCGCCGCGCTGTTGAAGGCACTCAGTATGATGTGCTCAACGACGTGTTCAAAGGCCCGACCCTTATCGCTTTCTCCAACGAGCATCCGGGCGCTGCCGCTCGTATCTTCAAGGAGTTTGCCAAGGGTCAGGACAAGTTCGAGATCAAGGCTGCCGCATTTGAAGGTCAGTTCATTGCAGCCAACCAGATCGACGCTTTGGCAACCCTGCCGACCTATGACGAGGCAATTTCGCAGCTGATGAGCGTGATCCAAGGCGCTACCAGCAAGCTGGCTCGTACATTGGCGGCCGTTCGCGACCAGAAAGAAGCAGCCGCGGCCTAACGCGCGCAAAGCTTTTTTCGATTTTTTGAATTAGATGGCCAAAGGCCGTCATCATATACAGGAATTTAGAGTCATGGCTCTGACCAACGAAGACATCATCAACGCCGTTTCCGAAATGTCCGTGATGCAGGTTGTTGAACTGATCAAGGCAATGGAAGAGAAGTTCGGTGTTACTGCTGCAGCCGCCACTGTCGCTGCTGCTGGCCCGGCTGCTGCCGCGGCTGAAGAGCAAACCGAGTTCAACGTTATGCTTCTTGAAGCTGGCGAAAAGAAAGTAAACGTGATCAAGGCGGTACGCGAACTGACAGGTCTGGGTCTGAAAGAAGCCAAGGCAGTCGTTGACGGCGCCCCTGGTATTGTCAAGGAAGGCGTGTCCAAGGACGAAGCCGAAGCTGCCAAGAAATCCTTGGAAGAAGCTGGCGCTAAAGTCGAGCTCAAGTAAGCGCGACCTTGCGTCTACAGCCGAAGCGACTCGCGTAAGGCTGATGGCTGGTGGCTTTTGCCACCGGCCTTTTTCCGTTATAGCTGCCTGTTGAACATCTGGCAGCTATTACGGAAACAACCGCTCCGGTGGGCGGTGCGAATCACAGGATTCGCAAGATTTTCTGGCTGCTCCCGTCGGGAGAAGCCAAACAAGCAGGTGACCAAGCTGGGGAACGCTGATGGCTTACTCATACACTGAGAAAAAACGAATCCGCAAGGACTTTAGCAAGTTACCGCACGTGATGGACGTGCCGTATCTTTTGGCCATCCAGCTGGATTCGTACCGCGAATTCCTGCAGGCGGGAGCGACCAAAGATCAATTCCGCGATATTGGCTTGCATGCAGCCTTCAAATCCGTTTTTCCGATAATCAGCTATTCCGGCAATGCGGCGCTGGAGTATGTCGGCTATCGCTTGGGCGACCCGGCTTTTGACGTCAAGGAATGCGTGTTGCGCGGCGTGACCTTCGCCGTGCCGTTGCGGGTAAAAGTCCGTCTGATCATCTTTGATAAGGAATCGTCGAGCAAGGCGATCAAGGACATCAAGGAGCAAGAAGTCTACATGGGGGAAATTCCCCTGATGACTGAGAACGGTACCTTCATCATCAACGGTACCGAGCGCGTTATCGTGTCTCAGCTGCATCGCTCGCCAGGCGTTTTCTTCGATCATGATCGGGGCAAGACCCACAGCTCGGGCAAGCTGCTGTATTCCGCGCGGATCATCCCGTACCGTGGTTCATGGCTGGACTTCGAGTTCGATCCGAAGGACGCTGTGTTTGTGCGTATCGACCGGCGCCGCAAGCTGCCGGCTTCTGTGCTTCTGCGTGCGTTGAATTACGGCACCGAAGAAATCCTTGATGCGTTCTACGATACCAACGTATTTCACGTTAAGGGTGAGGCGCTGAGCCTTGAGCTAGTGCCTCAGCGTCTGCGTGGCGAGATCGCTTCGTTCGACATCAATGACGAGAATGGCAAGGTAATTGTCGAGCAGGGCCGTCGCATCACTGCACGTCATATCAACCAGCTCGACAAGTCAGGCATCAAGTCGCTCGACATGCCTATGGACTATGTCTTGGGTCGTACCACGGCCAAGGCAATCGTGCATCCGGCGACCGGCGAAATCATCGCTGAGTGCAATACCGAGCTGACTGTCGAGGTGCTGGCCAAGCTGGTCAAAGCGCAGGTCGTTCGTTTCGAGACGCTCTACACCAACGACATCGACTGCGGTCCCTTCATCTCCGACACGCTGAAAATCGACTCGACAACCAACCAGCTCGAAGCGCTGGTGGAAATCTATCGCATGATGCGTCCTGGCGAGCCGCCAACAAAGGATGCGGCGGAGACGTTGTTCAATAACCTGTTCTTTGCCTCCGAGCGCTACGATCTGTCGGGTGTCGGTCGGATGAAGTTCAATCGCCGTATCGGCCGGACCGAGATCGAAGGTTCTGGCGTGCTCAGCCGTGAAGACATCGTCGCCGTGCTGAAAACACTGGTCGATATCCGCAACGGCAAAGGTGTGGTGGATGACATCGACCACCTGGGCAACCGTCGCGTTCGCTGCGTTGGCGAAATGGCCGAAAACCAGTTCCGTGTCGGTCTGGTCCGGGTGGAGCGTGCAGTTAAAGAACGTCTCTCGATGGCTGAGAGTGAAGGCCTGATGCCTCAGGATCTGATCAACGCCAAGCCAGTTGCGGCGGCGGTGAAGGAATTCTTCGGCTCCAGCCAGCTGTCGCAGTTCATGGATCAGAACAACCCGCTGTCAGAGATTACGCACAAGCGTCGTGTCTCTGCGCTCGGCCCGGGCGGTCTGACTCGCGAACGTGCAGGCTTTGAAGTGCGCGACGTACACCCGACCCATTACGGCCGAGTGTGCCCGATCGAGACGCCGGAAGGCCCGAACATCGGTTTGATCAACTCGCTGGCGGCCTACGCCCGTACCAACCAGTACGGCTTCTTGGAAAGCCCGTACCGCGTTGTGAAGGAAGGCGAAGTTACCGACGAGATCGTATTCCTCTCGGCAATCGAAGAAGCTGACCACGTCATTGCGCAGGCCAGCGCCAAGCTGGACGGTCGCAAGCTGGTCGACGAGCTGGTTGCTGTTCGTCATCAGAACGAATTCACGGTCAAGGCGCCGGAAGACGTGACCCTGATGGACGTATCGCCAAAACAGGTCGTATCCGTTGCCGCCTCGCTGATTCCATTCCTCGAGCACGACGACGCCAACCGCGCTCTCATGGGCTCGAACATGCAGCGTCAGGCCGTACCGACCCTGCGTTCGGACAAACCGCTGGTTGGCACCGGGATGGAGCGTAACGTTGCGCGCGACTCCGGCGTTTGCGTTGTAGCCCGTCGTGGCGGCGTGATTGACTCGGTCGATGCGAGCCGTGTGGTTGTGCGTGTGCATGATGCGGAAGTTGAAACCGGTGAAGCCGGCGTCGACATCTACAACCTGACCAAGTACACCCGTTCCAACCAGAACACCTGCATCAATCAGCGCCCGCTCGTGAGCAAGGGTGATGTAGTCGAGCGTGGCGACATCATGGCAGACGGTCCGTCCACTGACATGGGTGAGCTGGCGCTCGGGCAGAACATGCGCGTCGCGTTCATGCCTTGGAACGGCTACAACTTCGAAGACTCCATTCTCCTGTCGGAGCGTGTGGTTCAGGAAGATCGTTTCACAACCATTCACATTCAGGAACTGACCTGCGTTTCCCGCGACACCAAGCTCGGCCCAGAAGAGATCACGGCGGACATTCCGAACGTGGGCGAAGCTGCGCTGAACAAGCTGGACGAGGCGGGCATCGTTTACGTCGGTGCTGAAGTAGGCGCCGGCGACATCCTAGTTGGCAAGGTTACGCCGAAAGGCGAAACCCAGCTGACGCCGGAAGAGAAGCTGCTACGTGCGATCTTCGGTGAGAAGGCGTCCGACGTGAAGGACACCTCCCTGCGCGTGCCGACTGGCACCAAGGGTACCGTCATCGACGTACAGGTCTTCATCCGTGATGGTGTCGAGCGTGACTCCCGTGCGCTGGCCATCGAGAAGATGCAGCTGGACGAGATTCGTAAGGATCTGAATGAAGAGTTCCGTATCGTTGAAGGTGCAACTTTTGAACGTCTCCGCTCCGCTCTTGTTGGCGCGACCGCCGAGGGTGGTGCCGGGCTGAAGAAAGGCGCCGTCATCACTGACGAGATGCTCGATGGGCTCGAGCATGGGCAGTGGTTCAAGCTGCGCATGGCCGAAGACGCACTGAACGAGCAGCTGGAAAAGGCCCAGGCCTACATTTCCGACCGCCGCCAGCTGCTCGACGACAAGTTCGAAGACAAGAAGCGCAAGCTGCAGCAGGGTGACGATTTGGCCCCGGGCGTGCTGAAGATCGTCAAGGTCTACCTGGCGATCAAGCGGCGTATCCAGCCGGGCGACAAGATGGCAGGTCGCCACGGTAACAAGGGTGTCGTCTCGGTCATCATGCCGGTCGAAGACATGCCGCATGACGTGCATGGCACGCCGGTCGACATCGTATTGAATCCGCTGGGCGTACCATCTCGTATGAACGTCGGTCAGATTCTCGAAACCCACCTGGGCCTAGCGGCCAAGGGGCTGGGTGAGAAAATCAACCGCATGCTGGAAGAGCAGCGTAAGGTCGCTGAGCTACGTAAGTTCCTCACCGAAATCTATAACGAGATCGGTGGCCGTCAGGAAAACTTGGAAAGCTTCAGCGACCAAGAAATCCTCGATCTGGCGAAGAACCTGCGCGGTGGCGTGCCAATGGCAACGCCGGTGTTCGACGGTGCCAAGGAGCGCGAGATCAAGGCCATGCTTAAGCTGGCAGATCTTCCAGAGAGCGGCCAGATGCAGCTGTTCGATGGCCGTACCGGTAACAAATTCGAGCGCACCACCACGGTTGGCTACATGTATATGCTCAAGCTCAACCACCTGGTCGACGACAAGATGCACGCGCGTTCCACCGGCTCCTACAGCCTGGTTACCCAGCAACCGCTGGGTGGTAAGGCGCAGTTCGGTGGCCAGCGTTTCGGGGAGATGGAGGTCTGGGCACTGGAAGCTTACGGTGCCGCCTACACCCTGCAGGAAATGCTCACGGTCAAGTCGGACGACGTGAACGGGCGGACGAAGATGTACAAGAACATCGTGGACGGCGATCACCGTATGGAGCCCGGCATGCCGGAGTCTTTCAACGTGTTGATCAAAGAAATCCGCTCGCTCGGTATCGACATCGATCTGGAAACCGAATAACCACGCACCGCCTATGCGACGTCCGGCATCAGCCGGCCGTCGCAGGTCCGTGAGGAGGAAAGGCCTTGAAAGACTTGCTGAATCTGTTGAAAAACCAGGGTCAAATCGAAGAGTTCGATGCCATCAAGATTGCATTGGCTTCGCCCGAGATGATCCGTTCCTGGTCCTTTGGTGAAGTCAAGAAGCCAGAGACCATCAACTATCGTACGTTCAAGCCCGAGCGCGACGGTCTGTTCTGCGCCAAGATCTTTGGCCCGGTCAAGGACTATGAGTGCCTGTGCGGTAAGTACAAGCGCCTCAAGCACCGCGGCGTTATCTGTGAGAAGTGCGGCGTTGAAGTTGCGCTGGCCAAGGTGCGCCGTGAGCGTATGGCCCACATTGAGCTGGCTTCGCCCGTTGCACACATCTGGTTCCTGAAGTCGTTGCCGAGCCGTATCGGCTTGCTGCTGGACATGACCCTGCGTGACATCGAGCGCGTGCTTTATTTCGAAAGCTACGTCGTCATCGATCCGGGCATGACCACGCTCGAGAAAGGACAACTGCTCAACGACGAGCAGTATTTCGAAGCGTTGGAAGAGTTCGGCGACGATTTCGATGCCCGCATGGGCGCTGAAGCGGTGCGCGAGCTGCTGCACGAAATCGACCTGGAGCACGAGATCGGTCGCCTGCGCGAAGAGATTCCGCAGACCAACTCGGAAACCAAGATCAAGAAGCTGTCCAAGCGTCTTAAGCTGATGGAAGCCTTCTACGGTTCAGGCAACCTTCCTGAGTGGATGGTGCTGACCGTTCTGCCGGTACTGCCGCCGGATCTGCGTCCATTGGTTCCGCTCGATGGTGGTCGTTTCGCGACTTCGGATCTCAACGATCTGTATCGCCGCGTGATCAACCGTAACAATCGTCTCAAGCGCCTGCTCGATCTGTCCGCACCGGACATCATCGTGCGCAACGAAAAGCGCATGTTGCAGGAAGCGGTCGACGCACTGCTCGACAACGGTCGCCGCGGTCGCGCCATCACTGGCTCGAACAAGCGCCCGCTGAAGTCCCTGGCCGACATGATCAAGGGCAAGCAAGGTCGTTTCCGTCAGAACCTGCTCGGCAAGCGCGTAGACTACTCTGGTCGTTCGGTTATCACCGTTGGCCCGACCCTGCGTCTGCATCAGTGCGGTCTACCAAAGAAGATGGCGCTCGAGCTGTTCAAGCCGTTCATTTTCGGCAAGCTGGAAATGCGCGGCATGGCGACCACCATCAAGGCCGCCAAGAAGATGGTGGAGCGCGAACTGCCTGAAGTTTGGGACGTTCTCGCTGAGGTCATCCGCGAACACCCCGTATTGCTCAACCGCGCACCGACGCTGCACCGTCTGGGTATCCAGGCGTTCGAGCCGGTGTTGATCGAAGGCAAAGCGATTCAGCTGCACCCGCTGGTCTGTGCTGCGTACAACGCTGACTTCGACGGCGACCAGATGGCCGTTCACGTGCCGCTGACACTGGAAGCCCAGCTCGAAGCGCGGGCGCTGATGATGTCGACCAACAACATCCTGTCGCCTGCCAACGGTGAGCCGATCATCGTGCCGTCGCAGGACGTGGTCTTGGGTCTTTATTACATGACCCGGGAAGCGATCAACGCCAAGGGTGAAGGTCGCGTATTTGCTGACCTGCAGGAAGTCGACCGTGTGTTCCGCGGTGGCGAAGCGTCTCTGCACGCCCGCGTCAAAGTGCGGATCAACGAGACCATCAAGGATCGCGACGGCAGCATTACCAAGAACACTCGTATCGTCGACACCACCGTTGGCCGCGCGCTGTTGTTCCAGGTGGTTCCGGCCGGCCTGCCGTTCGACGTGGTCAACCAGCCGATGAAGAAGAAGGCGATCTCCAAACTGATCAACCTGTGCTACCGCACCGTTGGTCTGAAGGATACCGTTATCTTCGCCGACCAGCTGATGTACACCGGTTTCGCATACTCGACCATTTCGGGCGTGTCGATCGGTGTGAACGACTTCGTCATCCCGGATGAGAAGGCGCGCATCATCGACGCCGCTACCGAGGAAGTGAAGGAGATCGAGTCGCAGTACGCCTCTGGCCTGGTGACTCAGGGCGAGAAGTACAACAAGGTGATCGACCTCTGGTCCAAGGCCAACGACGAAGTGTCTAAGGCGATGATGGCCAACCTCTCGAAAGAGAAAGTCATCGACCGCGATGGCAACGAAGCCGAACAGGACTCGTTCAACTCGATGTACATGATGGCTGACTCTGGTGCGCGGGGTTCCGCTGCTCAGATCCGCCAGCTGGCCGGTATGCGTGGTTTGATGGCTAAGCCGGACGGTTCGATCATCGAGACGCCGATCACGGCAAACTTCCGTGAAGGTTTGAACGTACTCCAGTACTTCATCTCCACTCACGGTGCTCGTAAGGGCCTGGCGGATACCGCTCTGAAAACCGCGAACTCCGGTTACCTGACCCGTCGTCTGGTTGACGTGGCGCAGGATCTGGTGGTTACCGAGGTCGACTGCGGTACCGAGCAGGGTCTGTTCATGACTCCGCACATCGAGGGCGGCGACGTGGTCGAGCCGCTGGGCGAGCGCGTGCTGGGCCGTGTTATTGCGCGTGATGTGCTCAAGCCCGGCAGCGAAGAGGTTTTGGTTCCGGCCGGAACATTGGTTGACGAGCAGTGGGTCGACTTCATCGAGCTCAACAGCATTGACGAAGTTGTGGTTCGCTCGCCGATCAGCTGTGAAACGCGCTATGGCATTTGTGCGAAGTGCTACGGTCGCGATCTCGCTCGCGGGCACCAGGTCAACATCGGTGAGGCAGTGGGCGTTATTGCTGCGCAATCGATTGGTGAGCCCGGTACTCAGCTGACGATGCGTACGTTCCACATCGGTGGTGCGGCTAGCCGGACTTCTGCGGTCGACAACGTCATGGTCAAGAATGGCGGCACTATCCGCCTGCATAACCTCAAGCATGTAGAGCGTGCTGACGGCGCGCTGGTTGCGGTGTCCCGTTCCGGTGAGCTGGCGGTTGCCGACGACTTCGGTCGTGAGCGCGAGCGTTACAAGCTGCCTTACGGTGCAGTTATCTCGATTAAGGAAGGCGACAAGGTCGACGCAGGCGCTGTGGTGGCCAAGTGGGATCCGCACACCCACCCGATCGTCACCGAGATGAAGGGTGTCGTGACCTTCGTCGGTATGGAAGAGAACATCACCATCAAGCGCCAGACCGATGAACTCACCGGTCTGACCAACATCGAGGTGATGGATCCGAAGGACCGTCCGGCATCGGGTAAGGACATTCGTCCGGCGATCAAGATGGTCGACTCCAATGGCAAGGAATTGCTGCTGCCGGGTACCGACGTACCGGCTCAGTATTTCCTGCCAGCTAATGCCCTGGTGGGTGTGGCTGACGGTGCCGAGATCAATGTGGGTGACGTTATTGCGCGTATCCCGCAGGAAACCTCGAAGACCCGTGACATCACCGGTGGTCTGCCACGCGTCGCCGATCTCTTCGAGGCACGTCGTCCGAAAGAGCCTTCGATCCTGGCTGAAATCAGCGGCACAATCTCCTTCGGCAAGGAAACCAAGGGCAAGCGTCGCTTGGTGATCACGCCGACCGATGGTACCGATCCGTATGAGGAGCTGATTCCAAAGTGGCGTCACCTCAACGTGTTCGAAGGCGAACAGGTGAACAAGGGTGAGGTTATCTCGGACGGTCCGAGCAACCCGCACGACATCCTGCGTCTGCTGGGCGTGAGTGCGCTGGCCAAGTACATCGTCAATGAGATTCAGGACGTTTATCGTCTGCAGGGCGTGAAGATCAACGACAAGCACATCGAGACGATTCTGCGTCAGATGCTGCGCAAGGTTGAAGTGGCGGAATCCGGCGATTCGAGCTTCATCAAGGGCGACCAGATGGAGCTCACTCACGTTCTTGAGGAGAACGAGCGTCTCTCTGCGGACGACAAGTTCGGGTCGAAGTACATCCGCGTGCTGCTGGGTATCACCAAGGCCTCGCTGTCTACTGAGTCGTTCATTTCGGCAGCGTCCTTCCAGGAGACCACTCGCGTCCTCACCGAGGCCGCAGTGACGGGCAAGCGCGATTATCTGCGTGGTTTGAAAGAAAACGTGGTCGTGGGTCGCCTGATCCCGGCCGGTACCGGGCTTCAGTATCACAGCGAGCGTAAGCGCAAGCGTGAAGCTGAAAAGCCGGTTCGCGTGAGTGCCGATGAAGTCGAAGCGGCGCTGACCGAGGCGCTCAATTCGAGCGGTAACTGATTGGTGGTCTGCCCCGGCGTAAGTCGGGGCGCGCCTTGACGGTGGGCAGGAAGCTCTTTAGACTCTTGTACCCCTAATTTGGCGGGGCTTTGCGCCCTGCCATTTTTCGTTTGTGTCGAAAGACAACAGTGGAGCTAGTAGATGGCAACGATCAACCAGCTGGTACGCCAGCCGCGCAAGCGCGTCGTCGAGAAAAGCGACGTCCCTGCGCTGCAGAACTGCCCGCAACGCCGTGGCGTGTGCACTCGTGTGTACACCACCACGCCAAAGAAACCGAACTCTGCACTGCGTAAGGTATGCCGTGTTCGCCTGACCAATGGTTTTGAAGTCGCCTCCTATATCGGCGGTGAAGGCCACAACCTGCAAGAGCATAGTGTCGTGCTGATCCGTGGCGGTCGTGTAAAAGACCTTCCGGGCGTGCGTTATCACACCGTGCGCGGTTCGCTGGATACCTCGGGTGTCAAGGATCGTAAGCAGGGTCGTTCGAAGTACGGCGCCAAGCGTCCGAAGTAATCGTATTTATATTTATCTGAGTCGATAAGAGTAAGGTCGGGCGTAACTTCATCGTTATAGTCCCGGGCTAACCTGAAGACCGTTTGAGGGCTTATCAATGCCAAGACGTCGTGTAGCAGCCAAGCGCGAGATCCTTGACGATCCGAAATACGGAAGTCTGATCCTCGCCAAGTTCATGAACCACGTGATGGAAAGCGGCAAGAAAGCCGTGGCCGAACGTATCGTTTATGGTGCCTTGGAAAAGGTCAAGGAACGCAAGAACAGCGATCCCCTGGAAATCTTCGAAAAAGCACTCGACGCCATCGCTCCGCTGGTCGAAGTGAAGTCCCGCCGCGTAGGTGGTGCGACTTACCAGGTTCCGGTCGAAGTTCGTCCGTCCCGTCGTAACGCGCTGGCCATGCGCTGGCTGGTAGATGCTGCGCGGAAGCGTGGTGAGAAATCCATGGCCCTGCGTTTGGCGGGTGAGCTGTCGGATGCATTTGAAGGTAAAGGCGCTGCTGTGAAGAAGCGTGAGGACGTGCACCGTATGGCTGAAGCCAACAAGGCCTTCTCGCACTACCGCTTCTAATTTTCAGCGTCATCAACTTGCGAGGGCTTTATGGCTCGTACTACCCCGATTAACCGCTACCGTAACATTGGTATCGTTGCTCACGTGGATGCTGGTAAAACCACTACCACCGAGCGCGTCCTCTTTTACACCGGCGTAAACCATAAAATGGGCGAGGTGCACGACGGCGCCGCGACCATGGATTGGATGGTGCAGGAGCAGGAGCGTGGTATTACCATTACCTCCGCTGCCACCACCGCTTTCTGGGCTGGTTCCGAGAAGCAGTTCGATAGGCATCGTTTCAATATCATCGATACTCCCGGTCACGTTGACTTCACCATTGAAGTGGAGCGCTCGCTGCGCGTACTCGATGGTGCGGTCGTAGTGTTCTGCGGTACTTCGGGTGTTGAGCCGCAATCGGAAACCGTATGGCGTCAGGCCAACAAATACGGTGTCCCGCGTCTGGTCTATGTCAACAAGATGGACCGCGCTGGTGCCAACTTCCTGCGTGTGGTTGCGCAGATCAAGCAGCGTCTGGGGCACACGCCTGTGCCTATCCAGCTTGCTATTGGTGCTGAAGATAACTTCCAGGGCCAGATTGATCTGGTCAAGATGAAAGCCATCTACTGGAACGATGACGACAAGGGCATGACCTTCCGCGAGGAAGAGATCCCTGCTGAGCTTCAGGATCTGGCTGAAGAGTGGCGCAGCAACATGGTCGAGGCGGCAGCCGAGGCAACCGAAGAGCTGATGAACAAGTACCTCGAAGGTGAAGAGCTCACTATTGAGGAGATCAAGTCGGCTCTACGTCAGCGCACTATCGCTGGTGAGATCGTGTTGGCGGTTTGTGGTTCTTCCTTCAAGAACAAGGGCGTGCCCCTGGTTCTCGATGCTGTTATCGATTATCTGCCAGCGCCAGCCGATATTCCGGCGATCAAGGGCACCGATATCGACGATGAAACCATCGAGATGGAGCGCCATGCAGATGATAGCGAGCCGTTTTCTGCGCTTGCGTTCAAGATTGCGACGGATCCCTTTGTCGGTACGCTGACCTTTGCTCGTGTCTATTCCGGTGTCCTGAATTCCGGTGACGGCGTTCTGAACTCGGTGAAGGGCAAGAAAGAGCGTGTCGGTCGTATGGTGCAAATGCATGCGAACAGCCGTGAAGAAATCAAGGAGGTTCGTGCAGGCGACATCGCTGCCCTGATCGGTATGAAGGACGTCACGACTGGTGACACGCTTTGTGCTCTGGACAAGCCGATCATTCTGGTTCGTATGGATTTCCCGGAGCCGGTGATTTCGGTTGCGGTTGAGCCTAAGACCAAGGATGACCAGGAAAAGATGGGTATCGCGCTGGGCAAACTTGCTCAGGAAGACCCTTCATTCCGCGTCAAGACCGACGAAGAGACTGGTCAGACCATCATCTCGGGTATGGGTGAGTTGCACCTCGATATTCTCGTCGACCGTATGCGTCGCGAGTTCAATGTCGAAGCCAACATCGGTAAGCCTCAGGTGTCTTATCGTGAGAAAATCACGAAGTCCTGTGAGATCGAGGGCAAGTTCGTTCGCCAGTCCGGCGGTCGCGGTCAGTTCGGTCATTGCTGGGTGCGTTTTGCGCCTGCAGATGAGGGGCAAGAAGGTCTGCAGTTCGTTAACGAGGTGGTTGGTGGCGTGATTCCGAAGGAATACATCCCGGCCATTCAGAAAGGCATCGAAGAGCAGATGAAGAACGGCGTTGTCGCCGGCTATCCGCTGATCGGCCTGAAGGCGACAGTGTTCGATGGTTCCTACCATGACGTCGACTCCAACGAGATGGCGTTCAAGGTTGCGGCTTCCATGGCGACCAAGCAGCTGTCCCAGAAGGGTGGCGCTGTAGTGCTTGAGCCGATCATGAAAGTCGAGGTGGTAACGCCTGAGGACTACATGGGTGACGTGATGGGTGACCTGAACCGTCGTCGCGGTTTGATCCAGGGTATGGAAGACACGGTCTCCGGTAAGGTTATTCGTGCCGAGGTTCCGCTGGGTGAGATGTTCGGTTATGCAACCGACGTCCGCTCCATGTCTCAGGGTCGCGCCAGCTACTCCATGGAATTCTCAAAATACTCCGAGGCTCCGTCGAACATCGTCGAAGCTATCGTTAAAAAACAAGGTTGATTCAGCCCTTTAAGTAAGAGGTTTACTGTCGTGGCTAAAGAAAAATTTGAACGTAACAAACCGCACCTGAACGTCGGTA
>NZ_KQ033953.1:0-9129 GCF_000970615.1 Pseudomonas sp. 10B238
CCACTCGTCAATACGCTCGTATCGTCAAAGGCTGGGTGCAAGCCATTGGCCTTGATCCGGCCATGTATGGCACTCACACAATGAGACGTACAAAGGCATCACTGATCTATCGCAGGACAAAGAACTTGCGGGCCGTTCAACTTCTGCTTGGCCATACGAAGCTGGAGAGCACCGTTCGATATCTTGGGATTGAGGTCGACGACGCCTTGGAAATGGCAGAGCAGACCGAGGTTTGACCATGTATAGCGACGGTCGAAGTCAGGCCGTCGCTAACCGGCCAAAAGCGACCAGTCGTAACGGGCAATCATCGGCCAACTATTTAGTGCTTCACAATCACCCAGAGCAAGAATAGAGTAAAGATTACTACCTAATAGGTATTCTACTCTACATGAATAGTTGGCTATCTCTGATCATCGCCTTGCCGACCGCTAACGCCACAGAGCGGATGCGTGCCTGGCGTGCCCTCAAGAGCAGTGGCGCAGCGGTACTGCGCGATGGTGTCTATTTGCTGCCTGATACTCCCGCCTGCCGGGAAGCGTTGGAAGCTGTTGAGCGCGACGTGCTGGGTAGCAATGGCACGGCCTTTCTGTTGCCCATCAATGATCCGCAAGGCGAGCGCTTTATCGAGTTGTTCGACCGTAGCGAGGACTACGCCAAGCTGCGCGTCGAGATCGAGGCGTGCCAGGCTCAACTGACTTCGGATAACGCCCTCACTAGCACCAAGCAGGTACGCAAGCTGCGCAAGGCATTTGCGCAGCTTGCGGCCATCGACTTCTTCCCTGCGGCAGCGCGGAAACAGACCGACACGGCCCTCAAAACACTTGAAACGGCCATCAGTCGGGCACTTTCGCGGGATGAGCCGAGCAGTCAGGATCAGCCTATCGAACAGCTGGATCGCCGCGACTACCAGGGCCGCCTCTGGGCTACGCGCAAGCGGCCCTGGGTCGACCGCCTGGCCAGTGCCTGGCTGATTCGGCGCTGCATCGATCCGAGAGCCCGCATTCTCTGGTTGGACACACCGAATGATTGCCCTGCTGACGCGCTGGGCTTCGATTTCGACGGTGCGACCTTTAGCCATGTCGGCAGTCGCGTCACCTTCGAAACCCTGCAAGCCAGCTTTGCACTGGTCGAGCCAGGCCTAAGCCGCATCGCGGCTCTGGTGCATTACCTGGATGTCGGTGGCGTTCAACCCGCTGAGGCTGTTGGCATCGAGCGTGTATTGGCCGGGCTGCGCGAAACCATCCTCAATGACGACCAGTTGCTAACGGCTGCTTGCGCCATCTTCGATGGGTTGCTGGCGGCATTTGTGAAAGAAGAGACCCCTGATGAATGAAACCACACTGCCGCCTGTAGAGCAGGATCTGCCACGTGCCGAGCCTGTCAGTTTGTTCCAGGCTTTTCTGTTCTGGCTCAAGCTCGGTTTCATCAGTTTCGGCGGCCCAGCCGGACAGATCTCGATCATGCACCAGGAGCTGGTGGAGCGTCGGCGCTGGATCTCTGAGCGGCGTTTTCTGCATGCGCTGAACTACTGCATGCTGCTGCCCGGCCCGGAGGCCCAGCAACTGGCCACCTATATCGGCTGGCTGATGCACCGCACCTGGGGTGGTGTGATTGCCGGGGTGCTGTTTGTGCTGCCCTCGCTGTTTATCCTGATCGCGCTGTCGTGGGTCTATATCGCTTTCGGTGATGTGCCGGTGGTGGCCGGACTGTTCTATGGGATCAAGCCCGCCGTGACCGCCATCGTGGTGCAGGCCGCTCATCGCATCGGCTCCCGTGCCCTGAAGAACAACTGGCTGTGGGCGATAGCTGCCGCCTCGTTTGTGGCGATATTCGCCCTCAACCTGCCGTTCCCGCTGATCGTGCTGGTGGCCGCAGTGATCGGTTATTTCGGTGGGCGTTTCGTCCCAGAGAAGTTCAGCATCGGCGGTGGTCATGGCGCGGCCAAGCAGTCTTACGGCCCAGCGCTGATTGATGATGAAACCCCGACACCGGAACATGCGCGCTTCCGCTGGCCACGACTGCTCTTGCTGGCAGCGATAGGTGCAACGCTGTGGGCGTTGCCCATGGGGCTGTTGACCGCTCTATTCGGCTGGGAAGGCACGCTGACGCAGATGGGCTGGTTCTTCACCAAGGCCGCACTGCTGACCTTCGGCGGTGCCTATGCGGTACTACCCTATGTCTACCAGGGTGCAGTCGGCCACTACGGCTGGCTGACCCCGACACAGATGATCGACGGTCTGGCTCTGGGTGAAACTACGCCAGGGCCACTGATCATGGTGGTGGCCTTCGTCGGTTTTGTCGGTGGCTACGTGCAGCAGGTATTCGGTGTCGATCAGGCCTTCTTGGCCGGTGTCGTGGCCGCCAGCCTGGTCACCTGGTTCACCTTCCTGCCGTCCTTCCTGTTCATTCTTGCGGGCGGCCCGCTGGTGGAATCGACCCACAACGAACTGAAGTTCACCGCGCCGCTGACGGCCATCACCGCCGCCGTGGTCGGGGTAATCCTCAATCTGGCGCTGTTCTTTGGTTATCACGTGCTCTGGCCGCAAGGCTTCGAGGGGGCTTTCGACTGGCCTTCGGCGCTAATTGCCCTGGCGGCAGCGGTAGCCTTGTTTCACTTTAAACGCGGTGTCATCCAAGTGCTGATGGCCTGTGCTTTGGCCGGACTGGTGGTACACCTGCTGCAAAACTGAGAGGTAGAAGATGAGCAGAATCTCGATATGCGAACTGGCGGAATGGCAGGCAGCAGATCGGGCGTTCACTTTGCTGGATGTGCGCCGTACGAGCGTGCGGCTTGCCGATGCCGAAGAAATTCCCGACGCACACTGGCGTGATCCCGAGGCTGTCTTCACCTGGAAAGATCAGGTTTCACGGGACAGGCCAGTGATTGTCTATTGCGCCAAGGGGCGTGAAATCAGCCAGGGCATCGCCGCCACATTGGAGGCCATGGGCCTGGATGCTCGCTTCTTGATCGATGGCTTTGCTGGCTGGTACGGCGCTGGCCGGCCCACCCGTAGCATATCGAGGTAGTGGATCTCCGCCGATATGACGCGATAGTCGCTGGCACTAGCCGAGCGAGCGGATCATGTGTAGTACGGCCAGATGCCCGGGGTAGAACCAATAACCCCAGCGCTTGACCGGCCAGACCCTGAACTGGCGCAGTCGGCGCAGCAGCCACAACCCAAGCAAGGGTGCGACAAACGCAGTGATCACGATCAGCAAGGTATAGGGCTGCAATTCCCACTCGGCGAGCCAGCGGTTGCGACTATTGGCCAGTACGCACAGTGCGGCAGGCAATAGCCACACAAGCCCTGGGCGCTGAATGGCCAGCAGCAACGCTGCCGGCAGCAGTGCGCCGAAAACGCCGTACATCAGGCGCTCTTGCATCAGCACCGCGACAGTCACGCCGGCCAGAGCCAGGATCAAACCGTCGCGACCACGGTGATGTGCTCCCCAGGTGATAAGCAGGCCCAACAGCAGCGAAGGCATAACGTTGAGCGTGCTGCTGTCGTTAGAAAGCAGGCGATAGGGCAACTCCGAGATCACTGCAAACGCAGTCATCCAGCACATGTAGCGAACGTTGTTATCGGAATACAGCTCACCTGTTTGCGAGCGCGCGACATTGGCGGCGATCCCCAGGCAGAACATTGGAAAGGCTAAGCGCCCAACGATGAACAACCATCCGTTGTCAGGCCAGATGTAGCGCAGGTGATCCAGCAGCATGGTCAGCATCGCCAGCCACTTGATCAGATCCAGGTTGGTGTCGCGCTTCTGCAGGCTCACCCAAACCACCCAAGCGTCATGGCAGCTAGTGCCAGATAGCGAGTGGTCTTAGCCAGCATCACGATCAACAGAAAGCTCCAGAAGGGTTCTCGCATGACACCCGCGACGACTGTGAGTGGATCACCAATGATCGGCACCCAACTGAGCAGCAGTGACCAGCGACCGAAGCGGTGATAAGCCTGCTGAGCCTTTTCCAGTTTGCCCTCGCTGACGGGAAACCAGCGCTTGTGTCTGTAGCGCTCGATAGAGCGACCCAGCAGCCAGTTCAGTACCGAGCCCAGTACATTACCCGTGGTGGCGACCGCCAGCAGCGCCCAGACCGCATAGCGGTCAGTCAGCAGCAACCCGACCAGCACCGCCTCCGACTGCATGGGTAGCAACGTGGCAGCACCGAAGGCAGCGAGGAACAGGCCGAAATAACCGGATAACTCCCACATCGGCTAGGCGTTCAGGCCGATCCAGCCGTGGAAGCCGACGTAAACCCCCACACCAATGATCAGTAGGCTGGACAGGTAAGGAGCGCGACGGGCCACAGCACCCAGCCAGGGCCAACGATTGGATGCCTGGCGTGCGCCGATAGCAGCGGCTGCACCAACGGTAACCAGAGTTATAGCCAGACCGATGCTGAAACACAGCACCAGGACGGCACCCAGGGTGACTTCTTTCACTTGCAGGCAGAGCAGCAGCACGGTGATCGCTGCCGGGCAGGGAATCAGTCCGCCAGTCAGACCGAACAGGATGATCTGGCCGGTGGTGACATTGCGATTGCTGAAGCGTTTACGGATGTCGTTGGCATGCGCTCGCTCATGGGCATCCTGGTAGCCCTCCAGCGACAGCTCTAGCCCCTCCAGCTCGGAATGATCATGCTCATGACGGTGGCTTTGCTCGCGGAACTCCAGGTCATAGTCGTGGGAGTGATCAGCATGGCCGAGGCTCAGGCGCGCAGTGAACTCATGGGGCTCGGGAATATCGTCCAGTGACTCTAGGTAGTCACACCGGTCGACGAAGCGAAACTGCTGGGCCAGGCCATCGGGGCGAGTCGTCAGCAAGCTTACTTCAGCAGCCGGCCAGGCATGACCACTCAAGGTCTTCAGCCGCCAGCGCGGAGGGGCGCCTTCTTCGAAGATCGACAGCTCGATACGCCCGTGCCCTGTGTCGATACGCTGCGTTTCATCGTGGTGGTGATGGTCGTGTTGATGCTCATCACCTTCCTCGAAGCGCCACATCTGCTCGCCACGCCAGGTGCGCCAGAGCATCCACAGGGCGATGGTGATAATGATTACGGCGGACGCTAGCTGGAAATAAGGCTCGGTAGTTTCGGCATCCAAATTCTGCCCCAGGTACATGCCGCCCATGGCCACCAGCCAGACTACGGCGGTGTGCGAAAGCGTTGCGGCAAGGCCTAGCAGAATGGCCTGCTTCACCGTGCCACGAATGGCCACGATAAACGCCGCCATCATGGTCTTCGAGTGCCCAGGCTCCAAGCCGTGCAAAGCACCCAGCAGAATGGCGCTGGGGAAGTACAGCCAGGCCTGCGAGCCCCCCTGTTGCAGCAATTCGGCGAAACTCGACATGGGAGGGGCCTAGAGGTACTTGGTGATTTGCTTGAAGTCTTCGAGTGAAGCGCGCTCGCCTACCGCAAGTGCTTCGACTGTATGTTCCAGACAGTGGTCGATATGGTCTTGGATAAGCACACGCTTGGCCTGGCAGACGGCTTTTTCCACGGCATGTAGCTGCTGAGCAATGTCGACGCAGGCCCGGCTGTCTTCAATCATGGTGACGATGCTGCGCAGGTGGCCCTCCGCACGCTTCAACCTTTTGATGATGTCGCCATGACTTTGGTGCTGGTGGCCGTGTTCGTGATCGCTCATGCCTTGAGTCTCGTGCGTCGATGAATTACGCTCCCATGCTATCCCCCTGGGGGGGATATGGTCAAACCGGCTACCTCTCCATAAAAGCCACTCGCTTAGGCATCGAAAGAACCACAACATGCTCAGCAATCCCATTAGCACCAAGGTGATTTTTGCCCTTGCTCTCGCCATATTGCTGGCTTGGGCCGGGCATACCTCTGCGCTGTTTATGGGATCGAGCCAGCCTTCCTTGAGTGGAAATGACAGTGCTCATTCGCATGCGCATGGTGATGAGACGCAGGCCTGTGCTGCGTACGGGGATCACTGCCACTCGCCGCTGACAGCCGACCACTTGCATGAAACACCGCATCTGACCGCGCTGCTGAGAATAAGCACGCTGCCAGAACGTGCGCAGCCGATACTCGCCCCTCGCTACTCCATTCCTCCAAGCCCGATCTTCCTGATCGAGCGGCCACCGCGCGCCACATTCGTGCTCTGACACAGGCCGCTGTGCGGCCCAAGCCCCCTTTAATTTAGGACTCAACCATGCATTCGCTATCTATGGGCGCAATGGACTCATCTGTCGTGCGTCCGAATCGCTCGTTACTACTGTTGCTGCTTTTCACGGCATTGCTGTTTCTAGGCATGCCTGAGGCGCTGGCCCACGCCGTTGCCGAGGGCGACAAGGGCTTTATTCAGGAAAGCTCCGGGGTGATGGTGCTGCCGTTTATCTACATGGGCGCTAAGCACATGATCACCGGCTACGACCACCTGCTGTTCCTCTTCGGAGTGATCTTCTTCCTCTACCGCCTGAAGGATGTTGGGCTCTACGTCACCCTGTTCGCCGTGGGCCACACAGTTACGCTGTTGTTCGGTGTGCTGGCAGAAATCAGCATCAGCTCCTATGTGATCGACGCCATCATCGGTTTCTCGGTGGTGTACAAGGCGCTGGATAACCTGGGCGCATTCCAGCGCTGGTTCGGCCATCAGCCGAACACCAAAGCGGCCACGCTGATTTTCGGCCTGCTGCATGGCTTTGGTCTGGCGACCAAGATTCAGGAATACGAGATCTCGGCAGATGGCCTGATCACCAACCTGATCGCCTTCAACGTCGGCGTCGAAATCGGCCAGCTCCTGGCCCTGAGCGCCATCCTGATTGTCATGGGCTACTGGCGACGCACCGCCAGCTTCTGGCGCCATGCATATACCGCAAACGTCGCCATGATGAGCGCCGGTTTCCTCTTGATGGGTTACCAGCTCACCGGCCTGATCGTCTCTCAGTAAGGAATTCTCAGCATGTTCAATACCAAGCTTCCGACCCAAAGCGAATTGCCTACCAGCCGCCAACTGTTGCGCTCCACTGTGATCGCCGTGGGCGTTGCCGCAGCCTTACTGGTCACTGTAGTGATGCCTTCGGAGTACGCCATCGACCCAACGGGCGTTGGCCGCTTACTCGGCCTGACCCAGATGGGCGAAATGAAGAAAACCCTGGCCGAAGAAGCGGCTGCGGATGCAGCGGTTCAACCCGCTGCGGCCCCCGTTGTGCAAGCCCCCGTGCCTGTTCGGCCGGTAGTTCAAGAGCAAGTCGCGGCAGTGCCTGTGGCTGAACCAGCCGCAGAGCCACAGCCAGCCCTGAAGTCTGACGAGATAACCGTCACCCTGAAGCCAGGTGAGGCCAGTGAAATCAAGCTGGAGATGCTGAACAAGGCCACGGTCAGCTACGAGTGGGCAACCAATGGCGTACCGGTCAACCACGACACTCATGGCGAGCCTTACAACGGCCCCAAGGGCTACTACCACAGCTACAGCAAAGCCAAGCAGATCAAGGGTGACAAAGGCGAGTTCACCGCCATTTTCGACGGCACACACGGTTGGTTCTGGCGCAACCGCAGCAACCAGGACGTGACCATCACGCTGAAGACCAAGGGCGAGTACCTGAGCGTCAAACGCGTTATCTGAGGCACATAGCCCCTGCGTCAGCCGGCACAGGGGCTTCTACTTTCATGATCGAAACAGAAAGGATTACATGATGAAAAGCACAACTACCCTGAGTCGCTCCCTGCTGTTGGTTTGTCTGCTTGGTCTGCTGTCGGCCTGTGGCGGCGGCGAGCCGGAAACCCAGTCCGAAGTCGAAAGCCACGGTCACGCTCACGACTAAGATCTGAAACGCTGTGTTGTCACGAGCGAGGAGCCTACTTGTTCGTGACAATCAGCAAATGCCTCTTCTTCTCGGCTACCGCTACATCATGCACTTTAGGTGTGACTGCTTTTGGCCGATTCTGTTGAAAAAGTAGGTTTAGCGGCAGCAAGGCGGTCGGATGTACCTGCTGTCGAAGTGGCTGCAAGCCACTTCAAGTTACCTTTCGGCGTTTCACTGAGCGTCCTTGCTCAGGTTTGAGGGTTAATTCGAGGGTTTCTGCTCGCCACAGGCGTACCTATCCCGTGAGCGGTGGCCCTTGAGGCAAAAGCTTGGCCATGCGGCGCAGGTTCTGCACCATCGCAGCCATGGTGAATTCGTCAGTGGCGCCTGTCAGGCCACGCAGTCGTAAACGGTCGAGTTTCATGATCCGTTTAAGATGGGCGAAAAGCATCTCCACCTTCTTCCGTTCGCAACGTGAGACGAGGTATTCCGGTGTCTTGGCGATGCGTCGAGCCACATCGCGGGCAGCCTCATGGATGCTGCGAACGATCTTCCGATTCGGTGTGTTGGGGCAGCATTTCGCTTTCAACGGACAGGTGACGCAGTCGGTTTGGCTGGAGCGGTAGATGATGGTGTTGGCCTTGGTTACCCGCGATCTTTTCTGGGTGAAGGCGCGCCATTCACTGCGTAGCGGTTTGCCGGTTGGGCAGCGATATTCATTGGCTTCCTGATTCCAGTGGAAGTCGTTACTGGAGAGACTGTCGTCCTTGCGCTCAGTCTTGTCCCACACCGGCACATGCGGCTCGATGTCCTTCTCTTCGACCATCCAGGCCAGCATCGGGGCAGTGCCATAGGCGGTGTCGCCGATGAGGCGTTCCGGTGTGAGGTCGAACTGCGCTTCGACACGCTCGACCATCGTCCTGGTCGAGTCGACTTCGGTGGTACGGTGCGCCGGGGTCGCTTCCACATCCATGATCACACCGTGCTCAGTGTCGATCAGGTAATTTGTGGAGTAGGCAAAGAAGGCCGGGCCGCCTGGTGCTGCTGTCCAACGGGACTGAGGATCGGTGAGCGAAATCTTCTTGGGAAGAGCCTCAGCCAACGCATCTTCATCAAGTGCTTCGAGGTACTCGCGCACGGCGCGGCTGCTGAGCTTTGGATCGCTCCAATCGACTTCATCTCCCACCACCCCACGTTGCCGGCTGGCATCCGCCTTGATGATGCTGGCGTCGACGGCGAAACCTTCGCCCTTGACTAGGCCGGCTGCCATGCAGCGCCGCAGCACTTCATTGAACAACCAGCGGAACAGATCGCTGTCACGGAAACGGCCATGGCGATTCTTCGAGAAGGTCGAGTGAT
>NZ_KQ033954.1:0-8855 GCF_000970615.1 Pseudomonas sp. 10B238
ATCAGGGCGACAGTGGCGGCTCGGATCACCACGGCTCTAGCAGCTCGGGTGGAGCACCCGGCCAACCAGGCTCCGGGCATCATGGTGGTAAAGAAAGCGATGACCATCATGCGTCAGACCAGCCACAGACGGCGGAGGAAAGCACTGACAATGACCGTGCCGATGCGGAAGGCAAATCCTCTGCAAATAACCATGTGCACGCAGACGGGAAGCAACACGAGCACTAACATCCGATATGTGTGTGCCTAGTCGGTTCTGACTAGGCTCTTTGAAAGGCGCCTCAGCAAAAGCATAAGGGTCGGCTCTAGGCCATCCTGGTCGACGCAACGGTACCGGAGGCCTCTGCAATTGCTTTCTAAAAGTTAGGCCGCAAGGCTAGTTGCCCATATGGTTCAGCGGCTTTCGCTCCGGCCGTTCTCTAATGGATGCTCCCAGTCCTGGCGACAGGGAGCCCCCCATTTCCCACTCAATCATCTCGCACAGACTAGCGAAGCCGTACAGGCAATCTGACTGCCACATCGCCACCAACTGCGCCCGCAGAGCCCCGGTGCGGTTGGATTTACCTTACAACATTGTAATGAAGTTTTTCGAAACGGGCTCGGTAGGAGCGTGTCGTAATTCGGTGTCTGCTAACAGGCTGATGAGCCGTATCGGTCAGTAGGCACCGACGACATACAACTATCGAACCCTGGAGAACGCAATGACAAACTCAATGTTCGCTTCCTGTATCCAAGCTTGTTCGAACTGTGCCCTTGTGTGCGAAACGTGCGCCTCTGCTTGCCTGCGTGAGGATGACGTAAAAATGATGGCACGCTGCATCGAGCTTGACCGCGACTGCGCGGACATTTGTAGGTTGGCCGCCATACTGATGAGTCGCGAAAGTGATTACGCTAAAGAATTTTGTGCCCTTTGCGCCAAGATCTGCCGTGCATGCGGAGAGGAATGCGCGAAACATCAAGTGGATCACTGCCAAGAGTGTGCCAAAGCGTGCATGAAGTGCGCTGAAGAATGCGAGCGCATGGCTGCGTAACATTCGCGACTTGCTGCTCTGGCAAAGCTCGTCATCTCGTTGCCAGAGCAGCTTCGCCGGAATGACCTTATATCCCAGCATGTGCAGTTGAAGCTAAGCCAGCTGACTTGCTAGCAGAAAAGGCCTAGATATCCGCTGGCCGAGCTCACCCAAACCTGCACGCGGTCGCAACACCGTAACGCTTTTTCTCTTGCCGCAACGTAACCAATACTTCAGTGCTGGGGACTAGATCTATGGAGCATCAAGGGGAATATCTACGCCAAGGCGCCATGTCGTCCGATATGGGTATGGATGCGCATATGCAGATGATGGAGCGGCGCCACATCGCGACGCTTTGGTGCCACTTCGTCAATGTATTGCTCGGCTTTTGGGTGCTGAGTGCGCCCTTCATATTCGGCTACATGAACGTAGCGCCGGGCGACCTCGACCTGCCACGCCTCGCAACCGAGCGTGATCTACCCGAGGTCGCCACTCGCGCGCTGCTGATGACCTGGAACGACGTCATCAGCGGCGCGTTGATCGTGTTGTTCGCCATCCTCTCGCTCAAACGGATCAGCTGGGCGCAATGGGCCAACACGATTATGGGATTGTGGTTGATGTTCGCGCCGCTGCTGTTCTGGACTCCTTCCCCGGCGAGCTACGGCAATGCCTTGCTGGTCGGCGGGCTGGTAATTGCCTTCTCCACTCTGGTGCCGATGATGCCCGGCATGAGCATGTCCGGGATGATGCAGAAGGCCGCGGTTCCACCGGGCTGGGATTACAACCCTTCAACCTGGCTGCAACGCCTGCCAATAGCTATTCTCGCCGTGATTGGCATTCTGCTCGCACGTTATCTAACCGCTTATCAGCTTGGCCATACCTCGAATGCCTGGGACCCGTTCTTCGGCACCCAGCCCAACGGCACGGAAACCATCATCACTTCCGACATGTCGCGCGCCTGGCCGGTGTCCGATGCCGGGATCGGTGTGATGGCCTATATGATCGAGCTCCTCATGGCGGTGATGGGCGATGCCCGGCGCTGGCGGACCATGCCGTGGATGGTCGCCGCGTTCGGCGTGGTGGTAGTGCCCCTGGGCGTCGTGAGCATCTTCTTCATCATCGCCCAGCCGATCTTCATCGGTACTTGGTGCACGCTTTGCCTGGCTCAAGCCTTGGCTATGCTGGTGATGATGCCTTACGCGCTGGATGAACTGGTTGCCATGTGCCAGTTCCTCAAGGATGCGCGGCGCCGTGGCAAACCGTTTTGGAGAACTTTCTTCAAAGGCGATGCGATGGAAGGCGCCCGTGAGGACAATACGCCGGAGTTCGACGGCAGCCTCTCCTCGATGACTCTCAGAGGCCTTCGCGGAGTGAACCTTCCCTGGGGGCTCGCGCTGCTGTGCATTCTAGGCGTCTGGCTGATGTCAACCCGCCTGATCTTCGGCACCGACGGCGCGATGGCCAACAGTGATCACCTGATGGGCTCGCTGCTGCTCACCGTCTCGGTCCTGGCGTGCGCCGAAGTGGCACGGCCGCTGCGTTTTCTGAACCTGCCAATCGGTGCCTGGCTACTGGCATCACCCGCCTTCCTCGACGGTGCAGGGTTCGCCGCGACCGTGGGTAGTCTGATCGCCGGCGCGCTGGTGATCGGCCTGAGTCTGCCCAGAGGTCCTATTCACCATCGTTATGCCGGCTGGAATGCGTTGTTGCGGTAGCCAACCTTCACCGAACACAAAGGAGCCCCGGACATGACTGACCGTGAACAGACCGCCGTGATCTGTGGCGGGACCGCAGGCGTAGGCCGCGCGACGGCTCACGCGTTCGCCCAGGCGGGCTACCGCGTCGCCGTGATTGCGCGTGGTGAGCAGGGCCTGGCGGACACTCGCAACGAGCTGGAAGCGGCTGGGGCGAAAGTTCTGGCAATTGCCGCGGATGTCGCCGACCCCGAAGCTATCGATCAGGCGGCCGATCGGATCGAGGCGGAACTGGGGCCGATCGAGATCTGGGTCAACGCGGCGATGGCGACGGTGTTCGGCCCGGTGAACAAGATCAGCGCGGCGGAATTCAAACGTGTGACCGACGTGACCTATCTGGGCTTCGTGCATGGCACGCTGGCGGCGCTGCGGCATATGGAGTCTCGCAACCGCGGCACCATCGTCCAGGTGGGTTCGGCGCTGTCCTATCGCGCGATACCGCTGCAATCGGCCTACTGCGCCGCCAAGTTCGCCATTCGTGGGTTCACCGACTCGCTGCGCTGCGAACTGATCCATACCAACAGCCGGGTGCGGCTGACCATGGTGCAGCTGCCAGCGCACAACACGCCGCAGTTCGACTGGTCGCGCAACAAGATGCAAAAACGACCGCAGCCGGTCCCACCGATCCATACGCCTGCTGTGGCAGCGCGCGCGATTGTCCGCGCGGCAACCGATGCGCCGCGCGAACTGTGGATCGGACGCGCCTCTTTTCAGGCGATTATCGGCAACATGTTCATGCCCGGCCTACTCGACCGGATGATGGCCAAGCAGGCCTGGAGTGGGCAGATGACCGACTCGCCGGCCGGTGATGAACAGCCTGACAACCTGTTCCATCCCGTAGAGGGCCTGCACCGTCTCGAAGGGCGCTTCGGCGCGCAGGCCAAGGACAAGGCACTGGGCCTCAGTTCCGAATCCGTGGGCAAGCTGGCCACGGGCGCCTTGGCACTGGTAATGGTGATTTGTGTAGCGGCAGTAGTTGCCATTGCCCGCTAGCTAGCTGGGTGGCAACGACTAGACCATGCAAGAGCGCGTTATAGACCGGCTACAGCTACGTTAATCAGCAGAGCCGAGGCTCAGGGCGGCGTTTATCAAACCGACATGAGAAAAGGCCTGAGGTACATTCCCTAAATGCTGGCCGCTTCGGGTGTCGAACTCCTCAGCGAACAGGCCGTGCTCACCCTTGCGTTGCAGCAGCTGTTCGTAAAGTTCCTTTGCCTCTCGAGGCCGGCCGGTTTGCACTAATGCCTCGACCAGCCAAAAGCTACAGATGAAGAAGGCGCCTTCTCGGCCCTCTAGCCCATCCGAAATTTCAGCAGGGTAGCGCCGTAGCGCGCCGCCGCCTTCGTCCAGTTGTTTGCGGATCATATCGACCGTATTGACGAAACGTTCATCGCCGCCTTCGACGAAGCCAACACGCGCTAATAACAGGAGGCTAGCATCCAGCCTATCGTCATCGAAGGCCCGGACGAAGTTATTGCCGTCGGCGCTGAGACCACGGCGCAGGACTAACTGACGTAGAGCCTCGGCCTGATTGACCCAACTTTCCTCATCTCCGTCTAGGTCATGGCGGCGCTTCAGCCATAGCGCACGCTGTAGACCGGCCCAGGCCATGACCTTGGAGTGCACATAGTGGCGCGGCGCGCTGCGCATCTCCCAAATGCTTTGGTCAGGCTCCTGCCAGTGCGCTGCAATGAAATCAGCAGCGGCGCGCATATGAGGCCAGTGCGCCCGCATCGCATCGTCGCCCATGCTATCGCAGATGCTCACGCACTCCAGCAACTCGCCATAAACATCCAGCTGAAACTGGCCATCAGCAGCGTTACCCACACGCACCGGCCGCGAGCCGCGATAGCCATCAACCCCTTCGATATTACGTTCTGGCGGTGGCGCAGCTCCGTTTACATCGTATAGCACGGCCAGCGGCGTCCCATGCTGCTCAATGGTTCGCTGCATCCACTGGGCCCAACAATGTGCCTCATCCCGACAACCGAGGCCGAAAAGAGCACCAAGTGTCAGCCCCGCATCTCGAAACCAGGTGTAGCGGTAATCCCAGTTCCGCTCCCCGCCCAGGTGTTCAGGTAGGGAAGTGGTTCCGGCGGCAACGACCGCTCCGCTGGGTGCGTAAATCAATAACTTAAGGCTAATCGCGCTGCGTACCACGGCGCCTCTATATGCTGCGGGGCACTCCAGCGCTGCGCACCAGTCGCGCCACGCAATCAGGGTCGCCTCAATCCGCGCGGGTACAGATTCAATCGACACAGGAACGGGTGGGGCATCTTGCTCTAAGGAAACGCTTAGAGAAACTCCCGCACGCCCTCCTGCATCTACTGAGATCGCTCCCTTCCAGCCTTCGCCGTCCGGATACAGTGCGCAGTCCGCTTGAAGCAACAGCTGTTGACCCATATAAGAATAGGTTAACCCTTCGGCTGAAATGCTTGCCTCACCGGCTACGCTTCCGAAATCTGGACGCGGCTCAAACTGCAGAGTGAACTCACAGCGGCCAGCTAAGCCGTCTACCTGCCAAAGCAAGCGTTGCTGATCGTCCGATCCAGGCCACTCCATACAAAGCGTGACACGGGCGGACCCGGACGCGCTGTGCACTTCGAACTCTAATACTGCAGAATCGTCCAGATAATGCGTTTTGACGTCACCCGGTGTCGACAGCTGTAGCCGCCCGCCACGTTGACGGTCGAGCAGCGGCCAAATCATCGGTGTGGCATCGAAGCGCTGGGGACAGAACCATTCCACGTTGCCATCTGGGCCCACCAATGCCATGGAGCGACCATCACCGATGGCCGCCAGCGAAGCGATCGTTGGATATTCTGCCTTTCCAGCTGCCAGTTGCTGATTAATTCTCATAGTTCTCTTCGTGTCGGTGCGCTTACAGACGGTTCAAAGGCCAGTCTGGACTGCTGCTTCAAAGCGGCAGGCTCGCGTTGAGGTAATAAATGCATTGAAGTTGGCATGAAGAGTAACCCGACGTACGCCGGCTTATTTTTAACCATAACGATGTCGCTTTTCGAAGCGCAAGCCGCGCGAAAATACAAGAAACAGATTATTAGTCGACTGCACGATTAATCAGTAGTTTCAATTGCGATTGTGAATTGTCAGACTCGATAGATCGAATAGCAAAATCTTTTCCAAGCATGCATTCGTATAGCTCAATAATTCAGTTCTATGCTTACAGAAATGTAATCAAGTTTCCGCGCCATAACTAGATTGATGATCTAGCCTGAAAAGTTCTATTCGCCTGTCCTGCGGCGGCGCTGGCACAAGGCAGTCGTACAACACTGGAGTTACGGACCATTCGGCCGTATGACTTTGCCAGGAGAACCAATAATGGTTTTGCGAATCTTCTCATCGCAGAGATTGGCTTTGCTGCTGCTTCTGCTTACCGCCCTGCAACTCAGTGGCTGCGCCGTTTCCCCACGCCTGAAACCAAGCGACCAGCCAAGCGTAGCTGGCAAAACCTTCGTCATCACTGGTGCCTCCAGTGGCTTCGGTCGCGGCGTGGCGCTCAGGCTTGCCGCTTTGCAAGGCGACGTGGTGCTGGCGGCCCGCCGAACCGCGGTGCTCGAAGAACTGGCTACGCAGATACGCGAGGCAGGAGGGTCGGCACTCGTAGTGACCACCGATGTGAGCAAACCAGCCGACATACAAGGCCTGGCCCAAGCCGCCATCGAACGCTTCGGCAGTATCGACGTGTGGATCAACAACGCAGCGGTCGGAGCACTGGGGCGCTTCGAAGACGTCCCCGTCGAGGACCATGCGCGGGTTGTGGACGTCAATCTCAAGGGCGTGATCTACGGAAGCCACGCGGCCATGCGCCAGTTCAGAACTCAGGGCTTCGGCACGCTGGTCAACGTCGGCTCGGTCGAGAGCGAGATACCGCTGGCTTACCATGCCTCCTACGCAGCGACCAAAGGTGGAGTGATGAATCTCGGGGCAGCAATCGCCGAGGAGATTCGCCTGAGCGGCAGCGAGACTATTAGTGTCGCCACTGTTATGCCCTGGGCTGTGGACACACCGTTCTGGGAACACGCGGCCAACTACACCGGCGGCACGCCACGCATGGCCGCAATGGACGGCCCTGAGCAGGTGGTTGAAGCCATCGCCTGGGTCTCGGTCAACCCGCGCAAACGTCTGCCGGTAGGCTGGAAAGCCCGGGGCGCAGTGATCTCGCATTCGCTGTTCCCCTCTCTCACCGAGCGAATCGCGGCGAACATCGCGCACCGCTGGCAGATCGAAAAAGCTCCGCCAGCACCGCCAACAACGGGTTCGCTTTACAAGCCAATGCACTCTGGCACTGGTGTGGAAGGCGGCGTGCGTGAACGTATGGAGCGGGAAGAGACTGCACGAGAGCAATCGAAATAACGCCGGCTATTACCGGTTGATCGAGCTGGCTTGGGATGAAATACCCGTGCTGGTGATTTCTGGTAATGAGCTACCAGTTTATGCGGGTGAGCGGCCGCTCGGTCAAAAAACCGATAGCTTACAAAAATGTAATCACTAGCTCAGCTTCATGACAGGGCAGATTAACTAATCTGCAGAAGTAGATGGTCCAAGAGACGGCATAAAATGGTTCTAGTCCATTGAAACAGGCTCAGTAGCAACGGCCGCAGCTTTCACTACGGAGGTCACCTCTATGAAATCGTTGATACCTTTTTACCTTGTCGGATCGCTGATGCTGTCTCCCATGGCTTTGGCTGAAGGAGGAAGCGACCGCACTCTCGAGCGCCTTCAGCAACTGCGCGATAAAGCTGAAGCGGTTTTGGTTCAAGCAGAGAAAGCGCCAGTCTGCGAGCGCCAAGTGCATATGAAAGAACATATGGGAATGCTCGAAGAAATGATGAGCCAGCTCCATAAAGATCATCCAGGACCAAACGTCTCTACCGAGGAGCATTTGGCTTGGATGGAGAAGCACGACAAATTGGTAGACGACGTACTGGAACAAATGATTCGCGAGCATAAGCTGATGACGGCTGATAGGGAGTGTCATCAGTAATAAATCTCTACACTTCCAGGAATTACGATTACAACGCTCTCTGGCTCTGCACCGCCCGACCAGGTGCCAGGTGCCAGGTCGGGCGTAAATCCTATGGGGCTGATCGACGTAATTCTGATCAGCACTGGTTTTCTCCAAACTTGATAGGATCGTTGATGAGGATTAGTTTCGAAAAGGCTGTAGGCGGGCCAGAAAAAACGCTCCTCTACACTGCCAAAAGGGCAGAGGTGCTGAGCAACAATATAGCCAATGCTGATACACCCAATTTCAAAGCCAGGGATTTGAATTTTGCCTCGGTGCTTGCCGCTCAAAACAAGCAGGCAATTAACACTGAGTTTTCACTGGCCAAAACTAACCAGAGCCATATAAATACTGGTGGCTTGGAGGTTACTCTTAGCGATGCGGCCCTACTCTACAGGGTTCCCAATCAACCATCGCTTGATCAGAACACAGTAGACGTTCAGGTTGAACAAGCAAAATATGCGGAAAATTCGATTCGTTTCCAGGCTGCATTTACTCGGCTGAACGGCGCATTCAAGGGTTTAATGATGGCCCTGAAAGGTGAGTGAAAAGGCAATCTTCCTTTGGCTCTGCGCCCCGTAAGGAACCTCTGGGCTGTGCGAGACAGGCTCTCACTCGCTTTTAAACAACAGTCCCTCAATTCGATCGTGTTCTTCCCGTGTCGGTAGAGCGGTTGAATCTACATTGTCATCACTATCCGACTCGTCGTTTTTCGGCGAACCACGTTCAGGGTGGTAACCGCCATCTGCGTCGAACGCTACCCACCCGTACCACTCTCGGATGACCTTAGACGGTTGGCCGTCTTCCATTGCCACATACCAGTCCGCCAATCGAAAACGCTTACCGGCAAGCTTCGAAGTAGCCCTTTCGGCTCGAACCAACGCGAGATAGAGCGGGTGCGGCAGCTTTTCTATGGCTCCGGTTTCGTCGAGCAAGAAAGTGAACGAGGCGTGCGATAGTTGCTTTGTGGAACCGGCCAGCTCCTCTTCCTCGCCTAAGGTAAACACAGGAGCAAAGCCGCCCCCCTCCGTTCGAAAGTTGGTCGTCTGGCCTTGGTAGACCCTGG
>NZ_KQ033955.1:0-7678 GCF_000970615.1 Pseudomonas sp. 10B238
TTCGGTGGGCTGAAGCCCACCCTACAGAACCGCCCGCGTCGATGAATGAGCACTCGTAGGGTGGGCTTTAGCCCACCGTTTCCCAATACGCCGCACAGAACATTGAAGGAGCCTGCACAGCAGGGCTCTCGACAGAACAACAAAGAGGAATCCGCAATGTCAGTCTTCACCCATCCCGATTTCGATGGCCACGAACAGGTGGTGTTCTGCCACGACAAGGCCTCGGGCCTGCGCGCGATCATCGCCATCCACAACACCACGCTCGGCCCGGCGCTGGGCGGCTGCCGGATGTTCCCCTACGCCAGTGACGACGATGCCGTGCGCGACGTGCTGCGCCTGTCTCGTGGCATGACGCTGAAGTCTTCCCTGGCCGGGCTCAAGCTCGGCGGCGGCAAGGCCGTCATTATCGGCGACCCGCATACCGGCAAGAGCCAGGCGCTGCTGCATGCCATGGGCGATTTCGTCGACAGCCTCGGTGGTCGCTACATCACCGCGGCCGATTCCGGCACCGGCGAGGCGGAAATGCAGGCCTTCGCCCAGCGCACCCGCCACGTCATCGGTGCGACGCCGCGCACCACGCTCGACGGCAGCATCGCCAGTGGCGATCCCTCACCGTCCACCGCGCTGGGTGTATTCGTCGGCCTGCGCGAGGCGGTGCGTCAGCGTCTGGGTCGTGACGATCTGACCGGTCTCAAGGTCGCGATTCAAGGTGTCGGGCATGTCGGTCTGGGGCTGGCCCGGCACTTGAAACAGGCCGGTGCCGAGCTGTGGGTCTGTGACATCTTCGATGCCAACGTGCGTCAGGCCATGGAGGAGCTGGGTGCCAACGCGGTGCGCCCGCACGACATCTACGGGCTGGACGTCGATGTGTTCGCCCCGTGCGCCATGGGCGGCATCCTCAACGCCGAAACCCTGCAGACCCTGCGTGCGCCGGTGATCGCCGGTGCCGCGAACAACCAGCTGGCGAGCCCGGAGATCGGCGCCGAGCTGCAGCGTCGCAACCACCTCTACGCGCCGGATTATGCGATCAATGCCGGCGGCATCATTGACGTGTACTACCAGCGCGTCGGTGGCAGCGCGGCGCAAAGCGATGCGCACATCAGAGGCATCGCAGAAACCCTTCGCGAAATCTTCGAGCGCGCTGCCAGCAGTGGCGAGTCCACTTCGATCGTCGCCGATCGTTTGGCGCAGGAGCGGCTTGGCGGCGTGCATGCAGTGCCGCAGCGCCTGCAGGCGTAACGAGCATGAGGGCGGCCCAGTGCCGCCCGTTTTGTTTTCGGCAGCCCGAGCCATTCTGCCGAGCGTGTGCAAATCCCTGACAAAAACAACAAGCAGGAATCCACAATGACTGACAAAAGCAGCATTGCCGCCGGTACTCTCGGTGGCGCCTCCGTTCGTACTCAGCAAAGCGCCGCGCGCGGCCTCTGGTCCTCGCGCTGGGTGTTCTTTCTGGCCGCTACCGGTTCCGCGGTCGGTCTGGGCAATATCTGGAAATTCCCCTACATCACTGGCGAGAACGGTGGCGGCGCCTTCGTGCTGGTCTATCTCGGCTGCATCCTGCTGATCGGCATTCCCTTGCTGATGGCCGAAGTGATGATCGGCCGGCGTGGTCGGCAGAACCCCGATGGCGCGGTGGCTCGCCTGGCTCGTGAAGCCGGTGCCAACACCAAATGGCGTGTTGCGGGTTGGCTCGGTGGCCTGACCGGCTTTCTCATTCTCAGCTTCTACCTAGTGGTGGCTGGTTGGGCGCTGTCCTATATCCCGACCACGCTCAGCGGGACTTTCAGTGGCGTAGGTGGTGATGCCAGCGGCGAGCTATTCAACGGCTTGCTGGCCAGCCCGATGCGGCTGATCGTCTGCGGCACGCTGGTGCTGGCGGCGACCATGCTGATCGTCGGTTTCGGTGTGCGCGGCGGGCTGGAGCGCTCGCTGCGGTTCCTCATGCCGGGTCTGTTCGTGTTGCTGCTGGGGCTGGTCGGCTATGCCGCAGTCACGGGCGAGTTCCTGCAGGCGCTAGCATTTCTCTTCGTGCCGGACTTCTCGGCATTGACCGCCACCAGCGTGCTGATTGCCCTGGGGCATGCCTTCTTCACGCTCAGCCTCGGTGCGGGGGCGATGATGGTGTATGGCTCCTACCTGCCAGAAGGCACCTCGATTGCCAAGACCTCGGTACTGGTGGCGCTGGCTGACACCGTCGTTGCGCTGCTGGCCGGTATGGCGATCTTTCCGCTGGTGTTCGGCAACGGTCTGGAGCCGGGCGCCGGGCCGGGGCTGATCTTCGTCACCCTGCCCATCGCCTTCGGTCAGATGCCGCTGGGCCAGGTGGTGGGTGGGCTGTTCTTCGTCATGCTGGTGATCGCGGCGCTGACCTCGGCGATATCCCTGAGCGAACCGAGTATTGCCTGGATGACCGAGCGCTTCGGCCTGAGCCGCCTCAAAGCCGTGCTGGTCAGTGGCGGCCTGCTCTGGGTGCTGAGCCTGGGCAGCGTCTTCTCCTTCAACCTCTGGGCTGACTACCAACTGTTCGGCAAGACCTTTTTCGACAGCCTCGACTACCTCACCACCAACTGGCTGATGCCATTGGGCGGGCTGATGACGGTGCTGTTCACCGGTTGGGTGATGAAGGAGCAAACGGTGCGCGACGCCATCGGTATCCGGCACGGCGGGTTGTTCCGCGCCTGGTGGTTGCTGCTGCGCTTCGGTACGCCGCTGGCGATCGTGCTGGTGTTCCTCAACTTGAGCGGGCTGATCTAGGGAAGCGCAGTCGCCGTCGCGTTACGCACAATATTGGTGGTGGAGAGGGGCGGTGCAACCAGCTGTCGCACCGCGCCGTCAGGTTTTCGTTACGCGCTCACCGACGCAACCTTGCATTGCGGCGCTCGCGACGGGCCGTAAAGAAAACCTTCCGGCCCAAGCGCGTTGAAGCAGCGAGCCGCGCTACCGGCGGGCTTGTGCACCCCGTCGGAGTGGTTTGTTATGGGGGCGGCCAAGCCAATCCTGCGGTCTTGCGATCATTGATCGCCAGGGCTGCGGGGACGGTCAAAGGATATTGCCCGCCACAGAGAAACACGTACTGGGAGCGTTATGAGCAGTGAAACAACCACAACGGCCGGTTCGTCGCCCACGCTGAAACTCTACGGTTACTGGCGATCCAGCGCCGCCTACCGGGTCCGCATCGCGTTGAACCTCAAAGGCCTCGCCTTCGAGAACCTGCCGGTGCATCTGGTCAAGGACGGCGGCCAGCAGCGTTCGGCCGACTACAAGGCACTCAATCCGCAGGGGCTGGTGCCTTTGCTGGTGGACGGCGACGAGCGCATCAGCCAATCGCTGGCGATTCTCGAGTACCTGGAGGAGGTCTTTCCGCTTCCGGCTTTGCTGCCGGACGATCCGGCCGACCGCGCGCGGGTGCGCTCATTGGCGCTCCATATCGCCTGCGACCTGCATCCACTGAATAACCTGCGCGTATTGCAGTACCTCAGCGGCCCGCTGGGCATCGAAGACGAGGCGAAGCAGCAATGGATCCAGCACTGGATTCACACGAGCCTCGCGGGCGTCGAGCAGGGGTTGGCGGCGTTCGACGGCAAGCTGTCACTCGGCAGGCGGCCGGGCTATCTGGAGGCATGCCTGATTCCGCAGGTATACAATGCGCGCCGTTTTGCCTGTGACCTCAGTGCGTACCCGCGCATTTTGCAGATGACCGAGCAGTGCGAATCCCTCGAAGCCTTTGCCAACGCAGCTCCGGAGGTGCAGCCCGACGCTCAATAGGTTTATCCGCCTTGCACTCCGTCGCGTCATGAGCGCGGCGGGTTCGATTCCGTCACAGATAACAACAAACAGGTGACGCATGACCCGTGAAAAACCCAAGAACCTCTGGCTCTCCCGCTGGGGCTTCATTCTTGCCGCGACCGGCTCTGCAGTCGGCTTGGGCAACATCTGGAAATTCCCCTACATCACCGGCGAGTACGGCGGCGGCGCCTTCGTGCTGATGTACCTGGCGTGCATCCTCGCCATCGGTATTCCGGTGATGATGACCGAGATCGCCATCGGCCGTCGGGGTCGTGGCAGCCCCATCGATGCCATTGGCAGAGCGGTCCGTGAAAACGGCAGCAGCTCCCTGTGGAAGGGCGTCGGCGGCATGGCCATGGCGGCCGGCTTCTTGATTCTCTGCTTCTATGTGGTGGTGGCCGGTTGGGCGTTCGCCTATACGGTGAAAATGCTCGACGGCTCGCTGGCCGCCAGCTCGGTCGACGGCTTGGCGCAGGTGTTCGAGGCGCACAACGCCAACCCCTGGCAGCTCGGGGGCTGGAGCGTACTGGTGGCGTTGTTGACGCTATGGATCGTGGCCAAAGGTGTACAGCAGGGCATCGAAAGCGCGGTGCGCTGGATGATGCCGGGCCTGGCGGTGATGCTGTTGATCCTGGTTGGCTACGCCTTCACCAGCGGCGGCTTCGATCAGGGCTTCGCCTTCCTGTTCAGCTTCGATACCTCCAAGCTCACCGGTGAAGCGCTACTGGCCGCACTGGGCCACGCGTTCTTCACCCTCAGCCTGGCATCCGGGGCGATTCTGACCTACGGCTCCTACATCCCCGACGGACAGTCCATCGCGCGGACCACCTTCATGGTCGCGATTGCCGATACGGCCGTAGCGCTGCTGGCGGGGCTGGCGATTTTCCCGATCATCTTTGCCAACGGCATGGACCCGACTGCCGGCCCCGGCTTGATCTTCATGAGCCTGCCGCTGGCCTTCCAGCAAATGCCGTTCGGCACCGTATTCGGCACGCTGTTCTTCGCCATGGTGTCGATTGCCGCGCTGACCTCGGCCATCTCGATGATCGAAGCCACAGTGGCCTACCTCAACGAAAAGCACGGCATCAGTCGCCTCAAGGCCGCCATCGGCGCCGGTGCGGTATTGCTGGTGATCAGCCTGCTGGCGATGTTCTCGTTCAACCTGATGGCTGGCTGGACGCCAATGGGCAAGAACTTCTTCGACTGGCTCGACTACCTGACCTCGCGCTGGATGATGCCGCTGGGCGGGATCTTCATCGTGATCTTTGCCGGCTATGCCCTGCGCAGCGAGATCATGCGTGACGAGCTGGATCTTCCACCGCTGGGCTATGCGCTGTGGCTGTTCATGGTCCGCTATGTCTGCCCAGTGCTGATCACCATGGTGTTCCTGCATGCCCTCGGCTGGCTGGGCTTCGACCCGCTGGTGCGCTGGTACTGGATTGCCGGAGCCATCGGTGCGCTGACTGTCCTCGGCGAGGGGCTGCGACCTCGCGTTCTGCCGGCGCTGACTGGGCGCAACGCCTGAACCGGCGCCAACCCCGCTGACCAGACGGCACTTCCGGCAACGGAAGTGCCGTTTTTGTAACTGGATTGAAGGCGTCTCAGCGAAAGGTCAGACGGCCAGCCCCCCGTTGTTACTGGCTTCGCGACAGACAGCACCCTAAAGCTCTCTAAAGCGTTGCCGATAATCTGATCAGCGCAAGGACGCTTTAACAGAAAACGGATCTTCGTATTGACCCAGATCAGTGTTCGGATTCGCGCCTATGCCCAGCCGTCTCAAGTTCAGCCACAAGATACTGCTCGCCGCGTCACTCGTTGTGATCGCGACTTTCGCCCTGTTCACCCTGTTCAACGACTATCTTCAGCGCAACGCCATCCGCGATAACCTCGACAGTTATCTGGATGAGATGGGTGAAGTCACCGCCCATAACATTCAGAACTGGCTGTCCGGTCGGATCCTGTTGGTGGAAAGCGCTGCGCAGTCCATCGCCAACGACAGCTCCGATCAGAGCGTGGTTGCCTTGCTCGAACAGAAGGCGCTGACTTCCACCTTCGGCTTCACCTATCTGGGTGAGCAGAACGGCCGCTTCACCATGCGTCCGGAAGACGAAATGCCCGCCGGGTACGACCCGCGCACCCGCCCCTGGTACGAGGACGCGGTGGCTGCTGGCGGAACGACCCTTACCGAACCCTATGTTGACGCGGCCACGGGTGAGCTGATCATTACGATCGCCACCCCCGCACGCAGCGGCAGCCAGACGGTTGGCGTGGTGGGCGGCGATCTGGGTTTGCAGGCGCTTGTCGATATCATCAACGCGCTGAACTTCGACGGCATGGGTTACGCGTTTCTGGTCAGCGGCGACGGCAAGGTGCTGGTCCATCCGGACAAGACCAAGGTCATGAAGCCCCTGGCTGAGATCTATCCGCAGAACACCCCGTCCCTGACCAAGGGCCTGAGCGAAGCGGAGCTCGACGGCCAGGCACGCATTCTCAGTTTCAGTCCGGTTCCCGGCCTGCCTTCGGTGACCTGGTACGTCGGCATCTCCGTGGAAAAGGAAAAGGCTTACGCGGCGCTGTCGAGCTTCCGTACCTCGGCGCTCGTTGCCACTGTCATCGCTGTGGTGTTCATCATGGTCCTGCTGGGCATGCTGATCCGCGTGTTGATGCGGCCACTGACCGACATGGGCCGCGCGATGAGCAATATCGCCGAGGGCGAGGGCGATCTGACCCGCCGCCTGACAGTGCAATCGCAGGACGAATTCGGCACGCTGGCGCTGGCCTTTAACCGCTTCGTCGAGCGTATTCACGGCTCGATTCGCGACGTGGCCTCGGCTACCGAGCAGGTCAATGAAGTGGCGCAACGTGTACTGGCCGCCTCCAACTCGTCGATGCTCAATTCCGATGAACAGGCCAGCCGCACCAACAGCGTCGCAGCGGCGATCAATGAGCTCGGCGCCGCCGCGCAGGAGATCGCCCGCAACGCGGCCGACGCCTCGCAGCAGGCCAGCGGTGCCAGCCATCAGGCCGAAGACGGTCGCAAGGTGGTCGAGCAGAACATCGAGGCCATGAAGCGGTTGTCGAGCAACATCAGCGCGTCCTGCCAACAGATCGAGGCGTTGAATACCCAGACGGTTGGCATCGGTCAGATACTCGACGTGATCAAGGGCATTTCTGAGCAGACCAACCTGCTGGCGCTCAACGCAGCTATCGAGGCGGCGCGTGCCGGTGAAGCCGGGCGCGGCTTTGCGGTGGTGGCTGATGAGGTGCGCAGCCTGGCGCATCGCACCCAGACCTCGGCGCAGGAAATCCACGGGATGATCGAGAAGCTGCAGGTCGGGGCGCGTGATTCGGTCAGCACCATGACCGAGAGTCAGCGTCAGAGCGAATCGAGTGTCGGCATCGCCAACCAGGCCGGTGAGCGCCTGGGCAGCGTGACTCGTGCCATCGGCGAGATCGATGCGATGAACCAGTCAGTCGCGACCGCCACCGAAGAGCAGACCTCAGTGATCGAGTCGCTGAACATGGACATCACGGAAATCAACACGCTGAACCAGGAGGGGGTCGAGAACCTGCAATCCACCCTTCGGGCCTGTGGAGATCTTGAGCAGCAGGCTGCGCGGCTGAAGCAGCTGGTGGGGAGCTTCAGGATCTGATCTGGTGTTGGATGAAAGGGCGCATCGGCGCCCTTTTTTGTGCCCGTCTGTATCCGCCACTTATGTAGACGCGAAGGGAGACGCCTAGGCTTGATCGGGTGGTCGCGGCGCGCTCATCTTGGTACGGCGCCGCCCTGTCGTAGGCCCCTAACCTCAGGCCCAGCCCTGCTGGGCGACTCACTTTTTTCAAACGCACCTGCCCGGCCGGCAAAAAAGTAAGCAAAAACGCTTGCCCCTGC
>NZ_KQ033956.1:0-7164 GCF_000970615.1 Pseudomonas sp. 10B238
TAGGGTGGGTAACGCGAAGCTTACCCACCGCGTTTGGTGGGCGAGGTCCGTTATCAATCGTGGTATCGAGCGCGATGGAAAATGCTTCGCAGTTTTCCACCCTACGAAGCTAAAGGGGGGCGAGTCCTAGTCGCGTGGCAACTCTCAAAGAGCGCAACAAACGGGCTTTGCTTTTTTGCTGATACACGAACCAGCAGACGACTCCGAACGCCCCTTTCAGGAGGCCGAATGGAGTCGCGGCGTAGAGGGGCGAGCGGCAAGGATGCCGCGAGAGCCGTGAAGGGCCATGGATGGCCCTTGCGCGGCGACCCTCGGAGCAGCGATGGAATGAGGGAAGTCGAGCGCAGCGAGACCTGGATGCAGGGGCAAGACCTTTTGGTTCCTTTTGGGGCAATTGCCAAAAGGGACTCGCCCAGCAGGGCGAAACCAATGCCTCGGCCGACCTTGGAAACCGGGTCATACGCAGCTAACCCAAGCTCAAACAGTCCGTGGGCTCGGGGGCGGAACTTGGGGCGGCCCCAAAAGTGCGTGCTGCGCTGCCCATCACCGTGCGCAACACAACGACATTGACCCATTCCCCACCCTCATGGTCGAGATGAATCAAGGGCCTGCATTCGGGCCCCTCGATCAAAGGAGACCCTATGAAAGTTCTCATCGTGCTCACATCCCACGACAAGCTCGGCGACACTGGCAAACCCACCGGCTTCTGGCTCGAAGAATTCGCCGCCCCTTACTACGTCTTCAAGGACGCGGGTGCTGAAATCGTCCTCGCCTCACCCAAGGGTGGTCAGCCACCGCTGGACCCGAAAAGCGATGCGCCGGACGCTCAGACCGAGATGACCCAGCGCTTCAAGAACGATGCCGAGTCCCAGGCGCTGCTGGCCAACACGCACAAGCTGGACGAAGTATCGGCAGCGGACTTCGATACGGTCTTCTATCCCGGCGGTCACGGCCCGATGTGGGACCTGACGGGCAATGCGACGTCCATCGCTCTTATCGAATCCTTCATCAAGGCACGCAAGCCCGTAGCGGCGGTCTGCCATGCGCCTGCCGCGCTGGTACAGGTGCGCGGCGTGGACGGTGAATACCTTGTTAAAGGCAAGCGCGTCACCGGCTTTACCAATACCGAGGAGGAGGGGGTACAGCTCACTGAGGTGGTGCCCTTCCTGCTGGAAGATAAGCTGAAGGAGATCGGTGGCGACTACAGCAAGGGGCCGGACTGGTCGTCCTATGTGCTGGTCGATGGCCTGCTCGTCACAGGCCAGAACCCGGCGTCCTCGGAAGAGGCCGCCCGCGAGTTGCTCAAACTGTTGAAGGCCGGCTGAACCGGGCTCAGCTCGACAGTCCGCCCGGCCACGCCAGGGAATCGGCGTGGCTGCAGCTCTCAAACAGCGGTTTGCTGAACAGATAGCCCTGCATCAGGCTGATGCCCAGGTCGCGCAAAGCCTTGTATTCATCCGGCGTTTCCACGCCCTCAGCGATCACCTGGATGCCCAGCTCGTTGCAGATGCCCACCGTGCCGCGGACGATGGCCTGGCGCGAACGGCTCTGATCGATGCTACGGATCAGGTCCATGTCCAGCTTGATGAGGTCGGGCTGGAAGTCGGCAAGCAGGTTAAGTCCGGCGAAGCCGGCACCAAAGTCATCAATGGCCGTGAGAAAGCCGATGCGCTGGTATTCACGGAAAACCTCGGTCAGCCACTTGGCATCGCTGATGCGCTCGCCCTCGACGGTCTCGAAGATAATCTGCTCAATGGGGAAATTGTGGGCGCGGGCGGCTTCGAGCGTCGAGCGGATGCACAGCTCTGGGCGGTAGATCGCGTTCGGCATGAAATTGATCGACAGCTTGCTCTGCATGTTCAGCTTGGCGGCTGTCTTGATGGCTTTGACCCGGCAGGCCTGGTCGAAGCGGAAGCGATTGTCCTCCGTTACCTGCGACAGCACGCTGGGCGCCGGTTCTCCATTTACGCCACGAACCAGGGCTTCGTGGGCGAAAATCTCACGCTTGGAGATGTCGACGATCGGCTGGTAGGCGTAGCTGAAGCGAAACCCAAGGCGTTCCCCGCTGGCACAACTGGGGCAGGCGCCGTGTTCGCTGGCCGAATGGCAGCTGTATTCCGATGGGGCAGGGTTACCGTCTGTGTTGCTTTGAATCATGGGCGAACTCGCTCGAAACCTGTTGCTGAAAGATAGCGGCTAATCTGGCCGAGACTGGAGTCCGTTCGTCACCAGAAGGCCATTCCACGAGAATGACCAGGCGTCATAGTAGGTCAGAAACTTTAGGAATGATGGCTAAATGCTATTACATTAAGAATTAAGTCGAGTTCCTCTTTCCGCAGTGCGCTTCGTCGTCGTGGCGGGGCCATCCGTTTCGGCAGGAATAAAAAAGGCCGGCATGACAGCCGGCCTCCTGTGCTTCGCTGCGGCGGCTTATGCCGTGACGCGGGCGATGGCGGCCGCCAGTTGATCGAGCCGTGCGGCATCCAGCCCGGCGATATTCGCCCGTCCGCTTTCCACCAAATACACCGAATCGTCACGCCGCAGGCGCAGCACCTGGTCGGCAGTGAGGCCCGTGTAGGAGAACATTCCGCGTTGCTGCGCAATGTGCGCGAAGCGCTCGGCGAGACCGTGCGGCGCCAGCGCCTCCACCAGACCCTTACGAAGCCCGGCGATGCGCTCGCGCTTGGCTGCAACCTCTTGCTGCCAGAGCTGGCGCAATTCGGGGTTCGCCAGAATCGTCGCCACCACGGCCGCGCCGTGCGACGGCGGAGTCGACCAGAGATTGCGCGCCACCGAGGCAAACTGACTGCGCACATCGATCAACGACTCGCCGTTGGCAGCCACTGCGATCAGAGCGCCGGTACGCTCGCGGTAAAGCCCGAAGTTCTTCGAGCAGGAGCTGGTGATCAGCACTTCCGGTAGCGCTTCAACGAACAGCCGTACCGCCCAGGCGTCCTCGTCCAGTCCATCGCCGAATCCCTGGTAAGCGAAGTCGAACAGTGGCAATAGCTCGCGCTGACGCACGATCTCCAACACCTGGCGCCAGTCGCTCTGACTCAGGTCGTAGCCCGTGGGGTTGTGGCAGCACGCATGCAGCAGCACCACGTCGCCGTGAGGAATCTGCTCCAGCGCGGCGAGCATACCCGGCACGTCGAGGCGGTTCTGCGCATCGACATAGGGGTAATGCTCGACCTTCAAGCGGGCAGCGGCGAACAGGGTTTCGTGGATCGGCCAGGTTGGGTCGCTGAGCCAGAGGCTGCGCCCCGGCAGGCACTTGGCGATGAACTCGCCCACCAGCCGTAGGGCGCCGGTGCCGCCCGGTGTCTGGGTGCAGCCGGCGCGGTGCTCGACCAGCGCCGGCGAGCCCTCACCGAGCACCAGCTGCAGCAGCTGCTCGCCAAACAGCGGATCGCCGTGACCGCCGATGTAACTCTTGGTCTGCTCGCTGTCGATCAGACGCTGCTCAGCCAGCTTGACCGCCTTGGGGATCGGCGTCAGACCGAGGGCATCCTTGTAGACACCCACGCCCAGGTCGAGCTTGGCCGGGTTCGGGTCGGCGCGATAGGCGTCCAGCAGGCCGAGTATCGGATCGCCGGGAACCCGCGCGACATCAGCGAAGTGTTTCACTTGCGGCCCTCTGCAGTTTTCGCGACCTCGTCGGTACGTGCGGCCATGATGAAGTCGTTGCGGTGCAGCCCTTTGATCGAGTGGCTCCACCAGGTCACAGTGACCTTGCCCCACTCGGTGAGCAGGCCCGGGTGATGACCCTCGGCTTCTGCGATCTCGCCAACGGCGTTGGTGAAGGCTAGTGCATGGCGGAAGTTCTTGAACAGGAAAACCTTCTCCAGCTCCATGTGGCCGTCACGGGTCTCGATGTTCCAATCTGGAATCTGCTTGATCAGCTCGGCCAGTTCGTCATCGGAGACCTTGGGTGCGTCGGCGCGGCAGGCTTCGCAATGGGCTTGGGTGAGGGCGGTCATGGTTGGGTCCTTTGTGTGATCGGTTGGTTGAGTGGATCGGTGGGCTAAAGCCCACCCTAGGTGATGGGGTTGATGAGAGTTAAGCAGCGTAGGGCGGACAACGCCGCAGGCTTGTCCACGCGTCGGGTCCGGTCCGCCACGTTGCCAAGCAACGTAGGGTGGATGACGCCAGAGGCTCATCCACCAGCCGGCCGAAACGACCCGCGCCGCCGCGAGACGTCGTCGGGGCTGAAATCAACGCGTGGAAAATGCTTCGCAGTTTTCCACCCTACGCCGCTTTCGGCGGAAACTTCGGCTGGTGCAGGCCCAGCTGCATGGCGTTGCGTACGTGCGCCATGATGTCTTCATGGGCCACATCGAACAGTCGCTTGAGCTCGGGCAGAACGAAGTACACCGGCTGCAGGATGTCGATGCGGTAAGGGGTGCGCATCGCTTCGACAACGTTGAACGCCTGATGCTCGGGTTCGTCGGAAAGGCTGTAAAGCGTTTCCTTCGGCGAGGAGAGGATGCCGCCACCATAGATGCGCCGGCCCGCTGAAGTCTCCACCAGGCCGAACTCGATGGTCATCCAATACAGCCGTGCCAGGTAGACGCGCTCTTCCTTGGTCGCCTTGAGGCCAAGCTGGCCGTAGGTGTGGGTGAACTCGGCAAACCAGGGGTTGGTCAGCAGCGGGCAGTGACCGAATATCTCGTGAAAGATGTCGGGTTCCTGCAGGTAGTCCAGTTCTTCCGGTGTGCGGATAAAGGTGGCTACCGGAAAGCGTTTACTCGCCAGCAGCTCGAAAAAGGTCTGGAACGGAATCAGCGCCGGGACCCGCGCCACCTGCCAGCCAGTGGTCGCATCCAGCACGCGGTTGATTTCGCCCAGCTGGGGGATGCGGTCGTGGGGTAGGGAGAGCTGTTCTATGCCGTCCAGGTATTCCTGGCAAGCGCGCCCGTCGAGCAGTTTCAGCTGGCGTTCGACCAGCGTTTGCCAAACCGCATGTTCACTGTCCGGGTAGTGGATGTGACCTTGCGCATCCGGTTCGCGGGCAACGTATTTAGTGGCTTTCATCTGACCTCCTGAGCGGGGCGGCCGCCTGAGTCTTGTTTTTATGGATGCCTCATCTGATCGCGTTCAGCCCTCTCTGGCGACCCGAAAGCGGCTGCCCTGCGACAATCCGTCTCTGATGTGCGTAACGAAATAATTACGATGTAGCGCGGTTGCATGAAAATCGGCTTGCTCGGCTTCGCTACTGTCAAATAATCTTGACGAAAATCAACGGCGATCCGCAGAAAAACCGGCGCCGCTCATAACAACAAGCCCAAAGGCCCCTTGCATGCGTATCAAGATTCACTGCCAGAACCGCATCGGCATCCTCCGGGACATGCTCGAACTGCTGGTCGCCTACGGCATCAACGTGGCGCGTGGCGAAGTGGGGGGCGAGCACGGTAACGCCGTTTACCTGCACTGCCCCAACCTGATGAACCTGCAGCTACAGGCGCTGCGACCGAAGATCGAGGCGCTGCAAGGCGTGTTCGAGGTCCGCAAGGTCGGGCTGATGCCCAGCGAGCGGCATTCGCTTGAACTCAACGCGCTGCTCGGCGCGCTGGAATTTCCGGTGCTGTCCATCGATATGGCTGGCGCCATCGTCGCGGCCAACCGTTCCGCGGCGCAGTTGCTCGGGGTTCGGGTGGATGAGGTGCCGGGCATGAGCCTGTCGCGCTACGCCGATGATTTCGACCTGCCGGAATTGGTGCGCGCCAACAAGGCGCGGATCAATGGCCTGCGCGTGACCATCAAGGGCGACATCTTTCTTGCAGACATCGCGCCCTTGCAGTCGGAACACGATGACAGCGAAGCCCTGGCCGGTGCGGTGCTGACGTTGCATCGCGCCGACCGGGTGGGCGAGCGTATCTACAACGTGCGCAAGCAGGAGCTGCGCGGCTTCGACAGCATCTTCCAGAGCTCGAAAGTGATGGCCGCCGTGGTCCGCGAGGCGCGACGGATGGCCCCGCTGGATGCACCGCTGCTGATCGAGGGGGAGACCGGCACCGGCAAGGAATTGCTCGCGCGCGCCTGTCATCTGTCCAGCCCGCGCGGGCAATCGCCGTTCATGGCCCTCAACTGCGCGGGCCTGCCGGAATCCATGGCCGAGACGGAGCTGTTTGGCTACGGACCCGGCGCTTTCGAAGGCGCACGTCCGGAAGGCAAGCTCGGCCTGCTCGAGTTGACCTCTGGCGGCACGCTGTTTCTCGATGGCGTGGGGGAGATGAGTACACGGCTGCAAGCCAAACTTGTGCGGTTTCTGCAGGATGGCTGTTTTCGTCGGGTCGGCAGCGACGAGGAGGTCTACCTGGATGTGCGGGTAATCTGCGCGACGCAGCTGGATCTGTCCGAACTCTGCGCCAAGGGCGAATTTCGCCAGGACCTGTATCACCGCCTCAACGTGCTGTCGCTGCACATTCCGCCGCTGCGTGAATGCCTGGATGGGCTGGAACCGCTGGCGCTGCACTTTCTCGACCAGGCCAGCCGGCAGATCGGTTGCGCCTTGCCGAGCCTCTCGCCGACAGCCCTCGAGCGTTTAGCCGGCTATCACTGGCCGGGCAACGTCAGGCAGCTGGAGAACACGCTGTTTCAGGCGGTTTCGCTGTGCGAGGGCGGAGTGATCAAGCCCGCGCATATTCGCCTGCCGGACTACGGGACGCCGGCACCGCTGGGCGATTTTTCGCTGGAGGGCGATCTGGGCAATATCGTCGGACGCTTCGAAAAAGCGGTGTTGCAGGAGTTGTATCAACGCCATCCCAGCAGCCGGCTCTTGGGCAAGCGGCTAGGGGTTTCGCATACCACCATCGCCAACAAACTACGTGAGTACGGGATCGGCAAAGAAGGCTGATTGCCGCCGCGGCGCAGCACGGATCTGTAGGAGCCAGCTTGCTGGCGATCAGAGGTGGGCGCCGCAGAGGTGTTGCGTTTGACGCACGGATCGCCAGCAAGCTGGCTCCTACGAAAAGCGAGATCGTGTTCGTGTGATGGATTTGCATCCTGCCGCAGGTGATTGCTTGTCCATCGCTACGGCTCCCAGCGACCGCGGTAGCACGCACCTGTAGGAGCCAGCTTGCTGGCGATCAGAGGTGGGCGCCGCATAGGTGTTGCGTTTGACGCACCGGATTGCCAGCAAGCTGGCTCCTACGAAAAGCGAGA
>NZ_KQ033957.1:0-5614 GCF_000970615.1 Pseudomonas sp. 10B238
CCCAAAGACAAACCCCCGATCCTCTTACGAAGATCGGGGGTTTGGTGTAGAAGCTTGACGATGACCTACTCTCACATGGGGAAACCCCACACTACCATCGGCGATGCGTCGTTTCACTACTGAGTTCGGGATGGGATCAGGTGGTTCCAACGCTCTATGGTCGTCAAGCAATTCGGTTGGGGAGTCGGTGTTGAGTCGCTTCCCCTAATGGGTATGTGATGGTGTTTCGGTATTGCTTTCGCTTTGCGAGCGTTGCGTCTTTTCGGTTTGTTGTCGACTTCAACCGTCTGACACACAAACAACAAATTGTTTGGGTGTTATATGGTCAAGCCTCACGGGCAATTAGTATTGGTTAGCTCAACGCCTCACAGCGCTTACACACCCAACCTATCAACGTCGTAGTCTTCGACGGCCCTTCAGGGAGCTCAAGGCTCCAGTGAGATCTCATCTTGAGGCAAGTTTCCCGCTTAGATGCTTTCAGCGGTTATCTCTTCCGAACATAGCTACCCGGCAATGCCACTGGCGTGACAACCGGAACACCAGAGGTTCGTCCACTCCGGTCCTCTCGTACTAGGAGCAGCCCCTCTCAAATCTCAAACGTCCACGGCAGATAGGGACCGAACTGTCTCACGACGTTCTAAACCCAGCTCGCGTACCACTTTAAATGGCGAACAGCCATACCCTTGGGACCGGCTTCAGCCCCAGGATGTGATGAGCCGACATCGAGGTGCCAAACACCGCCGTCGATATGAACTCTTGGGCGGTATCAGCCTGTTATCCCCGGAGTACCTTTTATCCGTTGAGCGATGGCCCTTCCATACAGAACCACCGGATCACTAAGACCTACTTTCGTACCTGCTCGACGTGTCTGTCTCGCAGTCAAGCGCGCTTTTGCCTTTATACTCTACGACCGATTTCCGACCGGTCTGAGCGCACCTTCGTACTCCTCCGTTACTCTTTAGGAGGAGACCGCCCCAGTCAAACTACCCACCATACACTGTCCTCGATCCGGATAACGGACCAGAGTTAGAACCTCAAAGTTGCCAGGGTGGTATTTCAAGGTTGGCTCCACGCGAACTGGCGTCCACGCTTCAAAGCCTCCCACCTATCCTACACAAGCAAATTCAAAGTCCAGTGCAAAGCTATAGTAAAGGTTCACGGGGTCTTTCCGTCTAGCCGCGGATACACTGCATCTTCACAGCGATTTCAATTTCACTGAGTCTCGGGTGGAGACAGCGCCGCCATCGTTACGCCATTCGTGCAGGTCGGAACTTACCCGACAAGGAATTTCGCTACCTTAGGACCGTTATAGTTACGGCCGCCGTTTACCGGGGCTTCGATCAAGAGCTTCGCTTGCGCTAACCCCATCAATTAACCTTCCGGCACCGGGCAGGCGTCACACCCTATACGTCCACTTTCGTGTTTGCAGAGTGCTGTGTTTTTAATAAACAGTCGCAGCGGCCTGGTATCTTCGACCGGCATGAGCTTACGGGGTAAACCCTTCACCCTCACCGGCGCACCTTCTCCCGAAGTTACGGTGCCATTTTGCCTAGTTCCTTCACCCGAGTTCTCTCAAGCGCCTTGGTATTCTCTACCCAACCACCTGTGTCGGTTTGGGGTACGGTTCCTAGTTACCTGAAGCTTAGAGGCTTTTCCTGGAAGCATGGCATCAACCACTTCTCCTTCTAAAAGAAGGATCGTCATCAGTTCTCGGCATTAAGATCCCGGATTTACCTAAGACCTCTGCCTACCACCTTAAACTTGGACAACCAACGCCAAGCTGGCCTAGCCTTCTCCGTCCCCCCATCGCAGTAACTAGAAGTACGGGAATATTAACCCGTTTCCCATCGACTACGCTCTTCAGCCTCGCCTTAGGGACCGACTCACCCTGCGTCGATTAACGTTGCGCAGGAACCCTTGGTCTTTCGGCGTGGGAGTTTTTCACTCCCATTGTCGTTACTCATGTCAGCATTCGCACTTCTGATACCTCCAGCAAGCTTCTCAACTCACCTTCACAGGCTTACAGAACGCTCCTCTACCGCTCATCTTACGATGAACCCGTAGCTTCGGTACCTGGTTTGAGCCCCGTTACATCTTCCGCGCAGGCCGACTCGACTAGTGAGCTATTACGCTTTCTTTAAAGGGTGGCTGCTTCTAAGCCAACCTCCTAGCTGTCTGAGCCTTCCCACATCGTTTCCCACTTAACCAGGATTTTGGGACCTTAGCTGACGGTCTGGGTTGTTTCCCTTTTCACGACGGACGTTAGCACCCGCCGTGTGTCTCCCGTGCTGACACTTGCTGGTATTCGGAGTTTGCATCGGTTTGGTAAGTCGGGATGACCCCCTAGCCGAAACAGTGCTCTACCCCCAGCAGTGATACACGAGGCGCTACCTAAATAGCTTTCGAGGAGAACCAGCTATCTCCGAGCTTGATTAGCCTTTCACTCCGATCCACAGGTCATCCGCTAACTTTTCAACGGTAGTCGGTTCGGTCCTCCAGTTAGTGTTACCCAACCTTCAACCTGCCCATGGATAGATCGCCCGGTTTCGGGTCTATTCCCAGCGACTAGACGCCCTATTAAGACTCGCTTTCGCTACGCCTCCCCTATTCGGTTAAGCTCGCCACTGAAAATAAGTCGCTGACCCATTATACAAAAGGTACGCAGTCACCTAACAAAGTAGGCTCCCACTGCTTGTACGCATACGGTTTCAGGATCTATTTCACTCCCCTCTCCGGGGTTCTTTTCGCCTTTCCCTCACGGTACTAGTTCACTATCGGTCAGTCAGTAGTATTTAGCCTTGGAGGATGGTCCCCCCATATTCAGACAAAGTTTCTCGTGCTCCGTCCTACTCGATTTCACTTCTAAGACCTTTTCGCGTACAGGGCTATCACCCACTATGGCCGCACTTTCCAGAGCGTTCCGCTAAAATCAAAGAAGCTTAAGGGCTAGTCCCCGTTCGCTCGCCACTACTAAGGGAATCTCGGTTGATTTCTTTTCCTCAGGGTACTTAGATGTTTCAGTTCCCCTGGTTCGCCTCACACACCTATGTATTCAGTGTGTGATAACCATCTTATGATGGCTGGGTTCCCCCATTCAGACATCTCCGGATCAAAGTCTGTTTGCCGACTCCCCGAAGCTTTTCGCAGGCTACCACGTCTTTCATCGCCTCTGACTGCCAAGGCATCCACCGTATGCGCTTCTTCACTTGACCATATAACCCCAAGCAATCTGGTTATTGTCTAATAACGTGAAGACGACATTCGCCGAAAATCCGCAATTTTACTCGCAAATTTTACCTTGACTTGAATAATCACCAGTGAAAGTGATCACTCAAATCTACTTCTATCACATACCCAAATTTTTAAAGAACATTTACTGGCGCAAAGACCAGAAATCAATACACTCCCTAAGGAATCTATTCATTTCTGTGCTTTCAAGCGATGACGAGAATAATGGTGGAGCCAAGCGGGATCGAACCGCTGACCTCCTGCGTGCAAAGCAGGCGCTCTCCCAGCTGAGCTATGGCCCCATCTACAGATCGGCCACATCCCATGACAATTGGTGGGTCTGGGCAGATTCGAACTGCCGACCTCACCCTTATCAGGGGTGCGCTCTAACCAACTGAGCTACAGACCCAATCGTCTCTCTCGGGTCGAAACCCAATCGCTTTTCGCTAGTGAATCAAGCAATTCGTGTGGGAACTTATGAAGAAGCTGAAGTCTTCGATTAAGGAGGTGATCCAGCCGCAGGTTCCCCTACGGCTACCTTGTTACGACTTCACCCCAGTCATGAATCACTCCGTGGTAACCGTCCTCCCGAAGGTTAGACTAGCTACTTCTGGAGCAACCCACTCCCATGGTGTGACGGGCGGTGTGTACAAGGCCCGGGAACGTATTCACCGTGACATTCTGATTCACGATTACTAGCGATTCCGACTTCACGCAGTCGAGTTGCAGACTGCGATCCGGACTACGATCGGTTTTATGGGATTAGCTCCACCTCGCGGCTTGGCAACCCTTTGTACCGACCATTGTAGCACGTGTGTAGCCCAGGCCGTAAGGGCCATGATGACTTGACGTCATCCCCACCTTCCTCCGGTTTGTCACCGGCAGTCTCCTTAGAGTGCCCACCATTACGTGCTGGTAACTAAGGACAAGGGTTGCGCTCGTTACGGGACTTAACCCAACATCTCACGACACGAGCTGACGACAGCCATGCAGCACCTGTGTCAGAGTTCCCGAAGGCACCAATCCATCTCTGGAAAGTTCTCTGCATGTCAAGGCCTGGTAAGGTTCTTCGCGTTGCTTCGAATTAAACCACATGCTCCACCGCTTGTGCGGGCCCCCGTCAATTCATTTGAGTTTTAACCTTGCGGCCGTACTCCCCAGGCGGTCGACTTAATGCGTTAGCTGCGCCACTAAGATCTCAAGGATCCCAACGGCTAGTCGACATCGTTTACGGCGTGGACTACCAGGGTATCTAATCCTGTTTGCTCCCCACGCTTTCGCACCTCAGTGTCAGTATTAGCCCAGGTGGTCGCCTTCGCCACTGGTGTTCCTTCCTATATCTACGCATTTCACCGCTACACAGGAAATTCCACCACCCTCTGCCATACTCTAGCTTGCCAGTTTTGGATGCAGTTCCCAGGTTGAGCCCGGGGCTTTCACATCCAACTTAACAAACCACCTACGCGCGCTTTACGCCCAGTAATTCCGATTAACGCTTGCACCCTTCGTATTACCGCGGCTGCTGGCACGAAGTTAGCCGGTGCTTATTCTGTCGGTAACGTCAAAACACTAACGTATTAGGTTAATGCCCTTCCTCCCAACTTAAAGTGCTTTACAATCCGAAGACCTTCTTCACACACGCGGCATGGCTGGATCAGGCTTTCGCCCATTGTCCAATATTCCCCACTGCTGCCTCCCGTAGGAGTCTGGACCGTGTCTCAGTTCCAGTGTGACTGATCATCCTCTCAGACCAGTTACGGATCGTCGCCTTGGTGAGCCATTACCTCACCAACTAGCTAATCCGACCTAGGCTCATCTATTAGCGCAAGGCCCGAAGGTCCCCTGCTTTCTCCCGTAGGACGTATGCGGTATTAGCGTTCCTTTCGAAACGTTGTCCCCCACTAATAGGCAGATTCCTAGGCATTACTCACCCGTCCGCCGCTGAATCATGGAGCAAGCTCCACTCATCCGCTCGACTTGCATGTGTTAGGCCTGCCGCCAGCGTTCAATCTGAGCCATGATCAAACTCTTCAGTTCAATACTGCATGGGTTTTGAGAAAACCCTAAACTTGGCTCAGCAATCGCAATCTCTTCTAAAGGTTACCCTCAAGAAGAGCACTCAATGATTTCTCGTTGAGTATTTGTGATGCTGATAATCTTGCTGACTACCAGTCTTACCTCACAAGCACCCACACGAATTGCTTGATTCAGTTGTTAAAGAGCGTTTCGATCAAGTCTTTCGTCTCAACCGAGGCCGCGCATTCTACAGCAGCCTTGTGTCTCGTCAAGCTGTTTTTGAAGAAGTTTTTCTTTCTTCTCAACCGCTTGCGCTTCCGATCAACCTAGCGTCTCTCGTCAGCGGGAGGCGAATCATACAGCGTCTAAA
>NZ_KQ033958.1:0-4439 GCF_000970615.1 Pseudomonas sp. 10B238
ATCGATGAAGTGCATGGTGAAGTGAAGCCGCAGGGCAAGGAGGCGCTGGTGGTTAAGCTACAAGCCCTCGGTAAGGTGGTTGCCATGGCAGGCGACGGAATAAATGACGCTCCGGCTCTCGCTAGGGCTGACGTAGGCATCGCGATGGGTACGGGTACCGACGTCGCGATGAATAGCGCCCAAGTCACGCTCGTTAAAGGTGACCTGATGGGAATACTTCGCGCCCGTACGCTTTCGGTGGCGACAGTTCGCAATATGCGTCAGAACCTTCTGTTTGCATTTATGTACAACGGGTTGAGCATCCCGATTGCTGCAGGTCTGCTCTATCCGTTCTTTGGACTGTTGCTGTCTCCGATGATTGCTGCCCTGGCCATGAGCCTTAGCTCAGCATCGGTTGTGTTCAACGCCCTCCGGCTCCGTCAAGCGCGTGTAGTTTGAAGCCTATCGGCTTAGGCTTCGGTTGCGAAGCGACCGATTGCCTCATTGATTGCTCATGAATTGCCCCGTAAGCTGAAAATATGAAGTCCTACATGCGCTCCTTCCTTATCCTGCTGCTAGTGCTCGCGCTTCCGATCAACGGGATGGCGCAATTGCTAATGCCGATTGGGTCGTCAGCGCATCACGTTATGCTTGATATGGAAGGCATGGACGCCATGGCAGCCAACCACGCATTGATGGCTGGCGTCAGCGGCGCTGAGCCCGAGTGCTGTGAAGGGCATGAGCAAGGGAAGACGACCGTCTGCAAGACGGGACAAGAATGCAAAACCGTCAGCCTTCTTCAGATCGTTGCTGCAAAGGCGCAGCTGGTCCCTGCGGGTAAACCGGCGAATACGCCCTATAACGACCAGGTACTTTCCCGCCATCTGGACGCCGTCTGGCATCCTCCCCGCGTCTGATTCCGATCAAATTCTAGGAACCGCCCGGATGTGAGCATTCGGGCCGGCTACCGCGCGCCTTCGGCTCGCATGGAAGATCAGGAATCCTGTCTAAATGAAACCCCGTATCCGCTGGGCGCCTCCCTACGTGGCCGCCTTGATCATCGGCGCGCTCTCATTCCCCGAGCTCGCGTCAGCTCTAACCTTAGAACAAGCCCTGAGCTTGGCTGAGCAAGACGCGCCTTCGCTGGATGCGCAAGCCGCCAATCTCAAAGCCGCACGCAGCGCTGCAATCCCTGCCGGCGAGCTCCCTGACCCTAAACTTAGGCTTGGGCTGCAAAACGTTCCCATTGAAGGTGACTCGCGCTGGCAATTGGACCAAGAGGCCATGACCATGCAAATGGTTGGGGTCATGCAAGATGTGCCAAACCGAGCGAAAAGGCGCGCCCGTGTCGAGGCTGCGCAGGCTAGTGTTGCGCTCGCAGGCGTTCAGCAAACCATTGAACGTCTCAGCGTGCGCCAGGCGACCGCCGAGGCATGGATCGCCAGCTTCGCGGTCGAGCAGAAGCTGAGCCTTTTCAAACAGCTCTACAGCGAGAATCAGCTACTTTCGCGGGCTGTTCAGGCGCGCATTGCTGGCGGCGGTGGGCAAACCGCAGACAGCGTACTTCCGAAGCAAGAGGCAGCATTGCTTGCTGAACAAGAGGATGAGCTGCTGCGCAACCAAGTTGTTGCGCGTGCCGACCTCCGCCGCTGGATAGGCGAGCCAGCAGACCAGCCGCTTACAGGCGACTGGCCGCGATGGCTTACCGACCTTGATCACTATCAGCACAGCCTGAACCGCCATCCGGCTTTGCTCGCCTTCGACCCGATGACTCGTGAAGCTGAGGCAAAAGTTCGCCAGGCCATCGCTGAGAAAACACCGGACTGGAGTTGGGGAGTCGATTATCTACGTCGTGGCCGGGAGTACGGCGACATGGTCAACCTCAGCGTCAGTTTCGACCTGCCGCTGTTTACCAGCTCTCGGCAGGATCCAAAGATCGCGGCTGAGCGAGCGCGCCTCACACAGATCGAGGCGCAGCGCCAAGCGGCGTTGCGTATGCATAACCAGGAGCTGGCCGCCGACCTGGCTGAATATCAGCGCCTTGACCGCGCGTTCGCACGCGTTGAAGAAACTCTACTGCCACTCGCCGAGGAAAAGGTCCGCCTTGCCATGGCGGACTACCGCGCCGGGAACGGCGAGCTGACCGCCGTGATCGACGCGCGCCGCCAGCTTGTCGAGACCCGCCTGCGTCGTATTGACGTAGCCCGCGACCGATCGCTGAGCAACGCCCGCTTGCATTTCGCCTTTGGAGATACCCGACCATGACATTTCAACTCAAACGGCTGGCCGTCGTCCTAAGCCTCCCGCTGATTATCAGTACGGCGAGCCTTGTCGCTCTGTCTACTTCTGTCTTTGCCCAAGCGGCAGATGAAGGCAAGGAGGTGCTTTATTGGTACGACCCGATGTATCCGCAACAGAAGTTCGATGAGCCAGGAAAGTCCCCATTCATGGACATGGATCTAGTCCCGCGCTATGCCGATGAGGGAGGCGACGGGGCGTCGATGAGCATCGATCCGAGCGTGACGCAGAACCTTGGCATGCGCCTGGCGACCGCAACACGTGAGTCAATTAGCCAATCGCTCGAAGCCACAGGTGCATTGATGTTTGACGAGCGAGACGTGGCTGTCGTGCAGGCGCGCGCCGGGGGCTTCGTCGAGCGCGTCTACGACCGAGCGCCGGAAGACGTCATTGAGAAAGGGGCGCCGCTTGCAGATCTGCTTATCCCTGAGTGGGCTGCTGCACAGGAAGAGTACCTAGCACTGAGAAAGATCGGCGAACCCCAGCTGCTCGCAGCAGCCCGTCAGCGGTTGCGCCTTGCCGGCATGCCGGCAGAGGTCATTGCGCAGCTGGAACGGACCGGTAAAGCGCGCCCCGTCTGGACCGTGACGAGCCCGATCGGTGGCGTATTAGAAAGTCTTGATGTCCGCGAGGGCATGACCGTACCCGCCGGCGCATCTCTTGCGCGTGTCAATGGGCTGGACACGGTTTGGCTAGAAGTTGCAGTACCAGAGGCGCAGATCGCACATTTAGCGCCTGGGCAATCAGTAACTGCGCGCCTGCCCGCTTTTTCGGGCGAAACGCTGGAAGGAACGATCCAGACTGTACTATCGCAGGCCAACCTGGATAGCCGCACTGTGCGTGTCCGGGTTGAGCTACCTAACCCACAACAGCGGCTTCGTCCTGGCATGACGGCCGAGGTGACGTTGAGTCGCAATGTTGAAGATGCCTTGGTCATCCCAACCGAGGCGGTCATTCGCACCGGCCGGCGAGCATTGGTGATGCTCGCTGAGGATGAAGGCCGTTACCGTCCCGTTGAGGTCCGCACCGGTCGAGAATTCGATGACCAGACAGAGGTACTTGAAGGGCTGGAAGCCGGTCAGAAGGTGGTGGCGTCCGGTCAGTTCCTCCTGGATTCCGAGGCTAGCCTACGCGGACTGACCGCTCAGGGTTTGGAGCAGCCTACATCTTCCACCGGACCTGCTTTGCACGAGGCTGAAGGCACGGTCGTCAGCCTGGAAGATGGCATGGTTGGCCTGTCACATGGGCCGTTCAAGACGCTGAACATGCCTGGGATGACCATGTCCTTCCCGGTTGCCGATCAGTCCCTCTTATCAGGCTTGCAAACGGGCGACCGCGTCCGTGTTGGCGTGCGTGAAAGCGACGAAGGCCTGATCATCGAGCGCATCGAGAAGCTCGGGGGCCAGCAATGATCGCAGCCATAATCCGATGGTCAGTGGCCAACCGCTTTCTGATCTTGCTCGCCACTTTGTTTGCGGTCGCCTGGGGTATCTGGTCGGTCAAGAACACCGCTGTCGATGCGTTGCCAGACCTTTCCGACGTTCAGGTCATAATTCGCACGCCATACCCAGGGCAGGCGCCGCAGATTGTCGAGAATCAGGTCACCTACCCGCTGACGACGACCATGCTGTCTGTCCCCGGCGCGAAGACAGTCCGCGGCTACTCCTTCTTCGGGGATAGCTACGTGTACGTCCTGTTCGAGGACGGCACAGACCTCTATTGGGCCCGTTCGCGGGTGCTTGAGTACCTGAGTCAGGTGCAGAGTCGGCTTCCCGCTGCCGCCAAACCTGCCTTGGGGCCCGACGCCACGGGGGTCGGTTGGATCTACCAATATGCTTTGGTAGACCGAACGGGCAAACATGACCTCTCGCAACTGCGCTCTTTGCAAGACTGGTTTCTGCGCTATGAACTCAAGACACTGCCCAACGTGGCGGAAGTCGCACCCATAGGCGGGATGGTCAAGCAGTACCAGGTCGTACTGGATCCTATACGCATGGCCAGCAGGGGCGTGACGCAGCAGCAAGTCGCTCAGGCTATCGATGAGGCCAACCGTGAAACTGGCGGGAGTGTTCTGGAACTCGCAGAAACCGAGTTCATGGTTCGTGCGACAGGGTATGTGGAGACTCTCAAGGACTTTCGAGCCATTCCTTTGCGTCTCGACG
>NZ_KQ033959.1:0-4591 GCF_000970615.1 Pseudomonas sp. 10B238
GGCCGGTGAGATGGAGTTCGATCGTCCGACTGGGCTCACGGCCGTCCGGATCGGGGAAAGTGCTTCTCAAGTCGCTATAGGTCAGGACTCGGCGGCCGTTGTCTCGTAAGCCAATACCGGGATCGTTCAGCCTATGAGTTGGGCTCATGGTCTGCATGTCCACCAGTGGGTTATTGGACTCTGAGGGCGGGTGCGATTGCATACCTGCGCTCATCCCAGCCATTCCAGAGTGGTCCATCCCGGACATCCCACCCATTTTGCTGTGATCCATGCCGGCCATTGCGCCCATGTCGCCCATCCCTTGCATGTCACCGTGGTTCATGCCGGACATGTTGCTATGGTCCATCGCGCCCATGTCGCCGCCATGGTCCATGCCCGCCATACCGCCCATGCTGCCGTGATCCATCCCCATGTCGTCCATGGTGATTAGTGGTCGAGGATCGGTTTCTGGAACAGGAGCGCTCAGCCCTTCGGCAACCGCTAGCGTGCCACGGGCGTATCCTGTGCGATCCATCGATTGGGCGAAGATCGTGTAAGCCTCCTCGGTCGCAGGCTCGACAATCACATCGTAGGTTTCTGCCACGGCAATGCGGAATTCGTCGACGCTAACTGGGTTGACGTATTGGCCATCGGCTGCGACTACAGTCATCTTCAGCCCTGGAATGCGGACATCGAAATAGCTCATGGCCGAGCCGTTGATAAACCGCAGACGAAGCTTCTCGCCAGGCTTGAAGATACCGGTCCAGTTCCCGTCGGGTGCTTGGCCGTTCATTAAATAGGTATAGGTGTAGCCGCTTACGTCGGCGAGGTCGGTGGGACTCATTTTCATCTGAGCCCACATTTTCCGATTCGCAATCGTAGCGGCCCAGCCGTCTTCGCTCACATCGTTAATGAAGTCTCCGACAGTGCGCTTGTGGAAGTTGTAATAATCGGACTGCTTCTTGAGCTTAGAAAGGATACGAGCGGGATCCTCATCGGACCAATCAGTCAACATCACCACATAATCGCGGTCATAGCTGAACGGTTCGGGATCTTTCGCATCGATGACCAACGGGCCATAGACACCAAGCTGCTCTTGTAGCCCTGAATGACTGTGGTACCAATAGGTACCGTTCTGTTTAACCTGAAACTTATATACATACATGCCATCGGGAGCGATGCCTTGGAAGCTCAATCCAGGCACACCATCCATGTTGGCCGGCAAGATCATGCCGTGCCAGTGAATAGATGTATCTTCACTCAGCTTATTCCTGACTCGCAGCGTGACGGTATCCCCTTCACGCCAACGTAGAAGCGGCCCTGGGATAGTCCCGTTGATGGTCATCGCCGTCCGAGCCGCACCGGTGATATTGACCGGCGTCTCCCCAATCAGCAGGTCGAACTCCGTGCCGGTTAGTACGCTGGGCTGGCCGGGGCTACTCACTGCCCAGACCGGAGCTCTCCACAGGCCAAGACCACCAAGGAGGCCTGCGGCAGTCAAGCCTTTAACAAAGGTTCGCCTAGAGGTTTTACGTTGCATGTGTAGGTTCCAATCAAGCTAAGGAGCCAAGCCGAAACCAGCCCTACGGGTTGGTGTTGCCAGCGGTAATTGATCATAGAGGCTCGCGCGCGGTCTGTCTTATCAAGCGACTCGCCTTTCATCGTAAATATGGCATGCCGAAGTAAGACGCGTGATTACATTTTTGTAAGCTTAAAGCGCACCAGAAAGCGCCCAAGGAATCGCCAGTGAAGATGTAGGACGTTCACGTAAAAGCCGTGCGATAGCGTTACCGTGAGAAGGAACTTTTGATTCTTACAAGAATCTGATTGCAATGATGCTCATTGAATACAAACGTCATCTGTTCTGAGCAAAGCAACAATAATAACGGATGTAAATTCATACAGGACTAATGCCATGGCTAACGACTCTTTGCGCCGTACAGGTTTTTTAGGTGCTGCATTGCTGACCGCCAGTGTTTTATTAACTGCGCCTGTGCAGGCCGCTGGGCCGGGCACAGGAAGAACAGCTGCGTTTGAAAAGAACTATCTGACTTTTATCATCGATCATCATTACTCAGCGCTTAGAATGACCGAACTAGCCGCTGGAACGGATACAGTGCGTGATCCGAACATAAATGATCCGCGTGAAGGGACTGCGCCTACTCCGAACTTTGGTGAGACACCTGCCAAAGCAAGCTCCGAAGAAATAAAGTCAATGGCCCGCATGGCAAACCGCACGCAACGGGAAGAAATTGCGAAAGCTCAGCGGTTCTTGCTTGAGTGGTATGGCGTCGCACACGTTCCGCAGATACCACCTGCCGGGCAGCGACAGATCCAAGCACTCATGTACGAAAGTCCTGGGGCTAATTTCGACAGAGCGTTTTTGGCAAATTTCAGCAACCACCACTATTTGGCGTTAGGGCCAAGTCAGGATTGCAGGGTAAAATTTGATTTGAAACATGAAGAGCTCAAGCACTATTGCGAGGGCATAGTCCAAGCGCAAACGAGGCAAATCAATGATATGCGTGGACAGCTGTGCGAGCGATTCAGGGTCTGCGATTATCAGCCTTACAAATAGGTTGAATTAGCTGCACGGCGAAACGGTAGGACTTTCCAAATATGCGGCGAGTATCCGTAACCTCCTAACAGCCCGCCGCCTTCCGATCATAATTATTCCGGTCACTTTAGGACTGATTTTATTTGGTCGTAGGCTTGATAAGAACCGTTTAAAGGGTGTATCCATAAATACATCCCCGACATAATGAGCGATTTTCTAAGGCTTTTTTGATGCTCCTTTAGCCTGACGGCGCTTTTTCGGCGCCTTTTTTTTAGGCTGTGCGGGCTATGCAGAAGGCCTCGATTGTCGAGGTCATTGAAGAGAATCGCCAATATACCGTTCATCCGCTTAAGGTGGGGATGCTAGGTCTCGTTTTTAGAAGAACAAGTTTCAACGTAGCTGATAATGGCCCCTTCGGCCTTTTGCAACTAACGTTGCAAGCGCCAACGCCGTGGCAGCTACAACATTCATGGAGCTGCCACAGTTCAGCGAGCCGAGTGTTCACATTTGCGTAAGGTTTCGCTTCAGCACTTAGCGTGCTTGGCAGCCGGAGCTGCCTTGGAGGCAACCTCTTGGGCTTGATCCTTCTGATCAGCCTGATAAGCCGCGATCGACACTTGCCGAGCCTGCTCCATACGAGCAAAGGTACGATCACCACCACCTTCTGCCATTGCATAGGAAGAGCTTGCTGCGATGGCGAGCAGTACGGAAAGAGATCTGAAAAGTTTCATGCTTGTTACCTCGTGGAAAGACATAGATACCCAGCGCCGCTCCAGGCAGGAGTCTTGGCTTGGGCTTGTGTCTAAGCTAACCGAGAGTTCCTGTCAGATCCCTGAATTAGACATTACGGTTTCGTCAGTAAAGCAGGCAAGCAGCTACAAGCGAAAGCGCAGAAAGCGTGTATGGCGCTTTTCGTTCTGGCAATAGGTCTTGTTTCCTGCCGGCAAAAAAAAGGCGCCATCGAGGCGCCGATAGGCCAAAGGAGCATGGAAAGGCCAAAAGCAGAGTATGGGAGCAACTGCTGACGTGAAAGTTAGCGTTGCAAGCTGTCATTCCGATGATGCGGGCATTACGTTTCTGTAAGGTACTGGCTGCCCGCCCAGACAATCGGCACACTGTTCTAAATGCTGGCGAGAGTACCTTCAATGAAGCTTCTTGTTGCTGAAGATGAGCCGAAAACGGGCACCTACCTACAGCAGGGGCTCACGGAGGCTGGATTCACTGTCGATCGAGTAGAGAACGGGACCGATGCCGCTCAGCATGCGCTTAATGCGGCATACGACCTGCTCATTCTAGATGTGATGATGCCTGGCTTGGATGGGTGGCAGGTTTTACATCAAATCCGCGCTGCGGGTAATGAGGTCCCTGTGCTCTTCCTCACCGCCAGAGATGGGGTTCAGGATCGAGTAAAGGGATTGGAGCTGGGCGCTGATGATTATCTCATCAAGCCGTTTGCCTTCTCCGAGTTGCTAGCCAGGATCCGTACGTTGCTTCGCCGCGGCAACCATGCCCCCAACCAGACGATACTCAAGCTCCACGACCTTGAGATGGACTTGCTGAGACGTCGGGTTACGCGCTCGGGGAAACGCATAGACCTGACCGCTAAGGAATTCGCACTTCTTGAGCTATTGCTTAGGCGTCGCGGGGAAGTGCTCTCAAAGTCCCTTATCGCCTCCCAGGTTTGGGATATGAACTTCGACAGCGATACCAACGTCATTGAGGTGGCGGTACGACGGCTGAGAGCAAAAATCGATGATGAGTTCGAGCCTAAGCTCATACAAACCGCGCGTGGGATGGGATATTTGATCGACGTACCAGACCCCTAGAGCGAAATGCTCGGCATTCCATCGCGATGGGCCAAGCTACCGGTACCTATGCGGCTAGGGCTAGCCACCGAACAAGGAGCGGTGCCGAACCTCAGTTCTCCGAGCTGGATTTCGTCAGGTGTGGCACGAAGAAGATGGGTCGCTGCGGGGGAGCTATCAGAATATCAGTGGATTTGATGCTAGTGCCCTTGCGACGCTTGGTCTTGCCATCCTTACCGACCGCCAGCAA
>NZ_KQ033960.1:0-4153 GCF_000970615.1 Pseudomonas sp. 10B238
TCGAGTCAGCAGGAATCGACTGCCTAATCGCAGACCCAGCCGATCTGGCCTTTCACAACGAGTCCCTCTTGGTCGACGGAAAGCCTGTGGATCTCGTCTACAACCGACTCACCGATTTCTATCTGGAAGGCGACAATTGCAGCGCGCTGCGCAGCGCTTATTTGGCTGATGTCGTGACGGTAACGCCACACCCTCAGGCCTATGCCCTTTACGCCGACAAACGCAGGTTGGTTGACCTAACCAACGCACGTTTTTTGGAAGAGATTGGCGTTGATCAGCAAATCCGAACCGTATTGGCCCAATACGTCCCGCTTACCGTTCCTGTCGGGCATGGTAATGCAGAGCACCTGTGGCAAAACCGCCGTAGCCTCTTTTTCAAGCCTGTCAGCGGGTATGGTAGTCGCGGTGCATACCGAGGAGACAAGCTCACCAAGCGCGTTTGGGAAGAAATCGTTGGCGGAAACTACGTGGCCCAGTCCCTTGTAGCTCCTGGCGAGCGTAGAATCGTCGCCGACCCTCAGGTACGATCGATGAAGTTTGATCTGCGCGCTTACGCTTATGCTGGCGAGGTGCAGTGGAACGCTGCCAGGGTCTACCAAGGCCAGACGACCAACTTCAGAACAGAGGGGGGCGGTTTTGCTCCCGTTTTTACCTTAGGCGAGGAAGAGGAGCGAGCCGGTTCTACAGAGCAACGGTCGCACGCCTCGTTCACGTTCTTGCTCGACGAAACCGGCGCCGTAGAGGAACTGCCGCACCCGCTATATCTGGCGCTGGTTCGAGCCGAAATGGCTACTTCTAAGCTTGCCGGTAAGCGTTTCCGATTGGCGGACTGGTATGTGGCAATGGAAGATGGCCATCCTTCCGAAGTCATCCGAGAATTGTACGGCTGGGTTGCTTTCGACGCAGATGGCGCCTACCACCCTGAAGTTGGCCCACCAGAAAATGGTCAGCCAAATAGTATTGGCAATGTTGACTCATCTGCCCTGCCAACACCGGAAGAACATGATCGAATCGAAGGTCTGTTGTTTCAAAGTGAGTGAGGTCCCGCGCGCCACGAAAGGCGCGGCTTGGGACAGAATAACCTCGCCGCTCAGTTTTGGAGCCAGCTACACCCAGCCGTCTTAGCCGCCACACATCTAATGTGCGAATACTAACCCTGCGGTCACACTCGACAAGAACGTGGCATATGCTGGGTGCTGAATTGTTCTCTCCGAGTGTTCTATTGCTCACGATAACTCTTTGGGCTTGCTAAGCCGAGTAGTCGGGTCTCAAGGCTTGAAGGCCATCTTAGTGGGCCCGCTCTTTCGCGCAGTGGTCCATAGCGCGACGTTGGTATTGTCTGCTTATAAGCTATTAGCGATTGATTAGTTCAGGGGAACATTACGCGTAGTACAGCGCTGGCAGCGCTTTAAGCCGGTCTTAAAGCGGTCGATGATTACATTTTTGTAAGCTTCTCAAAAAATCGAAACCTCATCATCTTCGGCTTGTCCGTTTTTAGGAGAGCATTCGAAAGCCACTTCTAAGCAGGGCTGCGCGAACACGTTGAGTCGCCGATCCAGCAGCAATCATTAAAGAGGTCTAACTATGCAAATGTCTTACTGGCGCTTTGCAGCGATGGTAGCCACGTCTACGATCATTATGTATGGCGTGATGTACTTAAATACTTACTCGTTCGAGCATGTTTTTTGGAGCGAGACTCGCGCTTGGATGGCATTAGTGATGGGCGCGGTAATGGCAGTAGTCATGCTCGCATTCATGCTCAACATGTATAAGCGTAAGTCAGTAAACCTAGCGATATTGGCAGGAAGTGCAGTAGCTTTTACCATTGCACTATGGCTTGTACGTGGGCAAGCGACGGTAGACGACACGGACTACATGAAGGCCATGATCCCCCACCATTCCATAGCAATCCTAACAAGTGAACGAGCTCAGATTTCAGATCCTCGCGTCCGCAAGTTAGCTGACGAAATCATCGACGCTCAGCGCCGAGAAATCGCAGAAATGAAGTCCCTGATCAATGAACTAGAAAGGGCAAATTGATTCCCAGAAACGGTGTGTCCACAGCCCAGGGCATGACGGTGGCGACATTGATGGTCTCGCTACCGCTCAGGCGAATCTCCTCAGCGATTGCCGCGCCGAGATTTATGACGCCACCTTTGGTCGCTGCGGAGGAGGCATGATAAGCCAGCGGTATCTCGCTCTCGACTGAGCCCACGTTGACAAGCGTGCCGAAGCCTTGAGCTCTGAACTGGCGCATGGCTGCGTGGCTGCCATAGATCATGCCCTTAAGATTGACATCCACGATCCGCGCATGGTCCTCGACGGGAACGTCCTCGAAACGACCCAGCGCTCCGACCGCAGCGTTGTTAATCCAAACGTCGATCCTGCCGAAACGCTCGATGGCGGCTCGTGCCAAGTCCTGCATCTCGTTCGGGTTGCTCACGTCGGTGGTCACCACCAGTGCCGATCCTCCAGCCATGCGTATCTGCGCGGCCAGTTCTTCGAGCACGTCGGTCCGGCGGGCCGCTAGCACCACGTCGCCTTGCAGAGCGGCAAGCTTGAGCGCCACGCCGCGGCCGAAGCCACTGGAGGCACCAGTGATGACAAAGGTTTTGCGAGCAACGCTTGGCTGGTCGCTTGGTTTCAGGCGCGGGGAAACGGCGCAGCCACTGAGTTGCAGAACGGCGAGCAGTACTAGCAGCAAAGCCAATCGCTGCGATGGGAATATTCGCAAAACCATTTTCGTTTTCTCCCAGCAAAATAAGGTCGCATGGCCCGCTTGGTTGTTGTTGGACCGCCTTTTTGCCAGGAGCTTTCATGCTAATTCACTCAATTAGTTCTCAGCGCTCAATCGGGAGACAGTGGCAAGAGAATAGACCGTTACGGTGGCGATCATCGGTGGCTAAGTAAGAGTTGCTAGCGCGTAACTATCGTATTTCGCTTTGGAATGAAATGCTGCTGGACAGGGATTGATTCGCTCTTGGCAGTTGCGGGTATCGTACGCACTTTTTCGATATGTCATGGAGGCGCGAACATTAAGCGCACCATGGCTTTTCTTATTCTTCGAGGGGCTCTGACACTCCCAATTTAGTAGTGCCAGAGCAGTGAGTTACGGATGTTATCCTGCCATTCGCTCACATTCCTCAGCGCAGTTCATGCACGCCTTCGCACACTCTTGGCAATGATCCATTTCATGCTTCGCGCATTCCTCTCCGCATGCACGGCAGATCTTGGCGCAAAGGGCGCAGAACTCCTTAGCATATTCACTTTCGCGGCTCATCAGTGTGGCAGCCAACCTGCAAATGTCCGCGCAGTCGCGGTCAAGCTCGATGCAGCGAGCCATCATTTTTACATCATCCTCGCGTAGGCAAGCAGAGGCGCACATTTCGCACACTAGGGCACAGTTCGAACAAGCTTGGATACAGGATGCGAACATTGAGTTTGTCATTTACGTTCTCCAGGGTTCGATAGTTGTATTTCGTCGTTTGCTTACTGGCCGATATGGCTCATCAGCCTGTTAGCAGACACTGAATTACGACACGCTCCTACCGAGCCCGTTTCGAAAAACCTCATTACAATGTTGTAAGGTAAGTCCAACCGCACCGGGGATCTGCGGGCGCAGTTGGTGGCGATGTGGCCGTCAGATTGCCTGTACGGCTTCGCTAGTCTGTTCGAGATGATTGAGTTGAAAATGAGGGAGCTCCCTGTCGCCACGACTGGGAGCATTCGTTGGGGAACGGCCGGAGCGCAAGCCGCTTAACTAGGTAAGTTACTGGCCTTGCGGCCTAACTTTTAGGAAGGAAGCAATTGCAAAGCCCTCCGGTACCGTTGCGTCGACTAGGATGGCCTAGGGCCGATCCTCTGCTTGCTGAACCGCCTTTCTTAGAGCCTCGATCAGAACCGCATAGGCACACATATACCGGATGTTAGTGCTCGTGTTGCTTCCCGTCTGCGTGCACATGGTTTTTTGAAGGGGATTTGCCTTCCGCATCGGCACTGTCACTGCCATTGCTGTGCTCAACCGCCTGGGGCTCCTCGGACGCATGATGGTCATCGCTTTCGTTATTACCATGATGACCGGAGCCTGATTGGCCGGATGCTCCACCTGTGCTGCTGGAGCCATGGTGATCCGAGCCGCCACTGTCGCCCTGAT
>NZ_KQ033961.1:0-3912 GCF_000970615.1 Pseudomonas sp. 10B238
TGCGCTCCTTCCTTATCCTGCTGCTAGTGCTTGCGCTTCAGATCAATGGGATAGCGGAAATGCTCATGACGGTTGGATCGTCCGGGCATCACATGATGTCCGATATGGAAGGTGTGGGCGCCATGACGACCGACCACGCTTCGATGGTTGGCGCCGATGACGGTGCTGAACACGAGTGCTGTGAAGCGAATGAGCATGGAACGGCGACCGTCTGCAAGACGGGCCAAGAATGCAAAACTGCAAGTATCCTTCAGCTTGTCTCAATAAAAGCCCAGCTGATGCCTGCTGCTAAACCCGTGACCACTCCCTATAACGGCCTGATCCCCTCTAGCCTTTTAGACGCCGTCTGGCGTCCACCCCGCGTCTAATTCCGATCAAATTATAGGAACCGCCCGAGTGAGCATTCGGGCCGGCTACTGCGCGCCTTTGGCTCGCATGAAAGATCAGGAATCCTTCGCAAATGAAACCCCGTATTTATTGGGCGCCGCCGTACGTGGCCGCCTTGATCATGGGCGCGCTCTCGTTTCCAGGGTTAGCGTCCGCTTTGACCTTAGAACAAGCTCTGAGCGTGGCCGAGCAAGACGCGCCTTCGCTGCATGCGCAAGCCGCCAACCTGGTGGCCGCACGCAGCGCTGCAATCCCTGCCGGCGAGCTTCCTGACCCTAAACTTAAGCTTGGACTGCAAAGCGTGCCCATCGAAGGTGACGCTCGCTGGCAGTTGGAGCAAGAGGCCATGACCATGCAAATGGTTGGGGTCATGCAAGATGTGCCAAACCGAGCGAAAAGGCGCGCTCGTGTCGAGGCCGCGCAGGCTAGTGTTGCGCTCGCAAACGCCCAGCAAACGGTTGAACGTCTCGGTGTGCGCCAAGCAACCGCCGAGGCATGGATCGCTAGCTTCGCGGTCGAGCAGAAGCTAAGCCTTTTCAAGCAGCTTTACAGCGAGAATCAGCTCCTTTCGCGGGCTGTTCAGGCCCGCATTGCTGGCGGCAGCGGACAAACCGCAGACAGCGTACTTCCGAGGCAAGAGGCAGCATTGCTGGCTGAACAAGAGGATGAGCTGCTGCGTAACCAGGCTGTTGCGCGGGCCGGCCTCCGGCGCTGGATAGGCGAGCTAGCAGGCCAGCCGCTTACAGGTGACTGGCCGCAATGGCTTGCCGCCGTTGATAACTATCAGCACAACCTGAACCGGCACCCGGCGTTACTCGCCTTCGACCCGATGACTCGTGAAGCGGAGGCAAAGGTTCACCAGGCCATCGCAGAGAAAACACCGGATTGGAGTTGGGGGATCGACTACCTGCGACGTGGCCGTGAGTACGGCGACATGGTGAACCTCAGCGTCAGCTTCGACCTGCCGCTGTTTACCAGCTCTCGGCAGGATCCGAAGATCGCGGCCGAACGAGCTCGCCTTGCCCAGATCGAGGCTCAGCGCCAAGCGACCTTGCGCCTGTACAACCAAGAGCTGAGTACTGACCTCGCTGAGTATCAGCGTCTGGACCGCGCACTCATCCGCCTCGACAAAACCTTACTACCCCTCGCTGAAGAGAAGGTCCGCCTTGCCATGGCCGATTACCGCTCCGGAAGCGGTGAGCTGACCGCTGTGATCGAAGCGCGACGACAGCTTGTGGAGACCCGGCTACGGCGTATTGACGTCGCCCGCGATCGATCGTTGAGCAATGCCCGCCTGCATTTCGCCTTTGGAGATACCCGACCATGACATTCCAACACAAGCGGCTGGTACTCGCCTTCAGTCTGCCTCTGATGATTAGCGCTGCAGCGCTAATCGGTCTGCCTACCGCAGCCTTCGGACAATCGCCTGCAGAAGAAGACAAGGAAGTGCTCTATTGGTATGACCCTATGGTCCCCCAGCAAAAGTTCGATAAGCCGGGCAAGTCGCCATTCATGGATATGGAATTGATTCCACGCTATGCAGATGAGGGAAGCGACGGGGCATCGATCAGTATCGACCCGAGCGTGACGCAGAATCTCGGCGTGCGCTTTGCAACCGTAACGCGTGAATCGATCAGCCAGTCGCTCGAAGCGACAGGCGCATTGATGTTCGACGAGCGAGACGTGGCGGTTGTGCAGGCGCGTGCCGGTGGCTTTGTCGAGCGCGTTTACGACCGAGCACCGGAGGATGTCATCGAAAAAGGCGCGCCGTTAGCCGATCTGCTGGTTCCCGAATGGGTTGCCGCACAGGAAGAGTACCTGGCGCTCAAAGGGATTGGCGAACCCCAGCTGCTCGCAGCGGCTCGCCAGCGGTTGCGCCTTGCTGGCATGCCGCCAGAAGTCATAGTGCAGCTAGAACGAACTGGTAAAGCGCGCCCTGTTTGGACAGTGAGGAGTCCAATAGGCGGCGTGCTGAACAGCCTCGACGTTCGCGAGGGCATGACCGTATCCACTGGTGCGTCTCTGGCACGTGTTAATGGGCTGGAAAAGGTATGGTTAGAGGTTGCGGTGCCTGAGGCGCAGGTTGCAAATGTGGCGCCTGGGCAGCTGGTCAACGCGCGCCTCCCGGCCTTTGCAGGTGAAGTTCTGGAAGGGACGATCCAGGCCGTACTACCACAAGCCAACTTGGATAGCCGTACTGTGCGCGTCCGGGTTGAACTGCCTAATCCGCAACAACGGCTTCGTCCCGGCATGACGGCCGAGGTGACGTTGAGTCGCAACGTCGAAGATGTCTTGGTCATCCCGTCCGAGGCGGTCATTCGCACCGGTCGGCGCGCATTGGTGATGCTGGCCGAGGATCAAGGCCGTTACCGCCCGATTGAGGTTCGCACAGGCCGGGAATTCGATGACCAGACAGAGGTGCTTGAAGGGCTGGAAGCCGGTCAGAAGGTCGTGGCGTCCGGTCAGTTTCTCCTGGATTCAGAGGCGAGCCTACGCGGGCTGACCGCTCAGGGTTTGGAGGAGCCTGCAACTTCTACAGAACCTGCGCTGCACGAGGCTGAAGGTACGATCGTCAGCCTGGAAGATGGCATGGTTGGCCTGTCGCATGGGCCGTTCAAGACGCTGAACATGCCTGGGATGACAATGTCCTTTCCGGTTGCAGATCAATCGCTCCTAACAAAGTTGCAGACCGGCGATCACGTCCGTGTCGGCGCGCGTGAAAGCGAAGAGGGCCTGGTCATTGAGCACATCGAGAAGCTGGGGGGCCAGCGATGATCGCAGCCATAATTCGCTGGTCAGTGGCCAACCGCTTTCTGATCCTGCTGGCTACTGTGTTCGCGGTGGCTTGGGGTGTCTGGTCGGTCAAAAACACCGCTGTTGATGCATTGCCAGACCTTTCCGACGTTCAGGTCATCATCCGCACGCCATACCCCGGGCAGGCGCCCCGGATCGTTGAGAATCAGGTCACCTACCCACTGACGACGACCATGCTGTCTGTCCCCGGCGCAAAGACGGTCCGCGGCTACTCCTTCTTCGGGGATAGCTACGTGTACGTCCTGTTTGAGGACGGCACCGACCTCTATTGGGCCCGTTCTCGGGTGCTGGAGTACCTGAGTCAGGTGCAGAGTCGGCTTCCCGCCGCCGCCAAACCCGCTTTGGGCCCTGACGCCACAGGTGTCGGCTGGATCTACCAATATGCTTTGGTAGACCGAACGGGCAAACATGACCTCTCGCAGCTGCGCTCTTTGCAAGATTGGTTCCTGCGCTATGAGCTCAAGACACTGCCCAACGTGGCGGAAGTCGCGCCCATAGGCGGGATGGTCAAGCAGTATCAGGTCGTACTGGATCCCGTGCGCATGGCAAGCAGGGGCGTGACGCAGCAGCAGATTGCAAAGGCGATCGATGAAGCCAACCGTGAAACCGGCGGGAGTGTTCTGGAACTCGCAGAAACCGAGTTCATGGTCCGTGCGACCGGGTATCTCAAGACACTCAAAGACTTTCGAGCCATTCCTTTGCGTCTCGACG
>NZ_KQ033962.1:0-3011 GCF_000970615.1 Pseudomonas sp. 10B238
CGTAAGAGGATCGGGGGTTTGTCTTTGGGGGTTGGAAAACTCGAATGTGTTCAAGGGCATCGATTATGTCTGTCCGAAGCCTGGAGGGGGTATGTACAGCTTGCTACGGTTGCTCGGTGATGGCCGTTTTCATTCTGGCGAAGAGTTAGGAAGGGCTCTCGGTGTAAGTCGGAGTGCTGTGTGGAAATACCTACAGCGACTTGAGGATGAATGCGGTATTGAGCTATTCAAAGTGCCAGGCAAAGGGTATCGCTTGGCAGCGCCTCTTTCGCTGCTGAGTTATGAGGACAACGCCGCTGTGTTGGCTCCTCTGGGTTGGCAGCTCTATCTTCGAGAGTCAACCGACTCCACTAATGCAGAGGCCTTAAGGTTGCTACACGCGGGCGTAGCTGCGCCATTCGTGGTATTGGCTGAGGGCCAAACTCATGGGCGGGGCCGTAGAGGGCGTGTGTGGACGAGCCCGCCGGCACAAAATATTTATTACACCTTGGTGCTGAAGGTTTCGAATGGCCTCCAGGGATTGTCTGGATTGAGTTTAGTCGTTGGGCTGGCCGTTCTCCGTGCGCTTCATCGGGCTGGCATCGAAAGTGCGGGACTAAAGTGGCCCAACGATGTATATGCAGGCGGCAGAAAAATAGCAGGCATTCTATTAGAGCTGAATGGTGATCCGGCGGACCTATGTCATGTGATTATCGGGATTGGAGTGAACGTGAACATGGCGCCGAGCACTCAGGGCATCGGTCAGGCCTGGACGTCGGTGCGTGAGCAGACCGGAATGCTGGCGAGCCGCGATGACCTGGCGCGCTTTGTCAGTGAAGCCTTATCTCACTATGTAGAAAGGCATGCCCGTGAGGGATTTTCGTCATTGCGCGACGAGTGGGAGGCAAACAATATCTGGCGCGGGCGACGCTGTACGTTAAGCACCGGCACCCAACAGGTTAAAGGAATGATGAACGGGATAGACGAGCAGGGTGCGCTACGCCTTTGGATTGAAGGGCAGGGTGAGCGGTGTTTCAGTGGTGGAGAATTAAGTTTGAGGCTAGACGATGATTCTTGAGCTCGATTGCGGCAATAGCTTCATCAAGTGGCGGGTTGTTTCAAATGTTGATGGCGCGTTGGCAGTAGGGGGTATCGCAGCGCAGGCGATGGACCTGCTTCAGGACTTGCTCAATGCAGATATCGGTAAAATTACCCGTTGCCGCATGGTGAGCGTCAGAGACGATGCGGAAACCGGTGCATTGACAGACGTGCTGTCTGGTGCACTAGGGGTGGAAGTGCTTAAGGTGAGTCCAGCCAAGCGCGTCGCGGGCGTTGTTAATGGTTATAAGGAACAGGGCCGGCTGGGTTTGGATCGGTGGTTGGCTATCATCGCTGCTTATGAAATGTGCAAAGGACCATGTTTGGTTATCGACCTCGGCACTGCGGTCACTATAGATTTAGTCGACTGTAATGGCGTGCACTTGGGTGGTTATATAGCGCCAGGTTTAGCGCTTCTGCGTGGGCAGCTGCTTGCTCACACCCGGCGCATCCAATACGACCCTGCGCTATCCACCGTTGCGTTGAGTGATATCACGCCTGGCAGGGACACCGCCGAGGGTGTCGAGCGAGGTTGTTTGATCATGCTGCGAAGCTACGTTACAAGCCAGATTGGCATCGCTGGAGATCATCTGGGTAAAAACTTCACCATCTATGTTACCGGCGGAGATGCAGCACTGGTTGCAGATCTCCCTAGGGTTAGATGCGTGCCTGATTTGGTTTTCAGGGGGCTGGCGATAGCCTGTCCCTAAAGAGGTATCCATGCGCTGGCTTTTAATGCTGCTGGTAGTGCTAAATCTTTTATTTTACCTCCATCACATCAACCAGCAGCCTCCTAGGGGCGAGGCCTTGGCGCCTCCCGTTTCCGAAGAGGCTGATATCCAGTTGCTTAGCGAAACCAAACCATTGGAGCCTCGTGGTTCTTCCGTCCACGAGGGGAGTGTTTGCGTATTTTTGGGTGGGTTCGACCAAGAATCGGTGGCGCTGGACGTTGAGCAGCGTTTGCTAAGTCTTGATATTGATGCCAGCGTCAAGTCTATCGATGAGGCTGCTGGCACAGACTATTGGGTATATCTGCCTCCGCTAGTTTCGCGGCAAGCATCGCTACGTCAGCTGAGAGAGCTCCAATCTCGCAATATTGACAGTTACATAATTACCGTCGGCGATCTGTCTAATGGAATATCACTAGGGATATTCTCTCGTAAGGACTCCGCTGAAAGCGTTGTAAGTCGCTTAAAAGCTATTAGTTATATGGCGTCTATACGCGAGTTGCCGAGAACACACCGTAGCTACTGGGTTCAGGTGACGGGCGTTCAGCAGCGCCTCCTGACCGACTCATTGCTTGGCGAACTACTAAGAGATTTCCCCAAGCTGGGTCATCAACAAATGCCGTGTTCAGGCATTGCAAACGTAGAATAGTTTCCATAGAATGGCGCCCGCTCCGTCGCGCAGCCCCTTGGGTTGTTTGAGGAGAACTGTCAAGAAAGCTAACCTCAGGATTTTAATGAGAAATTGCTTGACAGTTAAGAGGATGGCATTGAAAATGCCGCCTCGTTTTGGAGGGGTTCCCGAGCGGCCAAAGGGATCAGACTGTAAATCTGACGTCATCGACTTCGAAGGTTCGAATCCTTCCCCCTCCACCAGTTTATAGCGTCGGCCTAGGCTACCGCGGGTATAGTTTAGTGGTAGAACCTCAGCCTTCCAAGCTGATGATGCGGGTTCGATTCCCGCTACCCGCTCCAGGTTTTTGCTCGCGCAAATACGATACGCTCATGTAGCTCAGCTGGTAGAGCACACCCTTGGTAAGGGTGAGGTCAGCGGTTCAAATCCGCTCATGAGCTCCAATATCAAAGGCAGATATGTAAATATCTGCCTTTGTTTTAATGGTGGCGTGACTAGCTCAATTCAACGATGGGAGACGGTCTCGATGGCTAAAGAAAAATTCGAACGTAACAAACCGCACCTGAACGTCGGTA
>NZ_KQ033963.1:0-2882 GCF_000970615.1 Pseudomonas sp. 10B238
CAGAAGTCGGCGGGACAGACCGCTACAGCCACAGGTACGGTCAAGAAAGTAAACACCGAGAGCGGAACCGTCACCATTGCCCACGGCCCGGTCGAAGCGTTGGGCTGGCCGTCGATGACGATGGGCTTCAAAGCAAAGCCTGATCAGCTCCAAACGCTGAAAGAAGGGGACCAGGTCGAATTCGAGTTCTCCTCGAAAGGTATGGATTCCACCATTACGCGCATCGAAAAGCAGTAAAGAGCAGAAAGCGACCGCCGCAGGCGCGGCGGTCGTACCAACACGAGAATGAAGCGATTACCGCTTTGTAACCTTGGCAACAGCTTCTTGTAAGTAGCAAGCCTTTAATCTACAGGCATCAACTAACCAAGAGGTGCAAACCATGAACCGCATAACCAAAGTAATCGTTCCTTTTATTCTGACCGTTGCTTCCTCGCTTGCAATGGCCGAAGGCGGAAGCGAACGTACGCTGAATCGCTTAAATGACTCGGCAGGAGCAAAGCCCACCCTTAAGGAGCTTGTAAAAGAAGGCCAAGTGCTGAGCATCGCACCTGCTGGCGCGACCGGCACGACTCGAATGATTCAAAACTATAGAACAAGCGCCCAAGTCCAGACGTATGAGATGACGGTCAAGACCCCTGACGGGAAGATCCATACGGTAGAGTTTCTGAGCACCCCAGTTGGCGTGAACAATGGCTAATCTGCCAAGCTTAATATCCGAGGGATAGTTAGATGAGGGGCATAATATCCAAGATTAAAAGCGTACTGCAGCGCAATCCGGTCGTAACGGGGTTAACCGCAGCTGTGGTTGGCTACATGCTACTGAACCAAAGCACTGCGGCGTTGGCAACAACGCTGCCAAGCCTGCTCTTTCTCTTGCCCTGCTTGTTGATGATGGTCGTATGCATGAAGCATATGTCTAGCGGTAAATGCGACAAGCCCGAGGAGCCCAACGTTGGCGAAAACACCTTATTAAGCAAAAGCGAATAACCCACTGAACTTGGAGATTTAACATGCGAAAGGCCATCACCGTTACAGCAATCGCAATCACCCTGGCGAGCGGACTGAGTTTCGCAGCGGTAGATAAATCGGACCAAAGCCATTCAGAAACCGGCATGATGAGCGGCGACAAGCATATGGAAATGATGGGCGACATGCATGGAATGATGAAAGAGTGTCGTGAAATGATGGAGGGGGCCAAAGCCGGCCACTCGCAAACTGGCGAAAATTCAGACGCTGCTTAGGATACGAGAGTGCGAGCAAACATGATCGAAGCAGGCCGGGCACCTTTTCTGGGTGCCCGCCTGCTTTCTTGTGAGTGATGGCCTAACTAGGACCGTACTGATGGGAAAAGTGTCACTGACGAGCAGAATGGCGATAGCTTTCATGCTTGTGGTTACGGTTGTGCTGATGGCGGCCGCAATCAGCTTCAATTATTTTTGCCAGCTCCATTTCGAACGCAAAGATGAACAAGTGCTGAATGAAAAGGCCGCTGCAGTAGAGCGTACGCTGCTCAACAGCTCAGCATTTGGGCCTGAGACCGCTTCAAGGATCGATGCCGTTATTGAGCACTCCTTTGGCTTCGCAACTGCAGTTGTAGTAGACGGCAAGACAGTCTACTCACATCACAATCTCTCTGAGAGCTTGCTACCACTTGTCACGGACATCCAAGAGGAACGTTGGACAGTAAATTTCGCTGGGCATCAGTACAGTGGCATTACCAGAAAAGTAAACCAGTGGGTCGAAGGGCAAGACACAGTCATCTATCTGGCTTTGGATGTAACGCATCGAGTCCACTTCTTCGAAATGATTCAGCAATGGTTCGCTTATACGCTGGTGGTCAGTGCACTTTTGAGTGGCGCTTTAGGTGTGGTTCTGATCAGGAAGGGTTTAAAACCGATCGATGAACTCTCTAAGACTTCCTCTACAGTAACTGCCAATTGTTTGGATACCAGAATTCCAACCGAGTCAGTGCCAGGCGAGCTTCATGAACTCGTAGACAACTTCAATGAAATGCTCTCGCGCTTGGATGACTCATTCCTCAGGTTGTCAGGTTTCTCAGCGGACATCGCGCATGAGCTAAGAACGCCGCTGAACAGCATGCTGACCCAAATGGAGGTCGCGCTCTTGCGCGACCGCGAAAATACCGACTACAAGGATATCTTGTATTCCGCCCTCGAAGAACTTAGGCGCATGTCAAAGATGGTCGATGACATGCTGTTCCTCGCCAAAGCGGACAATGGGAAGATTACGCCCAGTGCCGAAGGGGCCAGCATGGCTGAGATGACCACGAGTGTTATCGAATATTACGAGCTCGCAGCCGAGGACAAGAAGGTCGAAATCGCGCTTTCAGGCGATGGGTCGGTACATGGCGATAAATCAATGCTAAGACGGGCCATCTCAAACATAGTCTCGAACGCAGTTCGGTATGCAGAGGAAGGCAGCATTATCAGGGTTGAAATAAGCGAGAGTGGTAACTCGGTTTCGACAGCTATAACCAACCGCGGCATTACTATTCCAGCCGAGCTTCACACTCGAATATTCGACAGATTTTACAGGGTGGATACCGCAAGGCGCGAAGGTACTACCCTTAATGCGGGCCTCGGCATGGCTATCACACGGTCGATTGTTGAGGCCCACAAGGGGCGCATCGCTTGCGAATCAGCTGAGGGGCACACGACTTTCACAATGACGCTTCCAAGGCTGATGTCTAGTTAATGGCAAAGTGCTGGCAACGACGCTGATCTACGCTTATACAAATGCCCGGCTGAACCGGAGGAGGCCAAGGCTTTCGTACTGTATATTTGGTTCTGGAGGTTTCACGTGCAAGCGTCCTCATCAAGAAAATGCGGTTCGACAGCCGCAGCGCTCAACGAAGCGTGCTT
>NZ_KQ033964.1:0-2878 GCF_000970615.1 Pseudomonas sp. 10B238
AAGCACGCTTCGTTGAGCGCTGCGGCTGTCGTACCGCATTTTCTCGATGAGGACGCTTGCACGGGAACCTCCAGAACCAAACATACAGCTTCGAAAGTCTCGGCCTCTTTCGGTTCAGCCTGGCGTTTCTATGAGCGTAGGTCAGGGTCGTTGCTGGCACTCTGCCATTAACTAGACATAAGCTTTGGAAGCGTCATTGTGAAAGTCGTATGCCCCTCAGCTGATTCGCAAGCGATGCGCCCTTTGTGCGCTTCGACTATCGAACGAGTGATAGCCATGCCGAGGCCCGCATTCATGGTGGTTCCTTCGCGCCTTGCGGTGTCGACCCTATAGAATCGATCAAACACTCGGGCCTGAAGCTCGGCTGGAATCGTTGTGCCTCGGTTGGATATGGCTGTGCAAACCGAGCCACCGCTCTCGCTTATTTCAACGCTGATGGTGCTGCCTTCCTCTGCATATCGAACTGCGTTAGAGACTATGTTTGAGACGGCCCGTCTCAGCATCGATTTATCGCCATGTACCGATCCATCGCCTGAAAGCGCGATTTCTACCTTTTTGTCCTCGGCTGCAAGCTCGTAATATTCGATAACGCTCGCGGTAATCTCAGCCATGCTGGCATCTTCGGCATTGGGCGTAATCTTCCCGTTGTCCGCCTTGGCGAGGAATAGCATGTCATCGACCATCTTTGACATGCGCCTAAGTTCTTCGAGGGCGGAATACAAAATGTCTTTGTAGTCGGTATTCTCGCGGTCGCGCAAGAGCGCGACCTCCATTTGGGTAAGCATGCTGTTCAGCGGCGTTCTTAGCTCATGCGCGATGTCCGCTGAGAAATCTGACAACCTGATGAAAGAGTCATCCAAGCGCGAGAGCATTTCATTGAAGTTGTCTACGAGTTCATGAAGCTCGCCTGGCACTGATTCGGTTGGAATTCTGGTATCCAAACAATTGGCAGTTACTGTAGAGGAGGTCTTAGAGAGCTCATCAATCGGTTTTAAACCCTTCCTGATCAGAACAACACCTAACGCGCCACTCAGAAGTGCACTAACGACAAGCGTATAAGCAAACCACTGCTGAATCATATCGAAGAAGTGGATTCGGTGCGTTACATCCAATGCCAAATAGATAACAGTGTCCTGCCCTTCTACCCACCGGTTTACTTTTCTAGTGATGCCGCTGTACTGGTGGCCACCGAAACTTACCGTCCAGCGTTCCTCTTGGATGTCCGTGACAAGAGGTAGCAAGCTCTCAGACAGATTGTGATGGGAGTAAACCGTCTTACCGTCTACTACAACCGCAGTTGCGAAGCCAAAGGAGTGCTCAATAACAGCATCGATCCTTGAAGCGGTCTCAGGCCCGAATTCTGAACTGCCGCGTAGCATACGCTCTACTGCAGCAGCCTTTTCATTCAGCACCTGTGCGTCTTTGCGTTCGAAATGGAGCTGGCAAAAATAATTGAAGCTGATTGCGGCGGCCAACAGCACAACCGTAACCACGAGCATGAAAGCTATCGCCATTCTGCTCGTCAGTGACACTTTTCCCATCAGTACGGTCCTGGTTAGGCCATCACGCACAAAAAAGCAGGTGGGCACCCAGAAAAGGTGCCCGACCTGCTTCGATCATAGTTGCTCGCACTCTCGTATCCTAGGCAGCGTCTGGGTTTTCCCCATTTTGCGAGTGGCCGGCTTTGGCCGCCTCCATCATTTCACGACACTCTTTCATCATTCCACGCATGTCGCCCATCATTTCCATATGCTTGTCGCCGCTCATCATGCCGGTTTCTGAATGGCTTTGGTCCGCTTTATCTGCCGCTGCGAAACTCAGTCCGCTCGCCAGGGTGATTGCAATTGCTGTTACTGTAATGGTGTTTCGCATGTTAAATCTCCAAGTTCAGTGGGTTATTCGCTCTTGCTTAACAAGATGCTTTCGCCAACGTTGGGCTCCTTGGGCTTGTCGCACTTACCGCTAGACATATGCTTCATGCATACGACCATCATCAACAAGCAGGGCAAGAGAAAGAGCAGGCTTGGCAGCGTCGTTGCCAACGCCCCAGTGCTTTGGTTCAGGAGCATGTAGCCAACCACAGCTACGGTTAGACCGGTCACGATCGGATTGCGCTGCAGTACACTTTTCATTCTCGAAAACAGGCTGCTCATATCATTACCCTCGAATATTTAATTTGCAGGTTAGCCGTTGTTTACGCCTACCGGTGCGCTCAAAAATTCCACCGTATGAATCTCCCCGTCTGGGGTCTTTACCTTCATTTCATATGTCTGAACTTTTGCAGTAGTCCGATAGTTCTGAATCATTTCAGTCGTACCGGTCGCCCCTGCAGGTGCGATGCTCAGCACTTTGCCTTCTTTGACAAGCTCTTTAAGAGTGAGATTGGATCCTGCAGGATCATTTAGGCGATGCATTGTCCGATCGCTTCCGCCTTCGGCCATTGCAAGAGAAGACGCAACGGTCAGAATAAAAGGAACGATTACTTTGGTTATACGGTTCATGGTTTGCACCTCTTGGTTAGTTGATGCCTGTAGATTAAAGGCTTGCTACTTACAAGAAGCTGTTGCCAAGCTTACAAAGCTGTAATCGCTCATTTTTTTGTTGGTACGACCGCCGCGTCTGCGGCGGTCGCTTTCTGTGCTTACCGTTTTTCGATACGCGTAATGGTGGAATCCATGCCCTTCGAGGAGAACTCGAATTCGACCTGGTCCCCTTCTTTCAACTTTTGGAGCTGATCAGGCTTCGCTTTGAAGCCCATCGTCATAGAAGGCCAACCCAGCGCTTCGACCGGGCCGTGTGCAATGGTCACGGTGCCGCTCTCGGTGTTTACTTTCTTGACTGTGCCGATGGCTGTAGCGGTCTGTCCCGCCGACTTCTG
>NZ_KQ033965.1:0-2776 GCF_000970615.1 Pseudomonas sp. 10B238
GATTGGTTAGCGACGAACTTGGCCTATTGCAGGGACATTTGCGGTTTTTCAATGCTTGCAGCGTCTGACAGCCAATATATGCAAAGCGTCCTGACCAAAGGCTGAAGTAACCATTACATTTCTGTCAGGTTCTCTGGTATGTCAGGTCGTATGTATGTTGAAGCGAGCTGCTGGAAAAGTAGCTCGCGCAGATACCGCCTGCTGGCCTAGCCTATGCCTCCATTGTTCGATGCTCGGCCGCTTCATTTTGATGAATACCGAACCGTGCAAAAGCCTAAGCGCAGGTACTCTGCTTTTGAATACGCCTTTGGCAGAGTGGGATACGCCGTACGCTCTAATGAAGCCATAGGAACTCCTTTTCTGAGGAGTCAGAAAAGATAGTCCACGATCAGAGGCTGTGCGGTCGATTTGGTAAATTCTCTTGGCATCAACACGTTACGTGCGAAGTGAGTGAATTTTACTTATATCTCGGCATGACCCCTTACTCGGATCGCCCAGATATCTCTCAGTCGGAGCGGGATTTTCTGCCCGACCAATTTCCCTTTGTTCCAGGGCTGACGGCTCCAGGTAGCGATGATGTTCATGGCAAGTCCTCCACGTGTGGGAGGACAAGGATGGCTAGCCAGAGCAATGGTCGCTAACCGGCCAGAAGCTGACGTTCAAATTCGTCTAATAATTGCGTGTCAGTCATTACCGCCGGGCTGCGCCGGCAGATGGTTTGCGTGGCTAGGTGTTGTCAGGTAGGTTCGATCGAATCAGTGGGTCGAATAACAAGGGCAGCTATGGACTTCGCTAAGGCTTACAAGCAGTGCAGAAAATCGATGGCGCTGGGGCGAGGAATAAAAGCAGTAGAAGCTTGCTTACATCGAGGGAAGCATGAGTTTGATAGTTTGCAGGAAGCGAAGCTGAGCTGTTTTCGGGATATTCGCGGATATAAAATTGTTTCATCTGGTGAGTGTGCATTTTTTCCAAGAGATCTTTCGGAAATCAAAGTGGGCTCTGGGCTAGCTTGGTACAGAGATACGTTTGCGACTACTGAGATAGTACTCCCCCCATATCATAGCTTTGGATTTCTATCTGAATACGGCGGAAAAATCTCGAAAAGCAACAGTGAAGAGGAAAGGTACGCTCACGCGAATAATATGCTGTTGGAAATGTACACGCCCCCACGAATGGCCGACCTGATTTGTGGGGCATGGTCTCAGCGCATCACTTTTGCTCAGTATCAAGAACAGCTGATTGAGGCTGTAAAGGCATACTGTCTGGGTCTGTACGGCGTGGCAATTGTTGGAATTCTGCCTTGCATAGAAGGGTTCCTAAGAGAGCTTGGAAAGCACGTCTCTCTTCCAGTTAAGGATGCCGTGAATATAGAGACGCTTCTAAAGGTTTTTCATCGAATAAAGCAAGGTGAGTTGAAACGACTGGTCGCAGGTTATGATTGGTATCCAGACAAGGAATTAACGATAAACTATTTAAGTCGATATCATGAGCGAGTGCAGATGCTGGAGAGCATGGAAATGTACTTCCGTGGGTGTTTTTACGGTCATACAGAGTCGTTACCATCGCACTTTGTTTTAAATCGGCATGGGATTGCGCATGGATTCTTTAAAGGCTACGCAACACCGAGTAATTTCTTGCGGCTTTTTAATTTAATTAGCTTATTGTCGTTTGCAGCCATTCTTGTCGAAGGGCGCGGTAGCATGTTACAGCCGGGAGTTACCACTGATTCCGAAGCATTGGCATTGAATTTTACTAAATGCCTATTATCCCGACGATACGTTCAGCCGAATGCTCAATCGATTCTTCCATCCCCTATTATTTTGGGCTAGCCCTATACTCCACGGCACGCCCGCCGGCCGCGCATCGGGCAAGGATTCGGCCGGGCAAGGTGGTATTCAGATTTGCAGTCAGGTAGCGTCGCGCTCTTCCAAGGGAGGGGCGAGCGATGTGGACAAAGCATTACCGAGTGATGCGATCTGAGTTGGCCAAGTGCGAAAAAGCCAGGTCCGAACTGGAGAAGATGCACCCGCCCCACACCGTCCAACCGGAACAGGATGGACAGCTTCAGGACTATATTCAGAAGTCGGACAGTCTGTACGAATGGCGGCTGCTGATCTTGACCGAGTACTGGATGATAGAGGCAGACCGCCTCGGTGTCCCACTGCCTGATCGCGATGACAGGACTTTCTGGGGGCGAGTCGAATTTGATAGCGACCCGCGGGAGCCCAGGTATCTCACAGATGCTGGCATTCGCATTGTCAGGGCAGACATCCGCGAGGAGCGTAGGCAGCGCCGCGAGCCGGTAACCTTCTGGAGTAGCATCATGATTGGGGTAGTCGGCGCCCTGACCGGCCTAGCATCTGTCATACCGAACTGGTGGGCAGACTAGGGCGGCTATTGGCCGGTTAGCGACGGCCTGGCTTCGACCGTCGCTATGCATGGTCAAACCTCGGTCTGTTCCGCCATCTCTAGGGCATCATCGACCTCAATCCCCAGATATCGAACGGTGCTCTCCAGCTTCGTATGGCCGAGCAACAGTTGAACTGCCCGCAGGTTCTTCGTCCTGCGATAGATCAGCGATGCCTTCGTACGTCTTATTGTGTGAATGCCATACAGGGCTGGATCAGGGCCAATGGCTTTCACCCAACCTTTGACGATACGAGCGTATTGACGAGTGGATAGATGGTCTGAGATATGCAGCCGGCTCGGAAAAAGGCAATCCTCGCTGCGGGGCTGGGCATGATGTATGGCGATGTGCCGTTCCCTAAGATCAAAT
>NZ_KQ033966.1:0-2358 GCF_000970615.1 Pseudomonas sp. 10B238
ACCGTTTTAGAAAGTCTTTTTCAGACGTTCCTTAAGTTCATTGACTTCCAGGTATTTGTAAACTATGAACGTGATGTCATTATAGATTTGCCCTATGCAGATAAAAGCATTCCTGATTTTTTTAAAGGCATCGGCAGAAGAAAATCCAATCTGCGTATAGAAATCAGGTGGAATAATATCTGCTTCAATGAATGCATTTTCAGATGCTTTGTACTGCTCGGAAATGTAATCAAAATAAAATGTGGGATTTACGGGCTTGTTGGTTTTTAGCCGATTAACAACGCTCTTGAGCCAAGGTCTAGAATCGTGAGCTTGGTTTGAAATAACTGGTAGAGATAAATGCGTTACAATGATGTCATTGATTTCATGTTTGAGTGTAATTTCATCAGCGTAGTCGATCGTTGACTTTTCGCTGCTTTCGCGAGTGAATCTATATATTTTGCTACGAATAAATGGGATGACTATATTGAGGTTTGCGCAAGCGAATAAATTTTTAAAGTCATCAGGGTTTAGCTTGCGCAAAAAATCATCGCATGATTCAGGGCTTTGAGGACTAAAGTCGTTCATGCGCTCAAATACAAATGTATACGGAATTGCGAAGCTATGAGGTGCTTGCTTTTCTTGAATGAATTGGAAGGTGGCAACCTGGCAGAAATGATTGTAAACATGGAGAAAAGGTTGTCGAAGAATTGGGTTGTCATCAAACAGCTTGTCGATCTGTGGTTCGAGGATTTTCATTTACAAGCCCGGCTATCAAAATTTGAAAATAGAAAAAGCAACCCGTCGCATCAGGGTTTTTTATCGATTTTATAGGGTGGAAGAGCGATATTATCTCATGATTTGCCAAGGTGGGTGGAGTGAGATAAACAGAAAGTCAAGTTTGGTCTGAGGTATATGTTGTTTTCTTAGCCCCAAGACAATCTCTGCAGGCCTTGCCTGAAAGTTTTGGTTTGGTAACTGAATCGCTAAAGGTTCTATAGACACAATTGAGCGGCTGCTACTGGCCGAAAGCCGTGTTTCACAACGGTAACTACCGGCCAGAAGCGGTCACACTATGGAGGCAGCTCAACACTGTACAGGGAGCTGAAGCGTGGCTTCTGGAGTCCGAGAAGGCATTACAGAAGCAGCTTCGCGATAGCGCCAAAAATATTCCGGCACTATTCGGAATCTCCATTCGCCGAAGCATCCTCAGAGAGCAGGCGTTGGAGCACCCTGTATGTATGCCTGGATGTCTTGGATAACCCTTTCTCGACGCGGGGTATCGTGCATCAATTGCTCGACCATCTTGATGGCTAGCTGTCCTGAACTGAGCATATGGTTCACCTTCACGCGTGACCCAGACAAAGGAATCCCTTTTTTTACGACTGTCTCATCAGCAGACGCTCGCAGCTTGGCGCGCGACAACTGTGGAAGCATTTTGGCTAAAACGCCGGGGGCCTTGGCGCTAAGCAATGTGACTGCCAGCACATCCGTAACGTGGTCGTATTCAGAGAAAGACTTAAGCTGGAGGCTCGTCGCATTTAGCACGGCTCGCCCCCCATCATTAAAGAGACTCTCGTAAATCACCTCCGTTTCTTTATCTACTACTCCGGCTTTTACCTCTGATGAATATCCATAGTAAAAGGCAAAAGGAAGGCGCTTCTGAAGGCTCAGATTTTCTACGGCTTTCATCGAATGGCAGGCAGCGACAATAACTGTCAGCTCACCCCCTGTCCGCTGAGTGACGCTATCCAAGCTGTCCAACAACTCATCCCAGCCAATAAACTCCCCGGACGGCGTTCCAAGACCCTTCTCGGAGTGGCCGTGAGCATCAATGAATATGATTGGTCGAATGCCAAGCTCACACGCGCCTGTGATTTCCTCGAAGCATTCTGCAAATTTGGTTGCAGAGCCCGCCTCGAATCGATGGGCGAAATTCTTGTTGTATTCAAATCGCTCAGGATCGCGCGCGAGAAGCAAATCGTGCAGTTCTCTCAGTCGAGAGAGACCGGTTTGCAGATCCCGCTCGCTTAAACAGTCGATGATGAAAATGGCGTTTCCGGGCGAGAACGCGCTGCGTCTGAGGGTAAATTTCGTCGGATCCATGAATCGCCCCTAGTTGTGTGGACATTCTTTGGCCTCGTAGCGGCGGGGGCTACATGAGCATACGCCCTTGCCTTGCGAAGTAGTCAACTTGTGGCTGCCTTTGGCCGGTTAGCGGCCACTGCTCTGGCTAGCCATGCTTGTCCTTCCACACGTGGAGGACTTGCCATGGACATCATTGCTACCTGCAGCCGTCAGCCCTGGAACAAAGGAAAATTGGTCGGGCAGAAAACCCCGCTCCGACAGAGAGATATCTGGGCCATCCGAGTAAGGCTT
>NZ_KQ033967.1:0-2282 GCF_000970615.1 Pseudomonas sp. 10B238
ACCGTGTTGCACTCAGCTCCTGCAACCGCCGATCTTAAAAGCTCGGGCACGGTGTCTTATCAAGCGACTCGCCTTTATTCGTAAATATGGCATGCCTGAGAAAGATGCGTGATTACATTTTTGTAAGCTTAAAACGCATCAAAAGCGATCAAGAAATCACCTGACCACGTCGATTTCTGTATGGAGGCTGCGCAATAGCTTTACCTTGGGACGGAACTTTTGATTTATTTGAAGGATGTGGCTGCAATGATGCTCATTGAAAGTCGAACATCAGAAATCTAATAGCGGCTGCCTTCCAATCACTATATTTCGACCACGCTTCTATTGTTTCCAATTTATGTCGCATAGTTGGCGATGCCGCTTAAAAATGTGAGCGGCTAATACGACTTCGCTAGTTCTTCCAACTGAGGCTGCAAGTGGCAACACCATGGCAGCTACAACGTTCGTAGAAGCTGCCATAGTTACCAGAGCCGCATGGTTAAATTTGCATAAGGCTTCGCATTAGCAGTTAGCGTGAGCGTGCTTCGTTGAAGCTGCCTTTGAGACTACCTCCTGAGATTGGTCCTTCTTGTCAGCCTGATAACTAGCGATCGCTAGCTGGCGAGCCTGCTCCAGACGAGCAAAGGTACGATCACCACCACCCTCTGCCATCGCATAGGTAGAGCTTGCCGCGATGGCGAGCAGTACGGAAAGAAATCTGAAAAGTTTCATCGCTTGTTACCTCGTTGAAAGACATGAACTACCCAGCACCGCTCTAAGCAGAGTCTTGGGCTAGGGCTTGTGTCTAAGCTAACCGAGCGTTCCTGTCAGATCCCTGATCTAGACATTACGGTTTCGTCAGTAATGCAGGCAAGCAGTTAGCGAAAGCGAAAGCGTGTATGCGCTTTTCGTTCTGACAATAGGCCTTGTTTCCTGCCGGCAAAAAAAAGGCGCCATCTAGGCGCCGATAGGCCAAAGGAGCATGGAAAAGGCCAAAAAGCAGAGTGTGGGAGCAACTGCTGATGTAGACGTTAGCGCTACAAGCTGTCAGACAGATGATGCGGGCATTACGTTTCTGTAAGGTACTGGCTGCAAGATCTGAGAGTCGGCACACTGTGATCTCAATGCAGGCGGAGTACTTTCAATGAAGCTTCTTGTTGCTGAAGATGAGCCGAAAACGGGCACCTACCTACAGCAGGGGCTCACTGAGGCGGGCTTCACTGTCGATCGGGTTCTGAATGGGACCGATGCTGCTCAGCATGCGCTTAATGCGGCATACGACCTGCTCATCTTAGATGTGATGATGCCTGGTTTGGATGGGTGGCAGGTTTTACAGAAAGTCCGCGCGGCCGGTAATGAGGTCCCCGTGCTTTTCCTCACCGCCAGAGATGGGGTACAGGATCGCGTAAAGGGGTTGGAGCTGGGCGCTGATGATTATCTTATCAAGCCGTTTGCATTCTCCGAATTGCTCGCCAGGATCCGTACGTTGCTTCGCCGCGGCAACCATGCTCCCAACCAAACGATACTCAAGCTCCTCGACCTTGAGATGGATCTGCTGAGACGTCGGGTTACGCGCTCGGGGAAACGCATAGACCTAACCGCCAAGGAATTCGCACTTCTTGAGCTATTGCTTAGGCGTCGCGGGGAAGTCCTGTCCAAATCGCTCATTGCCTCCCAGGTATGGGACATGAACTTCGATAGCGACACCAATGTGATCGAGGTGGCGGTACGGCGGCTGAGAGCGAAAATTGATGATGAATTCGAGCCGAAGCTCATACAAACAGCTCGTGGGATGGGCTATTTGATCGACGCGCCAGACGCCTAGAGTGTAATAGCAGCTATCTTCTCTCGATGGGCCAACTACTCTACCTGGTCTGTCCCGGGCCGAGCCTAGCCTTCTGAGTTATACTTATTCAGTGGCGGCAGGAAGAAGATGGGTCGCTGCGGGGGCGCTATCAAAATGTCAGTAGATTTGATGCTTGTGCCCTTGCGGCGCTTAGTTTTGCCATCTTTGCCGATCGCCAGCAGATCACCGGTCGCGACAGCCATACCGAGCGCCTGCTTTACACGAAGCTCGTCAGCCATGGTGTAATTGGTCAATCCACTCATCAGGCCCAGAAAAGGTTGCCGTTCAACCTCGTAGACCTGCTTAGGCAAGAGCTCTGAAAGCTCGCCACGGATGCGGTCATCCGTGGCATCGTCGAAGTGGTGCTCATCCAGCAGCAAATCGTGCTGACCTGTCACGGCGATATCCCGATTGGCGTCGTAACCAAAAAAGCTGGAAGGCGACAGCATATGGGAAA
>NZ_KQ033968.1:0-2046 GCF_000970615.1 Pseudomonas sp. 10B238
ACACCGATGCCGCCGGCAATACCGGCTCGGCGCAGGCATCCGGACAGTACTCGGTGGATACCGACGCGCCATCGATTACGACCGCTCAACAATTCACCTATGGCGAAAACCAGCCCAGCGGCGCCCTGATTGGCAGCGTCAACGCCCAGGACGCCGTCGGCGTGACCGCCTTCCGGTTCGCCGCCACCGGCAGCGATACCAGTGCCGATGACTATTTCCAGATCGACACCCAGGGTCGCGTTACCCTGACCCAGGCGGGCGTCGAGTCTGGAGTCAACGATTTCGAGCAAGGGCCGATTCAACACAGCTACGCGATAGAAGCGCTTGATGCAGCCGGCAACGTCTCCGTGGTGGCCGTCACGCTGATCGAAGCCAACCTGAATGACAACGCGCCGGTCGCCGCGGACGACAGCTTGGTGGCCACCGAAGACACCGCCATCACCTACTCGGCTGCCGACCTGCTGGGCAATGACAGTGACCTGGACAGCGCCAACCTGAGCATCGCCAGTGTCACCAGCGGCAACGGCGGTANGGTGCTCAATATCAATGGCACCGTTACCTTCACCCCCCATACCAACTTCAATGGCGCGGCGGACTTCAGCTACACCATCACTGACGGCACCTTCACCTCCAACGTCGCCACCGTGACCGTCAACGTCGCCGCGGTGAACGATGACCCGATTGCCCAAGCCACTCAGGCCGAAGCCAGCGAAGACGCAGGTTTGGTAACCGGCCAGCTCTCCGCATCTGATGTCGATGCGGGCGACACGCTGAATTTCAGCCTGAACGCCGCCGCACCGGCCGGCTTCAGCCTGGACGCCAATGGCAGCTGGACGCTGGATACCAGCGATGCGGCCTATCAGTACCTCGCCAAGGACCAAACGTTGACGCTGCAGGTGCCCTTCATCGCCACCGACGCAGCCGGCGCAAGCAGCAGCGACACTCTGACCCTGGTGATTACCGGGACTAATGATCTCCCCATCGCCCAGCGGGCCATTGCCAGCGCCATTGAAGGCGCAACCACCACCGTTGGCGCAGTGAGCGCAGCCACCGAGGGCTCGGCAATCACCCTGACGGTCACCACCAGCACCGCTGGCGAGACGGTAAGCTTCGACTGGCAGTTCGCCACCTCGGACTACCTGCCTTATAACGACTTTGCCTTCGTGCAGGTCAATGGCCAGCCCGTGCAGGTACTGAGCGACGTCGCCACGGTCGGCGACCGTGGCAACTCCGGCGTGCAAGGTTTCAGTCATCGGTTCGACGTGCCCGGGACCTACACGCTCGTCATCGGCATTGCCGACGTGAACGATAGCGGCGTCAACTCCGCGCTTTCCCTGAGCAACCTGTCCTCGAACGCAACGGCGAATGTAAGCGTTGGGGACGTGACCCCGGCCAGCAGCGGCTGGACGCTCACCACCAACGGTGCGACCAACGAGGACCTGTCCAGCCTCCTGCAACTTGGCACGCTCAGCGGCCAGTTGATCGCCAGCGATGTGGATCAAGGCGCAACCCTGAGTTTCGGCCTGCCCGGCACCGCACCGGCCGGCTTCACGCTCGCCGCCGATGGCCGCTGGACCTTCGATGCGACCGACAGCTCCTACAACTCAATGGCCGCCGGCGAGATCCAGACCCTGGTCATCGCCTATCAGGTGGCCGACGAGCACGGCGCCGTAGGCCAGAGCACGCTGACACTGACCATTACCGGTACGAACGACGCCCCCATCGCCCAGCCCGGAGCCGTCAGTATCGAAGAAGATGCCATCCTCAGCGGGCAATTGTCGGCGAGCGATGCGGACAACGGTGCGCTGCTGACCTTCAGCGCCACGGAACCGCTACCTGCTGGCTTCAGCTTGAACAGCAATGGAACCTGGACCTTCGATGCGACCGACGCGGCATACCAATCCCTGGGCCAGGGCGAACCGCTGACCCTTACAGTGCCTTACCGCGTGACAGATGAGCATGGCGCTAGCAGCACCAACAATCTGACCGTCATCATCACCGGCACCAACGATGCCGCCGTGATCAGCGGTGATGTCGCCCAGTCGG
>NZ_KQ033969.1:0-1694 GCF_000970615.1 Pseudomonas sp. 10B238
GACTTTCGAGCCATTCCTTTGCGTCTCGACGGCGGCGTGCCAGTGACGCTAGGGGACGTTGCGCATATCCAGCTCGGCCCGGAAATGCGCCGGGGCATCAGCGAGCTTGACGGTGAAGGTGAGGTAGTCGGCGGCGTGGTGATCCTGCGGAGCGGCAAGAACGCTCGGGAAACCATCGCTGCCGTTCAGACCAAACTGGATGAGCTGAAAGCGAGCCTGCCCCAAGGCGTCGAAATCGTCACGACGTACGACCGTAGCAAGCTGATCGACAGTGCCGTTGAAAACCTCACGCACAAGCTCATCGAGGAGTTCATTGTCGTTGCGTTGGTTTGCGCGATTTTTCTGTGGCATCTGCGCTCGTCGTTGGTCGCCATCGTGTCGTTGCCGATCGGCATCCTGATTGCTTTTGTGATCATGCAGCGGCAAGGCATCAACGCCAACATCATGTCGTTGGGTGGCATCGCGATCGCCATCGGAGCGATGGTCGATGCAGCAATCGTCATGATCGAAAACGCCCACAAGCACATTGAGGCCTGGCACAAGCGGCATCCTGACTCCACCTTGAAGGGCCAGGAGCACTGGAAGGTCATTACTGACGCGGCTGTTGAAGTGGGGCCGGCATTGTTCTTCAGCCTGCTGATCATCACGCTGTCGTTCATTCCAGTGTTCACCCTGGAGGCGCAGGAAGGCCGGCTGTTCGGTCCACTGGCGTTCACCAAAACCTATGCAATGGCAGCCGCCGCGGGCCTGTCTGTCACGCTGGTTCCGGTGCTCATGGGGTATTGGATCAGGGGCAAAATCCCTGACGAACACCGTAATCCACTCAACCGTGGCCTCATCTGGATCTACAAGCCGGCCCTGGACGCGGTACTGCGCTGGCCCAAGATGACTCTGCTGGTGGCTGTTCTGGTCTTCCTGACAGGCTTGTGGCCGGCCTCTCGCCTTGGTGGGGAGTTCTTGCCCCCGCTGGATGAAGGTGACCTCCTTTATATGCCCACTGCGCTTCCAGGCCTCTCCGCTCAGAAGGCTTCTGAGCTACTGCAGCAGACGGACCGGCTCATAAAAACGGTTCCAGAAGTTGCACACGTGTTCGGTAAGGCTGGTCGAGCCGACACCGCTACAGATCCCGCCCCGCTGGAAATGTTCGAGACGACCATTCAGTTCAAGCCGAAGGATCAATGGCGCCCTGGGATGACGCCTGACAAGCTGGTTGAGGAGTTGGATCGCACCGTACAGGTACCTGGATTAGCCAATCTGTGGATCCCGCCGATTCGAAACCGTATCGATATGCTGGCGACGGGTATCAAGAGCCCGATCGGGGTGAAAGTGTATGGCACTGATTTGGCACAGATCGACAAAGCCACCCAGGCAGTGGAAAAAATCGCCAAAACGGTGCCTGGGGTCAGTTCGGCGCTTGCTGAGAGACTGACCGGCGGCAGGTATATCGATGTGGATATCGATCGTGTCGCCGCCGCACGCTACGGCCTGAATATCGCGGACGTGCAATCGATCGTGGCCGGTGCCATCGGTGGTCAAACCATTGGTGAAACCGTGGAAGGGCTCGCCAGGTATCCGATCAACCTCCGCTATGGCCGCGAGTGGCGCGACTCGATATCCGATCTGCGCAACCTACCGATCTACACGCCGCAAGGCAGCCAGATCACGTTGGGGACCGTGGCCAAAGTACAGGTGAC
>NZ_KQ033970.1:0-1628 GCF_000970615.1 Pseudomonas sp. 10B238
TGGCCGGCAGGATCATGCCGTGCCAGTGAATCGATGTATCTTCGCTCAACTTATTTCTGACTCGCAGCGTGACGGTATCCCCTTCACGCCAACGTAGAAGCGGCCCTGGGATGGTCCCATTGATAGTCATCGCTGTCCGGGCCGCGCCGGTGATATTGACCGGCGTCTCCCCAATCAGCAGATCGAACTCCGTGCCACTTAGTACGCTGGGCTGGCCTGGGCTAGTCACTGCCCAGACCGGAGCTCGCCACAAGCCAAGACCGCCAAGGATGCCTGCGGCAGTCAAGCCTTTAACAAAGGTTCGCCTAGAGGTTTTACGTTGCATGTGTAGGTTCCAATCAAACTAAGGAGCCAAGCCGAAACCAGCCGTAAGGTTGGTGTTGCCAGCGTTAATTGATCTTAGAAACTCGCGCACGGTCTGTCTTATCAAGCGACTCGCCTTTAATCGTAAATATGGCATGCCTAAGAAAGACGCGGGATTACATTTTTGTAAGCTTAAAGCGCTTCAGAAATCGCCCAAAAAATCGCCTGTGAGCATGTCAATCTCCAGGTGGAAGCTGCGCAATGGCTTTTGATTTCCGTGCAAGGATCCGGTTGCAACGATACTCAAGGTGCATGGTCACAGTTGCGTAAGGTTTCGCTTCAGCAATTAGCGTGGGCGTGCTTCGCTGAAGTTGCTTTTGAGGCTACCTCCTGGGCTTGGTCCTTCTGGTCAGCCTGATAACTAGCGATCGCTATTTGGCGAGCCTGCTCCATACGAGCAAAGGTACGATCACCACCACCTTCTGCCATTGCATAGGAAGAGCTTGCTGCGATGGCGAGCAGTACAGAAACGGATCTGAAGAATTTCATTACTTGTTACCTCGTTCGAAGACATGGGAGACCCAGCGCAGCTCCATAAATAGGGGCTTTGGCTTGGTCCTGTGTCTAAGCTAACCGAGCGTTCCTGTCAGAAGCCTGATTTAGACATTACGGTTTCGTCAGTAATGCATAAAAGCAGTGAGCCCAAGCGAAAGCGCAGGTAGCGTGCATGGTGCCTTTTCGTTCAGGCAAATAGGTCTTGTTTCCAGCGGGCAAAAAAAGGGCGCCATCTAGGCGCCGATAGGCCAAAGGAGCATGGAAAAGGCCAAAAAGCAGAGTGTGGGAGCAACTGCTGATGTAGACGTTAACGCTACAAGCTGTCAGACAGATGATGCGAGCATTACGTTTCTGTAAGGTACTGGCTGCACGCCCTGACAATCGGCACACTGCTCCAAATGCCGGAGGGAATACTTTCATGAAGCTTCTTGTTGCTGAAGACGAGCCGAAAACAGGCACCTACCTACAGCAGGGGCTTTCAGAGGCAGGCTTCACAGTCGATAGAGTTGAAAACGGGACCGATGCTGCTCAGCACGCGCTTCATACCACATACGACTTGCTCATCTTAGACGTGATGATGCCTGGCCTGGATGGGTGGCAGGTTTTACAGAAAGTCCGCGCTGCTGGTAATGAGGTTCCCGTGCTCTTTCTCACCGCCCGAGACGGGGTTCAGGATCGAGTAAAGGGATTGGAGTTGGGCGCTGATGATTATCTCATCAAGCCGTTCGCCTTCTCCGAATTGCTAGCCAGGATCCGTACGTTGCTTCGCC
>NZ_KQ033971.1:0-1159 GCF_000970615.1 Pseudomonas sp. 10B238
TGGACCTACGTGGCCAATGAAGCCTTCGACGGTCTGAACGTTCTCGACGTCCTCACTGACACCTTCACCGTTACCGCGGCTGACGGCACCACTACTACTGTGGAAGTGACCATCACCGGCACCAACGATGCACCAACAATCGGAAGTGCGATCACGGAAGCTGTTTACGACAACGCCGCGCCGACTGAGGTTGATCTGCTTGCTAGCGCCAATGATGTCGACTCTTCACCCCTAAGCGTTACAGGTGTGACCTACAACGTGAACGGAGGTGGTGCAACGGGCACAGCGCCAGCTGGCTTTACCCTCACCGACAGCACGCTGAGCGTCGACCCGAGTAGCTACCTGGACCTGGCGAGAGGCGTTTCGACTACAGTCGTCGTTGGTTACACCATGAATGATGGCGATGGGGCAACGGTCGCACAGACCGCCACCATCACCATCACTGGATCTAACGAGGCGCCGGTCGTTTCCGCGGCTATCACCAGCGAAGATCAAGAAGGTGAAACCATTTACCTGCTGAATCTGCTCACCAACGCTTCCGATGCCGAGATGGATGCTCTGTCAGCGACTGGTATTACCTATACAGTAAATGGCGTTGCAACCGGCAACTCGGGCGTCGACCTGCCAGCTGGCGTGGTTCAAATGGGTAATTCGCTGCAAATAAACCCTGAGAGCAATGTCTTCGACTACCTGCAAGCCGGGCAAAAACTGGTCATCGTTGCGTCTTACAGTGTGACCGATAGTTATGCAGGCCCGCACGGCACTGCAGGGTCGGTTGCTCAAACAGCGACCATCACCATCACCGGCACCAACGACATCCCGACAGTCGCTAGCGCGCTGAGCAGCTCCAGTGTCGAAGCCGATGTTGCTTACGAACTCGATCTGCTCACCGGCCTTGCCGATCTGGATACGGCCGATACTCATACAGTGCAGTTGGTGACCTATAACGGCGGTGAGGATGTCCCTACCGGGCTGGTTCTAACGGGTAACTCTCTGTCTGTAGATCCAAGTTCTTCCGCGTTTGATTATCTGGCCGCGGGTGAAGAGCTCGTCATTGAGGTGAACTACACCATCGACGACGGTCATGGTGGCGCCGTTGACCAGACTGCAACTGTCACAATCACCGGTACCAACGATGCTGCTGTCCTGTCCTCAGCTT
>NZ_KQ033972.1:0-1071 GCF_000970615.1 Pseudomonas sp. 10B238
CGTCGGTCTGGCGCACGGCCACGGTGTTGCTACCCTCGACCGAGGTGAAGGTCGAGCTCCAGGTATTGCCGCCATCGACGCTGTACTCGACGGTCGCACCGGTTTCGAGGCCGCCAATATTCAGGGCGCCGTTGTTGGAAATGCTGTCGGTCGGGTTGGCGCTGTCGGTGCTCAGGACCACGCTCGGTGCGGCGACCTGCGTGTCGAGCACGAAGCTGACCGTGGTCGCGCCGGACGTATTGCCGGCCACGTCGGTCTGGCGCACGGCCACGGTGTTGCTGCCCTCGACCGGGGTGAGGGTCGAACTCCAGGTATTGCCGCCATCGACGCTGTACTCGACGGTCGCGCCGGCTTCGGTGCCGCCGATGGTCAGTGCACCGGAGTTGGTGATGCCGTCCGAATTGCTTGTACCGCTGTCGGTCTGCAGGGAAACGCTCGGTGCGGCAACCTGGGTGTCGAGCACAAAGCTGACGGTGGTGGCGCCGGACGTATTGCCGGCCACGTCGGTCTGGCGCACGGAGACGGTGTTGCTTCCCTCGACCGGGGTAAATGTCGTGGACCAGTTGTTTCCGCCGTCAGTGCTGTACTCAATAGTGGCGCCGGCTTCGATGCCACCGATGGTCAGAGAGCCGGAATTGGTGATGCTGTCCGAGCTGCTTGCGCCGCTGTCGATTAGCAAGCTTACGGTCGGCGCCGAAACATTGGTATCGCTTGCTAGACCAGTAGCGGAAATCCCGACTGTGTTGGGTTCAGGTGCGTTAGTGGTCGCTGACAACCCTTCAGTCTCAAAGCCGGTCACCGCTTCGACGCGCTGACCTGTCTCGCTGAGCATCACTGCGCTGTGACCGCCACCACCCGCGCCACCTGTTCCGCCGGCGCCTGGACCTGCGGCAGTGGGATCGAGCTGGGTGGTCGGGTCAAAGCCATCGGCGATGGCTTGCTCCAGATCGGTAATGGACTGGTCTTCCACCTGAACCGCATCGGCGACAGCAAAATCGCCGGCTTGCCAGCTGGCCGAACTGCCCAGCGTCAGCTCTTCCCCGATTCTGTTGAAAAAGTAAGCTTCAGCGG
>NZ_KQ033973.1:0-939 GCF_000970615.1 Pseudomonas sp. 10B238
CGTTATAGATCGTCTCACGACAGACGTAGGCATCTCTGAGGTTGGGTATGGTCATGCTGCGCAGCTTGCCGGCAATCTGCTCGGGAGACAAACGCTTACGCAGCATGTGGGCCACCAGTTCGAAGCGCTCGCTGCCCGGCACAAGCTTGCGCTTGGGGCGACAAACCTGGCGCCGAATGTTCATCTGTTGCTGGGCGCAGCGGGCCGAGTAAGCACCACTACTGCCTCGATTGCGCTTCAGCTCTCGGCTGATGGTCGAGGGCGACCTGTCAATCAGGCGAGCAATGCCGCGCAGGCTGAAGCCTTGAGCTTGACTGAGTTGAATGATGGCGCGCTCTTCGACGCTGAGTTCGGAATAGGACATAGGGGCAGCACCGTACCGGAAAGGTCAGGTGTTGCACTCAGTTTTCGCGGCCGCCCTGCATACCGAGACATTGCTTGATGTTCGCAAGCTGCTCTCCAATTTCACCAAGGTGCGCTATGCCGGCTACAGCGGTGTGACTCTGCCGGAGTCCTACAACGGGCTTGGAGCCAGAAACCTCATTTTCATCCTTTTGCAGCTTGCGGGATTCTATAAATCGTTTCTGGCCGAACCAAATTCTCCAGGGGTGCACCTGGTCTTCATTGAGGAACCCGAGGCTCATTTGCACCCTCAGATGCAGGAGGTTTTCATACGTCAGCTCGCGAAGACTGCTCAACTGCTGGTTGAAGGCACGGAAAGTAAGACGGCTTGGCCGGTCCAGTTCGTCGTTTCCACGCACTCATCGCATATAGCCAACGAGGCCGGATTTGAAAGTATCCGCTATTTCCTCAGTGGCGAAGTACAAGGCGCAGCCGCTGGCGTTCGCCAAACGAGGGTCAAGGATCTACGCGAGGGGCTGGACGGCGTTTCCGAACCGGACAAGAAGGGCGGTTGCAGGAGCTGAGTGCAACACGGTT
>NZ_KQ033974.1:0-912 GCF_000970615.1 Pseudomonas sp. 10B238
GGCCGGTGAGATGGAGTTCGATCGTCCGACTTGGCTCGCGGCCGTCCGGATCCGGGAAAGTGCTGCTCAAGTCGCCATAGGTCAGGACTCGGCGGCCGTTGTCTCGTAAGCCAATACCGGGATCGTTTAGCCTATGAGTCGGGCTCATGGTCTGCATATCCACCAGTGGGTTATTGGACTCTGAGGGCGGGTGCGATTGCATACCTCCGCTCATACCCGCCATCCCAGAGTGGTCCATCCCTGACATCCCAGCCATTTTGCTGTGATCCATTCCGGACATTGCGCCCATGCCGCCCATTCCCTGCATGTCACCGTGGTTCATACCGGACATGTTGCTATGGTCCATCGCACCCATGTCGCCCTGCATGCCGCCGCCATGGTCCATGCCCGCCATACCGCCCATACTGCCGTGATCCATCCCCATATCGTCCATGGTGATTAGCGGTCGAGGATCGGTTTCTGGAACAGGAGCGCTCAGCCCTTCGGCAACCGCTAGCGTGCCACGGGCGTACCCTGTGCGGTCCATCGATTGGGCGAAGATCGTGTAAGCCTGCTCGGTTGCAGGCTCGACAATCACATCGTAGGTCTCTGCCACGGCAATGCGGAATTCGTCGACGCTAACGGGGTTGACGTATTGGCCGTCGGCTGCGACTACAGTCATCTTCAGCCCTGGAATGCGGACATCGAAATAGCTCATGGCCGAGCCGTTGATGAACCGCAGACGAAGCTTCTCGCCGGGCTTAAAGATACCGGTCCAGTTCCCGTCGGGTGCTTGGCCGTTCATTAAGTAGGTATAGGTGTAGCCACTTACGTCGGCGAGGTCGGTGGGGCTCATCTTCATCTGAGCCCACATCTTCCGATTTGCAATCGTTGCGGCCCACCCGTCTTCGCTCACATCGTTAATGAAGTCTC
>NZ_KQ033975.1:0-876 GCF_000970615.1 Pseudomonas sp. 10B238
GTCGTAAACGGTCGAGTTTCATGATCCGTTTGAGGTGGGCGAAAAGCATTTCCACCTTCTTTCGTTCGCAGCGAGAGACGAGGTATTCCGGTGTCTTGGCGATGCGTCGAGCCACGTCGCGGGAAGACTCATGGATGCTGCGGACGATCTTCCGATTCGGCGTGTTGGGGCAGCATTTCGCTTTCAACGAGCAGGTGGCGCAGTCGGTTTGGCTGGAGCGGTAAATGATGGTGTTGGCCTTGGTTACCCGCGATCTTTGCTGAGTGAAGGCACGCCATTCACTGCGTAGCGGTTTGCCGGCTGGGCAGCGATATTCATTGGCTTCCTGATTCCAGTGGAAGTCGTTACTGGAGAGGCTGTCGTCCTTGCGCTCGGTCTTGTCCCACACCGGCACATGCGGCTCGATGTCCTTTTCTTCTACCATCCAGGCCAGCATCGGGGCGGTGCCATAAGCGGTATCGCCGATAAGGCGTTCCGGCGTGAGATCGAAATGCGCTTCGACACGCTCGACCATCGTCCTGGTCGAGTCGACTTCGGCGGTACGGTGCGCCGGGGTAGCTTCCACGTCCATGATCACACCGTGCTCAGTGTCGATCAGGTAATTCGTGGAGTAGGCAAAAAAGGCCGGGCCACCTGGCGCTGCTGTCCAACGGGACTGAGGATCTGTGAGCGAAATTTTCTTGGGAAGAGCCTCAGCCAGCGCCTCTTCATCAAGGGCTTCGAGGTACTCACGCACTGCTCGGCTGCTGAGCTTTGGGTCGTTCCAATCGACCTGATCTCCCGCCACCCCACGTTGCCGGCTGGCATCCGCCTTAATGATGCTGGCGTCGACGGCGAAACCTTCACCCTTGACTAGGCCGGCTGCCATGCAGCGCC
>NZ_KQ033976.1:0-851 GCF_000970615.1 Pseudomonas sp. 10B238
AACTCATTAGAATTCCTGCACGGTTGGGCGCAGAACGATCTCGTTAATATCCACGTCAGCAGGCTGCTCAATTGCGAAGGCGATAGCTCGAGCGACCGATTCGGCGGGAATTGCATGCTTGTAGAAGTCCACCACGAAATCGCGGCTCTGTTGGTGGGTGCTGCCGAATTTCAGTTCGGAGTCCACGGCGCCCGGTTCGATAGTCGTGGTGCGGATGCTGCCACCGACTTCGTGACGCAGTCCTTCGGAGATAGCCCGCACAGCAAACTTGGTGCCGCTGTACACGGTGCCACCTGGGCTAAACACCTTCAGGCCTGCAACCGATGCGATGTTGATGAAGTGACCACTGTTTTGTTTCTGGAAGACTGGCAATGCAGCCGCGACTCCGTACAGCAGACCCTTGATGTTGATATCGATCATGCGATCCCACTCGTCAGTGCGAGCATCGCTGAGCGGTGCAATCGCCATCAGTCCGGCATTGTTGACCAGTACATCAATGCGACCGTAGGTGTCCACGGCACCTTGAATGAGCGTTTTGACCTCTTCCTGAGAGGTAACATCGGTCTGATACGCGATTGCCTGACCACCTGCATTGGTCAGCTCAGCCACCAATGCGTCGAGTTTATCTTTGCGACGTGCAGCCAGCACTACGCGAGCGCCAAGCGCAGCAAGGTGGCGCGCAGTAACCTCACCCAGGCCGCTACTGGCACCGGTGATAACGACAACTTTTCCAGAAATGTTATTGCTCATGCTGAGAACCTCATCGGCGGGTTTGTACTTCGCCATGGCTGGTTAACCTGGCAGTGCGCAAACTTTAGACCCATGATTGATCTCAATAAATGGAAATGATT
>NZ_KQ033977.1:0-832 GCF_000970615.1 Pseudomonas sp. 10B238
CGACGAAACCACCATCCTCAACTTCCGTCGCTTGCTGGAACGCCACGGCATGTCCACCGCGTTGTTCGAGGTGGTGAACCGTTACCTGGGTGAACATGGGCTAATGCTCCGCCAAGGGACCATAGTCGATGCAACCATCATTCATGCACCCAGTTCGACCAAGAATGCAGACGGAAAGCGTGATCCCGAGATGCACCAGACAAAGAAAGGCAATCAGTACTATTTCGGCATGAAGGCGCACATCGGTGTGGATGCTGACACAGGTCTGGTTCACAGCCTCGTAGGCACACCTGCCAACGCTGCTGATGTCACTCAGGTAGACAAGTTGCTGCACGGCGACGAAACTCATGTGTGCGGTGATGCTGGTTACACCGGCGTCCAGAAACGGGACGAGCATAAGGAACGCAAGTCCGTGGTCTGGTCGATTGCCGTGCGTCCTGGCAAGCTCAAGACGTTGAGCAAAACCAAGCTGATTGAGAAAGGGTTACGCCGAATCGAACGCGCCAAAGCCAGCACCCGGGCCAAGGTCGAGCACCCGTTCCGGGTGATCAAATGCCAGTTTGGCTTTACCAAGGTGCGTTACAAAGGTTTGGCCAAGAATACCGCCCAGCTGCATACCCTGTTTGCCTTGGCGAACCTGTGGATGGCCCGAAAGCAGTTGTTGAGCGCGGGATAAATCCGCCCGGAGTTTCGGGTATGGCGGCCTGACAGGCCGAAAGCGGGCTTAAACACCCCCAAAGCGTGACCAGGCTCGATGAAATCGTTCCCGAAATGATTTTTTGCGCGTTGAGGTCAGAATCGCCGCCAGCGGGGTCAGTTCTTCAGACGTTCC
>NZ_KQ033978.1:0-802 GCF_000970615.1 Pseudomonas sp. 10B238
CGTAAGAGGATCGGGGGTTTGTCTTTGGGGGACGAAAAGACTGAACCCTCGCACTGCCGTTTATCCCACATGATCCTTTAGCTCGCTCCTGCGTTCAGAACTTGCTTCAGAACTGGCGAGCCATCGTGCGTCCTCACATCAAATGATGCGACTTCGACAGCTCCGGTGAGGCACTCTGCCCGGAGGCATCACAGTCTCGAAGGCTCACGCCGCGTGGCAGGCACAATTGTCATGATGCTGGGAGCTGTTTGGATCGGTATGGGGCTAGCCGGTGGTTCTAAATCTGAGCGCTCACGCTGTGGCGAGCTGGATAGCAGTTGCGAATGCTCATGCTGAGACGTAGCTGGAAAGCACACGTAGGGTAGACGCGATCCGAGACATCGGGTGGCTGACGGTATCGCCTATCGGTCAGTGCCTAGCAGTAGCAGTTGTACTCACCGACGCGGCGAGCCGCTCAGTTCAGCTCAGCTTGTAAGCGCGGTCGCACTAAGGCGGTACAGCGGGGGAGTTTGAGGCTGAACTAACCAGCTCGCATCAGTGGCAAGCTGGTTAGTTCTCGATCTTGTGATCAGCTGACTGGCTCGACCTCTTTAGCAGGCCTTTGAACAGCTGAGACGTCAAATGGCTCTGCTTGCTCACGAAGCTTTATGAACTTCCAGTCCGCCTCGTCGATGTAGATCCCGCTCGGGCCGCTGCCGCCTTCCAGGTCGATAGCTACGTGTGCTGAGACCTGTGGTTTAACCGAGGCGAGGATCGGCACGAAGCCAAGCTGCAAGCTGGTTTCGATCAGCGCCTGCTGGTT
>NZ_KQ033979.1:0-714 GCF_000970615.1 Pseudomonas sp. 10B238
TTTGAGGCGGAAGCCACCGCCTTCGTCGGTGAAGGTGGGCAGACAGCAGCACGTTTTGAAGGCGAGTACGACATTCTCCTCACTAACCGGCTCATCCTCCAACCGACTGCCGAGCTCAATTTCTATGGCAAGGACGATCCTGCACACGGAGTGGGCGCTGGTCTCGCAAATACAGAGGTGGGGCTCCGCCTCCGATACGAAATCGTTCGTGAGTTCGCACCGTACATCGGCGTCACGTGGAGCCGGGCATACGGTAATACCGCTGATATGGCGAGAGATGACGGCGAAGACCTAGATGAGGCGCGGTTCGTTGCTGGCATCAGGCTTTGGTTTTAAGGTCCCTCGATGAAAAGAATAATTATTAGCTTCGCTGCCTTCTGTGCTCTAGGCCTGTTGGTAGTGGCCGGAGTTGTTTTCTCAGGACTGATTAGCGTTGCCGCGGATGATCCTCATACGGGAGTCGTGCACGCATTCCTGGAAACTGCTCGCAATCGCTCGATTGAGGCTCGCTCCGAAGACATAGCCGTGCCATCTCTCGACGATGAAGACCAAATCCGCGCCGGGGCGGGGAACTACGACTCGATGTGTGTGGGTTGTCATTTGGCGCCAGGCATGGCTGAGACCGAGCTAAGCAATGGCCTTTATCCCGCTCCTCCCAGCCTGGCTGAGGCGGGGCTATACGATGACCCAGCAAAAACATTTTGGGTCATCAAG
>NZ_KQ033980.1:0-637 GCF_000970615.1 Pseudomonas sp. 10B238
TGGCGGGACATGCGATACCGCTGTTTCACGGCGCTAGCCAGAACTGGGTTGAACTAGCCCTTACGACCCCGGTTGTCTTGTGGGCAGGTTGGCCATTTTTCGTGCGCGGTTTCGCATCAGTTAAGCATCGCAGCCCAAACATGTGGACGTTGATCGGGCTTGGCACAGGGGCTGCGTATATTTACAGCATCGTAGCAACCGTCTTACCGAGCATATTTCCAGAGTCATTCACTGTGGGCGGCCGGATAGGCGTTTACTACGAAGCCGCAGCGGTCATCATTTCACTGACGCTTTTAGGTCAGCTGCTCGAACTGAAGGCCCGCTCTCAGACATCTTCCGCAATCAAGTCCCTGCTTGGCTTATCACCCAAAACAGCTCGCCGTATCGCCAAGGATGGTTCCGAGGAGGACATCCCGCTCACACATGTTCACGAGGGCGACCATCTGCGCGTTCGTCCTGGTGAAAAGGTACCCGTTGATGGAGAGGTGTTAGAGGGCGAGAGCGCCGTCGACGAATCCATGCTAACGGGCGAGCCGGTTCCGGTGACGAAGCGGACAGGCGATTCGCTTATCGGCGCGACGATGAACACGAGCGGCTCGCTTGTCATGCGAGCCACCAGGGTTGGCTCCGGGACTAT
>NZ_KQ033981.1:0-451 GCF_000970615.1 Pseudomonas sp. 10B238
CGATATGGCGAGAGATGAAGGCGAAGACGTAGATGAGGCGCGGTTCGTTGCTGGCATCAGGCTTTGGTTTTAAGGACCCTAGATGAAAAGAATAATTATTAGCTTCGCTGCCTTCTGCGCACTAGGCCTGTTGGTGGTGGCCGGTGTTGTTTTCTCGGGACTAATAAACGTTGCCGCGGATGATCCTCATACGGGAGCCGTGCACGCTTTCTTGGAAACTGCTCGCAATCGCTCGATTGAGGTTCGCTCCGAAGACATAGTCGTGCCATCTCTCGACGATGAAGACCAAATCCGCGCCGGGGCGGGGAACTACGACTCGATGTGTGTGGGTTGTCACTTGGCGCCAGGCATGGCTGAGACCGAGCTAAGCAATGGCCTTTATCCCGCTCCACCCAGCCTGGCTGAAGCGGGGCTATACGGTGACCCAGCAAAAACATTTTGGGTCATCAAG
>NZ_KQ033982.1:0-573 GCF_000970615.1 Pseudomonas sp. 10B238
TCACTGCTACGGTCATGGCCTTGGGGCGCACTCGCTGGACAGCACCTTCACGAATGGCGTCGAGCAGGACGCCTTCGCCATGGGCTCCAGCGTTAACCCGATCCGTCCAGGCGTTCTTCAAATACAGCAGCATAATGACGCCGAACTCAGCAGAAACGCCTGCCAGTGCGATGAATCCGATTCCTGTCGCTACGGATAGGTTGTACCCGAGCAGATATAGGAACCAGACGCCCCCGGTCAGAGCGAATGGCAGCGTAGCCATGATGAGCAGCGCCTCGCCAAAGCGGGCAAACGTTAGGTAGAGCAATACAAAAATGATCAGCAAGGTAGCCGGAACGACGAGCTTCAGCTTCGCGTTAGCGCGCTCCATGAATTCGAATTGGCCGGAATAGCTGATGCTCATGCCGGATTCGAGCTGGACCCCTTTGCTGATCTTTTCCCTCAGATCGCCCACCACAGCCGCCATGTCGCGGCCACGAACATCGACGTAAACCCAGCCCGACAGCCTTGCGTTTTCGCTTTTAAGCATGGGCGGTCCGTCTGTCACCTGTACTTTGGCCACGGTCCCCAACG
>NZ_KQ033983.1:0-360 GCF_000970615.1 Pseudomonas sp. 10B238
AATAGAGGAACCAGACGCCACCGGTTAGGGCGAATGGCAGCGTGGCCATGATCAGCAACGCCTCCCCAAAGCGCCCAAACGTGAGGTAGAGCAAGACAAAAATGATGAGCAAGGTAGCCGGCACGACGAGCTTCAGCTTCGCGTTAGCTCGCTCCATGAATTCGAATTGGCCGGAATAGCTGATGCTCATGCCGGATTCGAGCTGGACCCCTTTGCTGATCTTTTCCCTCAGATCGCCCACCACAGCCGCCATGTCGCGGCCACGAACATCGACGTAAACCCAGCCCGACAGCCTTGCGTTTTCGCTTTTAAGCATTGGCGGCCCGTCGGTCACCTGTACTTTGGCCACGGTCCCCAACG
>NZ_KQ033984.1:0-480 GCF_000970615.1 Pseudomonas sp. 10B238
TTTCAACGGCTCGACGCTCACACCCGCATCTTCCATAAGCGCGGTGTTGCCTAGCTGTAGCTGCTTGCCTTCCACCAGACCACGGACTCCGATCCCTGACCCTGACTCGAAGGTCTCTGGCTTCGCCAGCTGGAGACCTTCGCTTCTGGCATGGTCTACGATCGCGTGGGCTAGGGGATGCTCACTACCTTGATCCAAGCTGGCAGACAAACGGATGACTTCCTGCGAGTCAAACGGCGTGACGCCTATGGCCCGATCGAAGACAGGTCGGCCCTCGGTCAAGGTTCCTGTTTTATCGACAATCAGCGTGTCTACCTTACGGACATTTTCGATGGCGCCTGCGTCTCTGAAAAGCACTCCACTTCCAGCCGCTTTGCCTGTGGCAACCATGATCGACATAGGCGTTGCCAGGCCAAGTGCGCAAGGGCAAGCAATGATCAAAACCGCAACTGCATTGATCAGGCCGAATACCCAGCCCTG
>NZ_KQ033985.1:0-473 GCF_000970615.1 Pseudomonas sp. 10B238
GAACGTAACAAACCGCACCTGAACGTCGGTACCATTGGTCACGTCGACCATGGCAAGACCACGCTCACCGCAGCGCTGACTAAGGTCTGTGCTGAGACTTGGGGCGGCTCTGCGCGTGACTTCTCGCAGATCGACAACGCGCCGGAAGAGAAGGCTCGTGGTATCACCATCAACACCTCCCACGTTGAATATGATTCCTCGATCCGTCACTACGCTCACGTTGACTGCCCTGGCCACGCTGACTATGTGAAGAACATGATCACCGGTGCTGCACAGATGGATGGCGCGATTCTGGTTTGCTCTGCTGCTGACGGCCCGATGCCGCAGACTCGTGAGCACATCCTGCTGTCCCGTCAGGTTGGCGTTCCGTACATCGTTGTCTTCCTGAACAAGGCTGACATGGTGGACGACGCCGAGTTGCTTGAGCTGGTTGAGATGGAAGTGCGTGACCTGCTGTCGACTTACGACTTCCC
>NZ_KQ033986.1:0-444 GCF_000970615.1 Pseudomonas sp. 10B238
AGATGCGGGTGTGAGCGTCGAGCCGTTGAAATATCAGGCAGAAAAAATGCGCGAGAGCGGTACCAGCATTGTGTACCTGGCTGTTGATGGGGCACTTGCCGGCTTGCTGGCCGTATCGGACCCAATCAAACCGACTTCCAAGGAAGCTGTAGCGCGGCTCCAAGCGGAGGGCGTGCAAGTCATCATGGCCACCGGCGACGGGCTTACCACTGCCCGCGCGGTGGCTCGTGAGCTNAGGTAAAGTAGTCGCCATGGCAGGCGACGGAATAAATGATGCGCCGGCGCTCGCCAGGGCTGATGTCGGCATAGCGATGGGCACGGGCACTGACGTCGCCATGAACAGCGCCCAAGTTACGCTCGTTAAAGGTGACCTGATGGGGATACTGCGCGCGCGCACGCTTTCGGTGGCGACGGTTCGCAATATGCGTCAGAACCTTCTGTTTG
>NZ_KQ033987.1:0-429 GCF_000970615.1 Pseudomonas sp. 10B238
TGGCCGGCAGGATCATGCCGTGCCAGTGAATGGATGTATCTTCGCTCAGCTTATTCCTGACCCGCAGCGTGACCGTATCCCCTTCACGCCAACGAAGAAGCGGTCCTGGAATAGTGCCGTTGATGGTCATTGCCGTCCGAGCCGCGCCGGTGATGTTGACCGGCGTCTCCCCAATCAGTAGATCGAACTCCGTGCCGGTTAGTACGCTGGGCTGGCCGGGGCTACTCACTGCCCAGACCGGAGCTCTCCACAAACCAAGACCGCCAAGGAGGCCTGCGGCAGTCAAGCCTTTAACAAAGGTTCGCCTAGAGGTTTTACGTTGCATGTGTACGTTCCAATCAAGCTAAGGAGCCAAGCCGAAACCAGCCCTGAGGGTTGATGTTGCCAGCGTTAATTGATGGCGGCGGCAAAAACTGAGTGCAACACCTG
>NZ_KQ033988.1:0-427 GCF_000970615.1 Pseudomonas sp. 10B238
GATGAACCATGGCCAAATGAAGCATGACGATACGCTCGAAATGCCCGGCATGGTTCATCCCTCGTTCATTCCAGTATTGACCGATGCGGATAGAGAAGCGGCTTTCCCTGGTCTTCAAGGTCATACAGTCCATGACAAGTATCTGGCCTGGTTCCTTCTGCTAGATCAACTTGAGTACCAGAACGCAAATGAAGGTAGCACCCTCAGTTGGGAAGCTACTGCCTGGGTTGGTGGCGATATCAATCGGTTCTGGTTTCGCTCGGAAGGTGAGCGAACGAATGGCGTTACTGAAGATGCGGAAATTCAGGCGCTCTACGGGCGTGCCATCAGCCCCTGGTGGGATGTGGTAGCAGGTGTTCGCCAGGACTTTAAGCCCGAGTCGCCGCAGACGTGGGCGGCTTTAGGCGTCCAGGGGATGGCTCTGTAT
>NZ_KQ033989.1:0-409 GCF_000970615.1 Pseudomonas sp. 10B238
GCATCAGTCATCTGATCTTCCAAGCGGAGATCGAATTGCAGGTCAGGATGTGCAGCGGCCAGGGGCTGAAGAAACGGTATTAGGAAGCGCCTGCCAATAGCATGTGGAGCCGTAATCCCCACCCTACCTGACAGCTCAGGCTCCGTCCTGTGCGACCGGAATAGCGTATCGAAATGATCCAGAGCTGACATGGCATCTTTGGCGTAATCCTGACCGAAAGCAGTGATGCTCACCTGGCGGGTATTGCGGTGGAACAGTGATTCGCCAAGCTCAGTTTCCAGGGCTTGAATGGCTCGAGTCACCCCTTGTGGGGAGATGCCTAATCGAGTTGCCGCTTGGCGGAAGCTACCTGCCTCTGCTGCTGTGCAAAAAATCCTAACCATCTCCATGCGGTTAAGCATGTTGCCCC
>NZ_KQ033990.1:0-382 GCF_000970615.1 Pseudomonas sp. 10B238
GGAACGTCTGAAAAAGACTTTCTAAAACGGTAAAATGGCGCAGCCCATTTTCGAGATCACCGCATGAAACAGATGAGCTTCGCTGACGCCGAATACGCCGGAAAACGTAAGCAGACCCGCCGTGAGCGCTTCCTGATCGAAATGGATCAGGTTGTCCCCTGGAAGCCATTGCTGGCATTGATCGAGCCCCATTATCCCAAGGGTGAAGGTGGGCGCCCTGCCTATCCGCTGGAAGCCATGCTGCGGGTTCATCTGATGCAGAACTGGTTTGGCTACAGCGATCCGGCGATGGAAGAGGCCCTGTATGAAACGACCATCTTGCGGCATTTTGCGGGCTTGCAGCTAGATCGCATCCCCGACGAAACCACCATCCTCAACTTCC
>NZ_KQ033991.1:0-358 GCF_000970615.1 Pseudomonas sp. 10B238
GGCGGTTGCAGGAGCTGAGTGCAACACGGTTATTGAATTGAAGCAGGCGCATCATGCCGCATAGCCATGGCTTCCTGCATCACTTTGCCCATAACTTCAATTGGGCATTTGAAGTCGAAGCGCTTACGTGGGCGCATGTTCAGTTGCAGTGCGATGGCATCCAGTTCTTCCTGGCTGTGTACCGACAGGTCTGTGCCTTTGGGCAGGTACTGGCGGATCAAGCCATTGATGTTTTCGTTGCTGCCGCGCTGCCAAGGGCTGTGCGGGTCGCAGAAGTAAATGGCCACCCCGGTCTGCTGAGTGATTTCAGCATGCCGCGCCATTTCTCGGCCCTGGTCGTAGGTCATGCTCTTGCGCA
>NZ_KQ033992.1:0-347 GCF_000970615.1 Pseudomonas sp. 10B238
GCGCGCGGCGTCTTCTTTGGCTACGACTTCCATCTGGATGATGACAAGCTTGGGCTCATCGAAATAAACACAAATGCGGGCGGAGCGATGCTAAACGTATTGCTCGCCCGCGCGCAGCGTAGTTGTTGCAGCGGCGTAGTCGGGCTTTCGCCAGGTCAGGATGGACCCGGCGGCTTCGAGCGTTCGATTCTGGATATGTTCGCCCAGGAATGGTCTACGAGCGGCGAGCAACGTCCGCTCACGCGCGTGGTGATCTTGGATGAAAGCCCACAAGCCCAATATCTGTATCCGGAGTTCCTTCTTTTTCAGCGGTTATTCGAGTCAGCAGGAATCGACTGCCTAATCGC
>NZ_KQ033993.1:0-344 GCF_000970615.1 Pseudomonas sp. 10B238
GGATCTCAGGGTGCATCGGGCAGGTGTACTCTGTCGTTGCATCACCGGCGGGTGGTTTCTGTGCGGGTGGGGTAGATGCCCGAGAGGAGGTTCCATGAGCCTGCGGTGCAGCGAGATATCGAGCAGGGTCGGAACGAAACTTGGTCTGGCAACCCTGGCTGCAGAAGCGGTAAGTGCTTCCCTGATAATGCTCTTGATGCTCGCTATCCTCTTCCACCTTCATCCCGCAGACGGGGTCTGTGAGTGCTGCAGTACCTTTCGTTTGGTCGGGCTGGTGATGGCACTGCTGAGAGGACATACGGGGCACCTTATGGATTGGTTAGCGACGAACTTGGCCTATTGCA
>NZ_KQ033994.1:0-283 GCF_000970615.1 Pseudomonas sp. 10B238
AAGCCTTACTCGGATGGCCCAGATATCTCTCAGCCGGAGCGGGGTTTTCTGTCCGACCAACTTTCCTTTGTTCCAGGGCCGGCGGGTGCAGGTAGCAGTGATGTTCATGGCAAGTCCTCCACATGTGGGAGGCCAAGCATGGCTAGCCAGAAAAATGGTCGCTAACCGGCCAATAGCGGACGATTGGCTGGCAGGTATGCATCGCTATGTCCCCAGGCCTTGGGGAAATAGCTTGGGGTTTGAGAAAGCCTGCTTAAGGTGGTCGTACACCAATCGCACCCGC
>NZ_KQ033995.1:0-335 GCF_000970615.1 Pseudomonas sp. 10B238
TGATCCATCATCTCGGCAGCGTTGGCTGTCCCTCCAGCCGCTGCGCTCAACGAAACTCCGAGCGCAATCAGAGCAAAGCGAGAAGGTCTAGTGGTCATGGTGCGAATCCACCTCAGTATCAGTGGCCTTGGGGTCATGATCCATCTTGCCGTGCTCCATTTCTCCATGGTCCATCGAGCCATGATCCATGTCGTCGTGGTTCATTTTTGAGTTAGAGGTGCCTTGTGTCTGAGATGCCGGCTTGTTGCCTGGATTCTGCGATGAAGCCGATGATTGCTTGTGCTGATCATGCTTTTGCTCTGCAAACGCAGCTGACATATTCATTACGCCCAGCA
>NZ_KQ033996.1:0-334 GCF_000970615.1 Pseudomonas sp. 10B238
GGGTGGGGGTTATTCGCGACCGGCGCTACGTTGCACGTGCCTTAGCTCCCGTGCCGTTTTACGTTGTCGCGTGCCCGTCTCTCATAGGCCAAAAGACACCACCTGAATCTTTGGATGCCTTAGCTAAGCTGCCACTTTCAGTCCTGATCGACCGGAAAAATGGCCGCCCTTGGCCTTGGCTATTTGCCGACGGGCAAACGTTCGCGCCCAGGCAGCCAGCGCTTATCTGTGATGATCCAGATACGGAATTGGAAGCCACCCTGGCAGGCATGTGTTTTGGCCAAATTCCTGCCTATCTGGCTGAGCCTCATCTGCGGTCAGGAAAGCTGGTTGC
>NZ_KQ033997.1:0-331 GCF_000970615.1 Pseudomonas sp. 10B238
TTGCCGGCAATCTGCTCGGGAGACAAACGCTCACGCAGCATATGAACCACCAGCTCAAAGCGCTCGCTACCCGGCAACAGCTTTCGCATCGGTCGACACACCTGGCGGCGGGCTTGCATCTGCTGTTGGGCTACACGGGCCGAGTAGCCACCACAGGCATCTCGATTGCGGCGCAGCTCCCGGCTGATGGTCGAAGGGGATCGGTTGATCAAGCAGGCAATCCCACGCAGGCTGAAACCTTGGGCATGACCGATTTGAATGGTGGCGCGCTCTTCAACGCTGAGTTCGGTATAAGACATGGGGGCAGCACCGTACCGGAAAGGTCAGGTGT
>NZ_KQ033998.1:0-325 GCF_000970615.1 Pseudomonas sp. 10B238
TATGGCGATGTGCCGTTCCCTAAGATCAAATGGATTTTCCAGAATCTCAACAAAGCCGAGGTCCTGCTGACCTTCAATGTCGATTTTTTGGTTACGTATCTAGCCGACCGCCAAGCGAACCGGAAAGCCATTGCAAATATCGGCTTGGATCAGCATGTGCCATGGGACATGCTTAAACAGCTGAAGGCGCATCAGCCACGGAGCTGGCAATACCTGATCCAGCGCTATCTGTCCGAGGGGATCAAGCAGGAAAGCGGTGCCCAGTACATGACCGTCTTCTTCATTCGTCCGGCCGGCAGCAACCCGATGGCCTATTGGTTTATCC